>JAEUQG010000029.1 GCA_016789755.1 Bryobacterales bacterium
ACGCCGAACAGCACCAGCCCGGAGACCAGCCCGGAGACCAGCCCGGAGACCAGCCCGGAGACCAGCCCGCCGAACAGCCCGACGACCAGCCCGAAGACCAGCCCGAAGACCAGCCCGACGACCAGCCCGCCGACCAGCCCGACGACCAGCACGAAGACCCTGCGCAACTGTCGAGTGACTGCCGGACGCGTCGCCTCCGGCAGCCAATCGACAGAAAGATCCTCGAGGTGAAAGCTCGTCGCACCCACACGGCCCATGGCCGCCGCCGTTTCGGCCAGCCAACGCCGAGTCTCCTCAGCCGCAAAGGCGGGCCCGGCCTGCCCGCGCTTGCCGGCCTCCCGCTCCAGCATGCGGTTCACAAACCGGTCGAAGAGCGCGGCGCGAACATCGGCCGCGGCCCGCAAATCCCCTGCACCATCCCGCTCGAACGCGTAGGCCGCCACCCACAGCATCAGAGGAGTCGTCATCAACTCCCAAAGCTCCGGCGCAGCCGCCAGGGCCCGGCGCAGGCCATCAAAGAACTCCGACTTCGCCAGGTAGTCCTCGGCCGCCGGGCGGTCCAGAGTTTGAACCACGACGGCGGAGCGCGCGTCCACGCCCAACCCAAGCTCCCCGTACTCGGCCTCGCGGCACGCCACCACCAGCTTCACGCACGGGTGAGCCTTCCGGAAGGTATTGATACATTTCACGCACGCAGCCCGATGGGAGGCCGGAACCTCATCCAACCCGTCGAGCATGGGAATCAGCACCTCCGCTGCCACCCAGCGCTTGGCCAGCGACGCACCCACACCATACTGCCGCCCCAGTTGCTCCACCAGGAACTCCTCCAGGGGAAGCTGCCGCGCCGTCCAGGCGGACAACTCGAAAGGAACAGGAATCGAACCGCCGTCGTCCTGCGGCAGCAGCAGAGTAGTCAACTCGTAGAGAAGCGTTGACTTCCCGGTGCCGGGCTCGCCGAGAATCACCAGCGGACCGTCCAGGCCGCGATAGTAGCGCTCGATTCCACCGGCAGGAATCGACCGGTGATCCTCCCGAGTAGTTACATGCAGCGGCCGTTCGGCCAGATGGAATTCCTTCCGAGCCCGCCGGTAGAGACCGCCATCAAACTGCGACTGGGCGAACTCGAAGACCTTATCGATCAGGAGTTGCCGCCACCGAAGCGCCGGAGTGTGCCCCTCCCGCGTTTCACCGCGATCCAGTCTGTCCTGCGCGAAGAAGATTGCCACGGCGCACAAGGCGATGGCAACGCCGACACGCTCATTCATCCGGGAGTTGTCGTCCCGAACAAACTCGGGAAGAATCGCCAACAGAATCCCAGCGGCCAAGAGAATGAACAGGAGTAAGTGCCGCTGCCAGCGCCGCATAATGGTCGAGGTCTATTCTCTCATCACGAGGTCCGAAAGAGGAATAGCTCTAGCGACCCGCATCTTTCGACGTGCGACGTCCGCTGGCGCGGGACGCGCCGACGGTCCAGTCTCCGGGGGAGATCGCGACTTATCGTTCCTTATTCGCGGAGCGGCGCAGATTTCGGTGGCGGTCTCGGTTCCAGGTCGAATGGCGACGGCCCCCACGCCGACCGACGGTATTAGGGACGCCGGACTTGGAGGCCGTCGCAGATCTTGCGGGCCAGAAAATCGTTCACCTCACTGTGACGCGGCACCACCGTGGAGCTCTTGGCGGACCGATTGACATACACCGAATGGTTATTGCCCTCGCGCAGCAACTGACAACCGTTCCGTTCAAATGACGAATCAAATCGATCCGCTTCATGCAGCGGGAATAGCGAATGGCTCACGGATGACCTCGGCGCCCCCGAGGGACTCCTCCGCTAGCTGGCGATTCGCGTCGAGCACAAGAGTGACCGCTTCGGCGAGGTTGGAACGAGCTTCCTCGATCGTAGCGCCTTGAGTATTCGCGCCAGGGAGTTCCTCGATGAAAGCTATGTATCCTTCCGGCACCTTTTGAAATACAGCGGTTAGCTTCATCGATTTCATTCTATCAGTGTGGGTGTTGCGTAGCCGGCGGCGAGCCGGCGCTGGGGCGGCATTATCAAGGAATGCGGTCACGGCGGAGGTTCGACTGGGTAAGGGGATCCGGCGCTCTACCTCGAAGCGGCCGGGCCGGAGACTCGCTCGGCGAGGGCTAGTATTTCCAGGCGGTTGTTGCGTGACGGGTCGTCCAGGCGGGCAAGGAACTCGTCCTAACGCCTGGTTCCTTGAGAGTGAACCGGAGCCTGTAGGTTGAGAGTGGCCTCTCCTGTCCTCTGATCGAGGTTACCCAGGCGAAGAGGGCCATCAAGCAGAAATCGCTGTGGTGCGGAACCAGGTGCACTTCGGATCCGGTTCGGGACTGACTGATGGGCGGCTTGTTCGGCTCCATCAATAAATGGTTACAAACGGGAGAAATTGGTGGGGTGTGTGGAGGGCCGGTTGCGCTACCGGCCGGCGACGATTTGGGCGAGGTTGCCGGAGACGGTGAGCATGGCTTCGGCCTGGCGGCGGAGTTCGAGGGCGGAGGCGGCGCTTTCTTCGGCGACGGAGGCGGTGCGCTGGGTGTTGTCCTGCATGGTGCCGACGGCCTGGGAGATTTGGGCGATGCCGCTCGATTGCTGTTCGCTGAGCTCGTCGATTTCGTGAGTGAGGGCGCGGACTTTGTCCCATTCGCGCTGGATGGCGGTCATGGCGGAGGAGGCTTTACTGACTTTAGCGATGCCGTCGGCGACGGCGGCGCTGGAATTTTCGACGAGGCGGGCGGTGTCTTTGGAGGCTCCGGAAGCGCGTTGGGCGAGGTTGCGGACCTCATCGGCGACGACGGAGAAGCCCATGCCGGCCTCACCGGCGCGAGCGGCCTCGACGGCGGCATTGAGGGCGAGGATATTGGTTTGGAAGGCGATGGAATCGATCTGGCGGTTGACGGTAGCGATTTTTCCGGTGGATTCGCCGATGGCGGCGGTGGCCTGAACGACTTCATCGAGAGTACGGGCGGCTTCGGAGAAATCGCGTTCGGCGGCGCCGACGACGGTGGAAGCCTTGGTGGAGCTGGTTTTACTGCGCTGGGCGGTGAGATGGATGCTCTTTGAAGCGGAGGAAGTTTCATGGAGGGTAGCGGCTTGCTGGACGGCAGTATTGGCGAGCCAGTCGCTGGAGGTGGCGAGTTGATTGGCGTTGTCGAAGACGATTTGGGAGGCAGTGCCGACCTCTTCGACGACGACGGCGAGGTGTTTGAGGAGCGGCGCGAGGAGGGCTTTCCAGGCGGCGGCGAGGAGGAGGAGGACGGCGAAGAAGAGGCCGGCCTGTAATTGGAGGATGTGGGTGACGCGGGCATTGGCCTCCTGCTCGAGGAGGGTGACGGCGCGATTCATTTCGGTGAGCAGTTCGACGTTGGCGCGGACGATGGCATCGATGTGTTCGCCGGGGCCGGGTTTGGCGAGGAGGGCATCGACGTGGAGGCGGAAGGGGGTCCAGAGGCCGTTGACCTTTTGGAGTTGGGCGCGGGTCTGGGAGGACGAGGCGGGGGGCAAGCCGAGGGCGGCATCGCCGGCGATCAAGCCGTTGAGGACGCGTTCGAAACGGGCTCTGCTTTCGGCGAGGGGTTTTGCGGGGCCTTTGGCGGAAGCGAGGAGAAGAGCTTCCTTGCTCATTTTCTGGCTGAGCATGCGTTGTGCGCCGGCGAGGTTGATGACCAAGCCGTCGGCGCGGTGCGCTTGAATGCCTCTATAGAGAAGAATGGTCCCGGCGGCGCTAAGTGTGGCGACAGACGCCACCAGGACGAGTAGTTTATTGCGCAATCCGCTCATTTAACCCCCCATAGGCTTATCGACCGATGGAGGGTTGCAATGAGCAATAGCGAATCAGAACTCGAGGCGCAGGGAGACCTGGCCGGTGCGGTTGCCGCCGAAGTCGGCGCCGCGGATGCCTGTGATGCGGCCGAAGTTGTTATCGACGAGGTTGACGATGGGGTCGCCGAGGTTGGTCCAATTGGGCAGATTGGTGAAGCTGCCTTCGAGGCGGAGGGCGGTGCGCTCGGCGATGGAGAAGCTCTTGCGGAGGGCGGCGTTCCAGGAAAGGGAGCCGGGGCCGAGGACGATGCCGACGCCTGAATTACCGAAGCGGCCGAGGGGGGCGGGGTCGACTCCGGGGCGGACGCCGACGTTGCAATCGAACTGATTGGCGGCTCCGGGGGCGCGTCCGGGGCAGACGAAGGCGGCGCGGTCGAGCCAGCGGGTACGGTCGGGGCTGGAGACGGAACCGTCGGGGGCTCCGACGCGGTCGGGGCGCTGGGTGCCGCGGCGGGTGGC
>JAEUQG010000058.1 GCA_016789755.1 Bryobacterales bacterium
GGCATCGCTCAACTCCTCGACGCCGGCCGCACCCCTAGCGGTCAGCCCTACCTCGTCATGGAGTATGTCGATGGCATCCCTATCGATGAGTACTCCGCCCCGCTCCCCCTCCGCAAAAAAATCGAAGTCGCCCTCCAGGTCTGCGACGCCGTCGCCCACGCCCATCGCAACCTCGTCATCCACCGCGACCTCAAACCTTCCAACATCCTCGTCGACTCCTCCGGCCATGCCAAACTCCTCGACTTCGGCATCGCCAAAATCCTCGACACCGCCACCGGCGTCACGCGCACCCGCGAACGCATGATGACCCCCGAATACGCCAGCCCGGAGCAGGTGCGCGGCGGCTCACAAACCACCGCCACCGACGTCTACCTCATGGGCGCCGTCCTCTATAAGCTCCTCACCGGCAGTTCCCCGCACATCTTCTCCTCCGAAGAAGAGTCCATCGATTTCGTCATCTGCAAAAAGGAGCCCCCGCCCGCCGGTCTGCTCCGCCCCGGCATCCCCGAAGACCTCAACGCCATCCTCGCCATGGCCCTGCGAAAGGAGCCAGAGTCCCGCTACGCCACCATGGAAGCGCTCATGGACGACCTCCGCGCCTTTCTCGCCTATCGCCCCGTCAAAGCCCGCTCCGGTGATCTGTGGTACCGCACCCACAAGTTCCTCCGCCGTTACTGGGTCCCCGTGGCCGCCGCCGCCGTCGCCGTCACCGGCTTGTCCGCCGGCCTCCTGCTCGCCAACCACCAGCGCAATGTCGCCCAAAAGCGCTTCCTCCTCGTCCGCCAAATGGCCGGCCGCTTCTTCGCCCTCGACCAGGAACTCGCCCAACTGAACGGCTCCACCAAAGTGCGCCACTCCCTCGTCGCCACTTCTCTCGAATACCTCACCGCTCTCGAAAAGGAAGCCAAGGGCGATCCCGAACTCTCCCTCGAAGTCGCCGAGGCCCTCCTCAGCCTCTCCACCGTCCAGGGTGTCCCCATCGGTCCCAACCTCGGCGACCCCGCCGCCGCTGAACAAAGCCTCCAGCGCGCCGCCGCGCTCGTCCACCCGATCCTGCAAGCCGATCCCAACCACCGCGAAGCCCTCGTCCTGTCCGCCGTCGCCAACGAGAGCCGCATGATCCTCGCTGCGAATGAGAAGCGAAATGCCCAATCTGAGGAGTTCGCCACTGCCTCCACGCGCCAGGCCGAAACCGCCCTCGCCCTCGGCAATCTCTCCAAACGGCAATCCGCCGATGCCATCCGCATCCTCATGAATGCCTCCCTCAATCGCCTCAACTCCCAGCGGCTCGAGGAAGGCGTCCGCCTCGCCCGCCTCGCCGTCACCCACAGCACCCAATCCAATCAGCCGTCCCAGCAAGGCCACGCCCTCAGCCTCCTCGCCAACGGTCTGCGCCTCCAGGGCGAACTCGACGAGGCTCTCGCCACCATCCGTAAGGCCCGCAAAATTACCGCCGAAGCCAAATATCCCACTACCACTCACCGTCAGATGAATCTCTACGGCGTCATCTGGCGCGAAGGCATGATCCTCGGCAAAGAAGGCGGAGTCAGCTTGGGCAATCGCCAAGCCGCCGCCCACGCCTTCGGCGAAGCGATGGACCTCGCCCTCCAGGCCGCCGCCTATGACCGCGACAACACCGATGCCCGCATCCGCGTCGCCAGCGCTGCCCGTGAACTCGGCCTCGTCCTCACTCCCCTCGATCCCCAACGAGCCCTCGCTGTCCTCGACCAAGGCCTGCAATCGCTCTCCGAAGCCAAGCCCATCACCAAAGTCAAGATCGAGACCATCCACCTCCTCGCCCTCTCCAGCCACCCGCTGCGCCAACTCGCGCGCGCCCCCGAATCGCGCCAGCGTATCG
>JAEUQG010000067.1 GCA_016789755.1 Bryobacterales bacterium
GAGTACGAAGGCGGGCCGCGTTTGGATGCCGAGCGGCTTTCAAAGGACCGGGGCCGCGCAGCGTCCGCCGGCTTGGCGTAAGGGGCAGCGGCGCGCGCCGGCGGGGCCAGACGCGACGCTAGGGAAGGAACCGCTGTTTCCGTGGATACCGGAGCGGCCTTGCCCACGGGGAACAACGGGCATTTCATCGTGCCGCTGCGGAGCGCAGGACTGCTGTCCTTGGCCCCTTGCCCGTTCCCAGGCATCATCGCGCATCGATGTTTGCCGTCGCGCCGGCAACAGGGCGGCAGCTTGATCTCGGTTTGCGCGGGCAACAGTGGCGTAATCAGCGATGCGCTGAATACGGCCAACAGTATTGCCGCCCACAACTGCCGCATCTATTCATCATACATGCCGCGGCCCTTTTTGGCGATGAAAAAACCGTAAATAATCCGGCAGTGATATGCTAGCAGCGATCATGCTCCTCTGGCTGGGATTATCGACGCTGCTTGCCGCGCAGCAGCCCGTCTTCGACCGCGACGTGCGCCCGATTCTCGAACGGAATTGCCTCGGCTGCCATAACCAGAAATTGAAGATGAGCAATTTCTCGATGACCACGCGCGCCGAACTGGCCAAGGGCGGCAAGCGCGGCGGCGGCCTCCCCCTGCTGCTCCAAGCCATCCGCCAGGACGGGAACCTGCGCATGCCTCCGGCCTACAAACTCAAGCCCGGCGAGATTGCATTGCTTGAAAAATGGATCGCCGCCGGCGCGGCGATGCCGGAAAGCGCCTTCGCCGCCACCGAAGCCAAGCCCAACCATTGGTCCTTCGTTCCTGTGAAGCGCCCCGCCCCGCCAGCCGTAGGCCAACGGCAGTGGGCTCGCACACCCATCGACCGGTTCATCCTCGCGCGCCTGGAACAGGCCAACATCGCCCCTTCCCGCGAAGCCTCCAAAGAAGCCCTGCTGCGCCGCCTGTCGCTGGATCTCACCGGCCTCCCGCCTTCCGTCGAAGAGCTGCGCGCCTTCAGCGCCGACCCCCGTCCCGGCGCGTGGCAGCAGTGGATCGACAAGCTTCTCGATTCCCCGCATTACGGCGAACGGTGGGCACGCCGCTGGCTCGATCAGGCCCGCTATGCCGATTCCGATGGCGGCTCCCGGG
Organism: Bryobacterales bacterium; assembly: GCA_016789755.1. GTDB lineage: Bacteria > Acidobacteriota > Terriglobia > Bryobacterales > Bryobacteraceae > CADEFT01. The sequence goes on from JAEUQG010000067.1 coordinate 1,140, forward strand.
ATGAGCCGCGGCAGATCTGGCGCTATCGCGATTGGGTCATCCAAGCCACGCAGAACGACATGCCGTTCGACAAATTCGTGGTTGAACAACTCGCGGGAGATCTGCTTCCCAACCCCACGAAGGATCAGTTGATCGCCACCGGATTCCATCGCAACTCGCCCATCCAAATCGAAGCCGGCACCGACCGCGAGCAGTATCGCACCGAAGCTGTCGTCGACCGCGTCGATACCACGGGCACCGTCTTCCTCGGCCTCAGCGTGGGCTGCGCCCGCTGCCACGATCACAAGTACGACCCCATTTCCAACCGCGAATACTACCAGCTCTACGCCTTCTTCAACAGCACCGACGATTGGGGCGAAGATCGTCCCCGCTACAACGCCCGCTTCAATAACCTCGTCCACGTCCAGGGACCCTTCGTCGAGTTCGCTCCCCCCGATGTCATTCAACGCCGCGATGAAGTGCTTCTCAAGCTGGTGACGCTCGACGACAAACTGACCGACTACAAACGCGAGAACAAACCCACCGCCGGCGACACGTTTGTCAAAGAGACAGAGGCGGAGATCGCCCGCCTCCAGACCCTGCTGCCCAAGGGTCTCGAAGGCTCGATGATCCAACGCGAACTCCCCGAGCCTCGCCAGACGCACATCATGCTCAGCGGCGATTACCTTCACAAAGGCGAACGCGTGTTTCCCAACACTCCGGCATTCCTCGGCGCGCTGCCGGGGAACGGCGGCGCTCTCAACCGGCTCGATTTCGCCCGCTGGCTCATCGCCCCCAACAATCCCCTTCTCGCCCGAGTCGCCGTAAACCGCATCTGGCAGGAATACTTCGGGCGCGGGCTCGTCGAAACCGAAAACGACTTCGGCACACAAGGAGCGCCGCCCACCCATCCCGAACTGCTCGATTGGCTTGCCGCCGAGTTCATCGAATCCGGCTGGAGCCGCAAACACATCCACCGCCTCATCCTCAATTCCGCCGTCTACCGCCAGACCTCGGAGGCGCGCCAGGATCTGATGGAATCCGATCCGCGAAATCTGCTCCTTGCGCGGCAAACACGGCTGCGCCTGGATTCCGAAGTCGTCCGCGATATCTCGCTTGCCTCCGCCGGATTGCTCAGCCGCAAAGTCGGCGGCCCCAGCGTCTTTCCCCCGCAGCCCGCCGCCGCCATGTCGGCCAGCCAGATCAAGAAGGTCTGGAAGCCGTCGCAAGGCGAAGATCGTTACCGCCGCGGCATGTACACCTTCTTCTGGCGAGTCACTCCGCACCCCGCGCTCATCGTGTTCGATGCTCCCAGCGGGATGACCGCCTGCACGCGCCGCAACCGCTCCAATACGCCGCTGCAGGCCCTCACGCTCATGAACGATCAGGCCTTTCACGAGATGGCGCAATCCTTCGCCGTCCGCCTGCTGCGCGAATCGCCTCCCGGCACTCGTCTCGATCACGCCTTCCGGGTCGCTCTCGCCCGCTCGCCGCGCCCCAAGGAGCGTGAGCGCTTGCAGTCCCTGCTCGGCACCGAACGCGATGAACTCGCCACCCATCCGGAAGAGGCTTCGAAGCTCCTCCCCGCCAACCCGCCGGCCGGTCTCGACCGCACCGAACTCGCCGCCTGGACCTCGATCGCGCGCGTCATCCTGAACATGGACGAATTCATTACACGGGAATAATTACGATGACACTCGAAGACCGTCAGAGCTTATTCGAAACGCGCCGCCATTTTTTCCGCGATTGCGGCGTCGGCCTGGGCAAAATCGCCCTCGGCTCGCTGCTCGCCCGCTCGCTTCCGGCGGCCGTGAAGAACCCCATGGCCCCCAAGCCGCCCCAGTTCGCGGCCAAGGCCAAAAGCGTCATCTATCTCTTCATGGCCGGCGGACCCTCTCACCTCGACATGTATTCCTATAAGCCGAAGCTCCAGGAACTCGACGGCCAGACCCCTCCGGAAAGCTTCATGAAAGGCAAGCGGTTCGCCTTCATGGAGCGCATGGCGCATCAGAAGATGCTCGGCTCCCCTTGGAAGTTTTCGCGCCACGGCCAGGCCGGCACGTACATTTCCGAACTGCTGCCGCGTATCGCCTCCACCGTCGACGACATCGCCGTCATCAACACCATGAAGACGGAGAATTTCAATCACGCCCCCGCGAAGGTCTTCGCACACACCGGCTCCATTGTCCCCGGACGCCCCTCCATGGGCGCCTGGATCACCTACGGGTTGGGCTCGGAAGCCGATAATCTCCCCGGATTCGTCGCTCTCCAAAGCGGCCCCCGCGGCCCGCGCAACGGCCCTCTCATCTGGGGATCCGGCTTCCTCCCCACCGCCTACCAGGGCGTCCCCTTCCTCCCCGGCACCGAGCCTGTCTTCAATCTCGCCTCCCAGCCTGGCGTCACCCCCGCGCGACAGCAACGCGCACTCGACGCCATTCGCGATCTCAATACCATGCGCTTTGAGGAAACCGGCGACGATGAAATCGCCACCCGCATCGCCGCCTATGAAACGGCGTTCCGCATGCAAACCTCCGGCCCCGATCTGATGAACCTCGGCGGCGAATCGAAGGCCACGCTCGACCTCTACGGCGCCGAGCCCGGCAAGACCTCGTTCGCCAACAACTGCCTGCTCGCGCGCCGCCTCGTCGAACGCGGCGTCCGTTGCGTCCAGCTCTACCACACCGATTGGGATCACCATGCCTCCATCAAATCCGGCATGGAGAAGGTTTGCCGCGAAGTGGACCGCCCCTCCGCCGCTCTCGTCCAGGACCTCAAGCAGCGCGGCCTACTCGATCAAACGTTGGTGATCTGGGGCGGGGAATTCGGACGCACTCCGCTCAGCGACGGCGAAAAGGGGCAAGCCGCCGGACGCAATCATCACATCGATGCTTATTCCACCTGGCTCGCCGGGGGCGGTACGAAAGGCGGTCAAACCATCGGCGAGACCGACGAGATCGGCTTCCATGCCGTCGTCGATCCGGTCCACGTCCACGACCTGCACGCGACCATGCTCCATCTGCTGGGCATCGACCATCTCAAACTCACCTACCGCTTCCAGGGCCGCGACTTCCGTCTCACCGACGTAGCCGGCAAACTAGTCCGCAAACTCCTCGCCTAGTTACACCGCCCTCCCCATCCGTGTTCATCCCATTCATCGGTGGCCCCCACCCCACACCGCCGAACCCCAGCGACACATCCGCTCCAACCCACCCACCGCCCACCCCATCCGTGTTCATCCCATTCATCGGTGGCCCCCACCCACACCGCCGAACCCCAGCGACACAGCCACCCCAAACCACCCCCTATCTCCCCCCCTACTGCCCCGAAAGAAACGCCCGCACAATAAACGCCG
>JAEUQG010000079.1 GCA_016789755.1 Bryobacterales bacterium
ATGCTGGCGATAGAGTTGCCGCGGTTCGCCGCCGCCGTGTTCGGGTTCGGGCCCTGGGTGAAGTTCGCGCCGAAGCTGAAGTCGCCGGAGGTGGAGCGCGACTCACGGTTGTTGACGCGAATCAAACGCCCGTCGTAGCCCGCCTTCAGGGTGTGCGCCCCGGCGATCTTGGTGATGCTGCCGGCCAGCGTGTAAGTCATGAACGCGTTGTAGCGGTTGTCGGTATTGCCCAGGCCGACGTAACCCCCGGCGGAAAATCGCGGGAACATCACCAATCCGCCCGCTGTATCCAGCGCTCCGGGCAAGCCGAGCGAAGAGGCGCGGAAGCCCAGCCCCTGGTTCTCGTAGAAGTACAGGCTGCGGGCGTAGGCGCCGCGCACGCTGAGGATGGTGGTGGCGTTGGGGGTCCGAGTGTAGTCGATGACGCCGTTGTGCATGCGGTTGCGCTGGTTGATGCGGTCTTCCGCCATGGCGATATCCTGCGGGAACAGCACCGCCGGGACGTCGTCCTGATTGCGGTAGGAATAGCGCACGAACATGCGGTTGTTGGAGTTGAAGTTGTGATCGAAGCGCCCGTCGATCTGGTCGATGTCGAGCGACGAGGAGCCTTGCAGGTAGTAGTTGTTGGCGTTGGTGAATGGCGCGCCTTGGGTGTTCGGCAACGGGTAGTAGCGGACCACGCTGCGGGCCACGGCGTTCTGGCGCGAGGCGGGAATGACGTTGCCCGGCACGGCGTCGCGAATGAAGCCGCCGGCGGGGTTGGCGCGCGTCGTGAAGGGATCGTAGATCAGCACGGGGTTGTTGGCGCCGGCAAAGGTCCGCGTGAAGTCTCCGGCGCGCTCCAGTTCGGTCGGTACGGTGGCCGTGCGCGAACCGAAGGACCGCTGCCGCAACCCCTCATAGGAACTCATGAAGAAGGTCTTGTCCCGCTTGATGGGCCCGCCGAACGTCCCTCCGTACTGGCTGCGTTTGAAGCTCGCCAGGTCCACGCCGCGAAGGTTGTTATAGAAGGTGTTGGCGTCGAGTTTCGAGTTGCGCAGGAACTCGTAGAGCGTTCCGTGGTAGTCGTTGGTTCCGCTCTTGTAGACCACGTTGAGCACGCTGCCGGCGGTGCGGCCGTACTCGGCCTGGAAGTTGGCGCCCAGCACCTTGAACTCACCGATGGCATCGACGCTGGGGAAGGCGGAAATCCCCGAATAGCCCTGCACGGTCGGATGGGAAGCGGTGGCCCCGTCGATGAGCGTGTCCATCATCGATGTGCGGGCTCCGTTCACCGAATAGCTCATGCTGTTGTAGTTGTTGCCGATGGAGCCGGCGACACCGGGCGTGAGGTAGATGAGGGAATAGATGTTGCGCGAGTTGAGCGGCAGGTTCAAAATCGCCTTGTTGGAAACGACCTTGCCGATGGTGGAGGAGGACGTCTCGATGGTGGATACCTGGCCTTCCACGGTGACCGTCTCGCTCAGTTCGCCGACGGCGAGCGCGATATCAACGCGCGCCTGCTGCTGGACGGCGAGTTCGATGCCGGCGCGGGAGAATTTCTTGAAGCCGCTTGCCGATGCCTCAAGTGTGTACGTCCCGGGAGGCAGCGTCGCCACGACGTAACGTCCCGTGGCGTCGCTCTGCGTCTCGACTTTGGTGTTGGTAGCGACGTTGATTGCCGCGATGGTGGCGTTGGGCACGCCAGCCCCGGATGAGTCCGTGATATTGCCCAACAGACTCGCGGTGAAAGACTGGCCCCAAACCGAGGCCGTCATGAGAAGGAAGAATAAACAGACTCTGGTCATAATGTGGACCCCCAACCTAACATGGCGCCGCAACATCAATGTTACGGTGCGGTTAATTTCTGTAATCAGGGTAGCAGAATGAACGGTTTGCGGCGCTCGTTGGCTAATTTAAGATAATAAGATTGTTTATTATTTTATGTGGCGCCAATCCACCTCTCCCCGTTCCTCCCAGAAGCCGTAGCGGAAGTCCGCCGAGATGCGTAGTTGCGTCCCGCTCTGGTTGGGCAAGGAGCGATGGACCGTCAGCGGACGGAACAGGATCACATCGCCGCACTGCAGGTCACCGGCGCTCCAGACGGTATCGGGGGGCATCTGCACTCCACCGTCGACGATGCCATGCCCTGTATGATCGAGCATGCCGCCATGGTGGGAGCCGGCGGCCAGTGCGAGCGGCCCCAGTTGCAGGGGACAATCGCCGAGCGGCACCCATACGGTCCAGAAGTCCGCGATGAGACGGAAGTAGTGGGCATCCTGATGGGGTTGCGTGGCCATGTCCGGATGAGGGGAAAAGACGCGGCAGGTGTTGGCCGTGCTGAGGTTGAGGTAACTCGAACGTCCCTCGGCCGCATAGAGCGCCTCATGGATAGCCGGATGATCGCCGGCGGCCCACATCTCCGGCTTGTTCTGGACGTGGATCTGCAGGTTCACCCAGTCCGGATCCTGATAGTATCCGATGCGCTTGCCGGGCTTCGCCGCGCCGTCTTGCAGCCAGCCGGATTCCTGGGCAAACTCCACCACAGCGTCCCGCAGTGCCAGCACGCAGGCGGCGGGCAGCAAGCCGGGAAGCCACAGGAACCCATCCCTCCGGGCCAGTGCCTGAAGCCGCGGCGGATCTTGCAACAGGGGTGAGGCATCGACGAGCGGGGTGGTCAGGATTTCCATGCCGTCCATCCGATCCAGCGCTCCCACTTCCAGGAACACAGGTCCACTTGCTGCAGGGCGGCGTCGATTCGAAGGGCCCGTTCGCGGGCTGCTGACCCCGGCATCATTCCCTCCGTCAGCAATGGGATCTTGAGCCATGCGGCAAAGGCGGTCTGCGTCATCTTCACCCGAAACCGCCAGCGGCGCGGGTGCAAACCGGCGGCTCTCAGCGAGGCTTCCACATCGGCGGGTCGCAGCGGAACGGTTGCCGCGCAGCCGGGCGTGTCTTGCTCCATCAACAGGCCAGGCAACGCGGTGAGCCATGGATCGCTGCCTCCACCCGGCTTATCGGGTTCCTGCAGGTAGAGTGCCGGGAAGTTGCAGGCCAGTGCTCCGCCAGCCTTCAAGCGCCCGGCCCAATCGTGCAGCGTCTGCCGGAGCGATGGGAACTGCCAGATGGCCGCTCCGCAAAGGATGCGGTCAAAGCGTCTTTGCCGGGACGGCATGGTGGAGCGCCATTCGATTTGCGAGGAAGCTAAGCGGCGGGCGCCTTCGCGCCGCATGGCGCGCGCTGGTTCGACAGCCACCAGCGACCCTGTCCGTCCAATGGCCGGCAAGACCTCTTCGGCAGTACGTCCCGTTCCCGCGCCGATGTCGAGCACATGCTGCCCCTTTGCCAGTGCCGCATGCTTCACCAGATGGCGGTTGGCGGTGCGATACCTGGAGTGGGATTGGCAGAACGACTCGTAGTATTCCACGGCTGCGGCGCTGTCCCACCCACTCATGCCGCACGCATCCTGCGCAGGTTGTGCTCAGCCTTATAGCGCAGGCACTCGCGGATCATGGCCTTCACCGGGTTGGTGTAACGAAAGAAGTCGAGATCGAGGTTGGCATCGTCGATGTAATAACGGTAGTAGCGATCAGTGTCTTCCAGGCGTGGCGGCGCCGTGTAGCGGCTGTAACCCGGTTTCAGCCACCAGTCTGTGAACCCGTATTGGAAGTGGTAGTCGTCATAGAGCGGAGTGCCCGGGAAAGGGACCACGACACCCATGGTGCTGAAGGCGTCTACGAGCGGGGCGATCCGCTCCATGAAGCGCAGGGTACGATCGAGTTCGGCTTCGGTCTCCTGGGGAAAGCCGAGCATGAAGTTGCAGGCAGTGAGGAGGCCGGCTTCCTTGGCCCACTCGAGGGCCCCGACGACCTGTTCGGTGCGCACGCCTTTGCGAATGGCGCGCAGAACGGCGTCGTCGCCGCTTTCCACTCCGAAGTTGACATGGATGAGGCCGGTGCGGCGCATGATCCGCAACAAGCGGGGAGTGATCATGTTGGCCCGTGTGATGACGCCGAAAGTGAGCGGGAACTGGAGCCCGTTTTCCAGCGCCTGGCATAGCTCTTCGATTCGCGCGGGCTCGGCTGTGAAGGCATCATCCCAGAAAGGGAAGTGCGTGAGACCGCTGAGCCGGTTCCATGTGTTTAGCTCCGCCACGACGTTCTGAGCCGAGCGATGCCGGAAGCGCCTTCCGGTGACATGATTGGCGCAGAAGGTGCATCGAGCCGGACAACCTCTGCTGGTCAGTACTCCGCCAGGGACGGGGGCGGCGTTGTCTCCATACCATTGGGCATCGAACAGGTGCTGGGCGGCATGGGGTGGAGGCAGCGCATCGAGGTCATCGGTGAATTCGGCCGGCGGGCCGTAGCCGACTCCGCCATCGTGACGGCGGAACACGACGCCGGGTATGGACCCGATGTCATCGCGCCCATCCCTCCAGCGAATGAGACGGCGCATGCTCTGCTCGGCTTCGCCCGTCAAAGCCACATCGAACCCGAGCCGCAATGTCTCTTCGGCGCGTACGGTGGTATGCGGGCCTCCGGCAACGAGGAGCCAATCGCCTTGCAATTGTTCGACGAGGCGGTAGGCATGATGAACCCAGCGTGTGAACAAGCCGACGCCGATCACCTGGGGTGCAAAGTCGCGAGCTTCCTGCGCGATCCATTCGGCGGGGTGAGGGAAGGAGCGCGCGGCAGCGTCGATGACTTTCACTTCGCAGCCTTGGGCGAGGAGGGAGGAGGTGACGTACTGCATCCCGAGGAGCGGTGAAGCCAACCGCTCCGGCGACGGCGGATTGAGGAGGAGGACTTTCATCGGGTGGGAGGAACGATGCGCCCGAAGCGCGGACCGGCGAACACGGTTCCGCCGGCCATCACGTTGCCTTGAATCACCGGGCCGACGGGGACATAGGGGGGCGCAAAGGTGGGCACATTGCCCTGTCCGGCGAGGCCGCTGAGCATGGCCAGCGACTTCCAATCCTGGTAGCTGCCATCCACCCACTGGGCAAGATCGTCCATCGACTGCGGCATGTTGCCGGTGACGCCTTGCGTCTGCCCTTGCAGGGCGGCGGCGAGGCGGCTGGAGAGCATCGTCCTGCTGAGCGATGACTCGCCGGAGGAAGCGCCTTGACGTAAGGGGACGGGCACCCCGGGAGTCGGCCCGGCGGCTGGTGCAGGCACGGCTGCCAGGGCAGGAAACGCGGTGGCCCGCAGGTGGAAGCCGGCGGCCCACTCGTGCCATGCGCCGCCCAAGGTATTGGCCAGGGCCTTGGAGATGAGCGGGCTTACGCCGTTTCTGGTCATGGCGGCGAAGACGAGGTTGTTCACTTGGATGGGGCTGTTGAGGGCTCCTGGGCGCAGTTCAAGCACTGGGCCGTTTACGACTCCACCGGCGATACCGGCCTTGCCAATCCAGGCATTCACGCCTTCGCGGAAGGCTTCCCGAGCCAACTCCGCGATCTTTGTCCAATTCATAGCTGCATCTCCGCGAGTGCCCGCTGCCCCGGCCTGTGCGGGCTTGTGTAAGGACCCATAACAACAACTCGAAAAACGACTCCAGGCGGGGTCACGCGCCGGGAGCTAAGGCTGATCGTAGCCCGTGAGGCGGCGGACCCAGATGTTGCGGTAGCGGACGGGGACATCGTGATCCTGGAGGGCGAGGGGTTCTTCCGGATCGTGCGGGGCGTAGGTGCCGACGACGCGGTGGGCCATGCGTCCGATGATTTCTTTGCGGTGCTGGGTAACGACTCCGTTGTGGATGACGGTGACGAAGCCCGGTCTGGCGAGCTTGCCGGCCTCGAATTTCGGGGCTTCAAATATGATGTCGTAGGACTGCCATTCGCCGGGCTTGCGGGAGGCGTTGACCAATGGGGGCCACTGGCCGTAGATGGAGCCGGCCTGGCCGTCGGCGTAGGTCGGGTTGTTGTAGGAATCGAGGACCTGGATTTCGTAGCGGCTCATGAGGAGGACTCCGGAGTTGCCGCGCCATTGGGAGTCGCCGGTGATCTCGGCGGGGGCGGCCCACTCGATGTGATATTGGGCGTCGCCGAACTTCTCTTTGGAGACGAGGGTTCCAGCGCCGGACTTGACCTCCATGTAGCCGTTGGCGACGGTCCAGTTAGCCGGTTGTTGACCCTTGCGGGTTTCGACGACCCATTTCGATAGATCTTTGCCATCGAAGAGGACAACGGCGTCGGAGGGCGGCGCGCCGTATTGGGCTCCGGGAGTGACGACACGGGGCTTGGGGCGGGCGATGTCGTGGACCTTCCATGTCTGGCCGGGGAGTTGCGGGGTGTCGCTGTATCCGGTGGGGGAAGTACGGTAGCCCTTCTTCTTGGCGGATTGCGAAAGGAGGAGACCGGCAGCAAGGGTGGCTGCGACCGCGGCGATGGCGATGTTGCGGAGGTTCATGGGTGAATCACCAGAGATTGTATCAGGGCCGGGCCGTTGGGTTCGTTTTGTAATTTTCGATGTCTGAGGCGGGCTGTGATGAAAGTGATGAATTGCGATGAAGGACGGGGTGAGGTTGGAGGCGGTTGGGTTCGTTTTGTGATTTTCGACGGATTGGCGAAAAAGTGATGAAAGTGATGAAAGTGATGAATTGCGATGAATGCCGCCGCACGATTCATGTCGTTCCGCCTCCGGCTTATTGTATCAGGCGGGTCTTGCCGGGGCCGTTGGGACGGCGGACTAAGTGGTTGAAATGAATCTGGTTATTTGGCGGTGAAGACGGGGACTCCCTGATTGAGCTGGACGTCGCGGACTCCTGGGAAACCTTCGGGGACTTCGGCGAGGAAGATGATGAATTCGTTCTTCAGTTTCTGTTTGGCTCCGATCCAGCCGTAGGCGGGGACTCCGAAGAGCTTGCCGCGGTCGATGGCTTTGCGGAGGCCTTCGGCATAGGGGGAGTTGCCGAACTCGAGGCCGCGGGCGATGACCTGGTTGTTCCAGGGCTTGTGGGTGTTGCGCTTGTTCTCCTGCCAGTCGGCGAGCCAGGGGTTCTGGGCGGTGGGGAACACGTAACCGATGAGGAGTTTGAGGCCGGGGTTGTGGAGGGTGAAGAATTGGGAGCGGCGGGCGGGGTCCATCTGCAGGGGGACGTAACCGCCGGAACGCTCAGTGGCGGTCATGGGGCGGAGTTTGCCGTTCTCGCCGGGCCAGGCGACCTCTTCATTGGCGACCATGCCTCGGGTGGCGGAGGTATCGAGCAGGGTCTTGCCGGGTTCGATGAAGGGCGGGCCGAAGGTGGCATGCTGCATCCACTGGAAGGGACGATCGAAGGCGGCGACGTTTTCGACCCACTCTTCAACGCGGACGTGGCGGGCGCCCTTGGCGAGGGTGACGGTGCGCTCGACGCGGTACTGGGTGCGGGGGAGCCATGCGGCATAGGTGAAGAGCAAGCCTGCTTCGGTTTCCTGAACTTTGGTGCGGTGCCATTCGACGATGGGGGCTTCGCCGTGGTTGCCGAGACGGGCGGCGACTTCGTCAGGGCTGGAGGGGGGGCCGTAGAAGGGGAAGCAGAGCAGATGGCCCATGTAGCCAGAGGAGAGCCAGCGATGGGGATCGGCGCCGTAGGTGGCGTCGTGGACGGCGGGGTCGTAGGAGTGAGGATCGATGGTGGGATAGTGCGGAACGCGCATGGGGTTGACGTTCGCTTTGGAGACAGAGGAGAGGAGGCGGACTTCGGCGATGTGGCCGCCGCCTTTGAGGAGGGCGACGCGGATGAGTCCGTTTTCGAGAACCCAGGCGTCGCGCCCGTAGACCTTTTCTTCTTTCACGGTTTGTGCCATGAGGGGTGCCGCCAGGAGGATGGGAAGCAGGAAAAACATGGTAGTTCGAGTGTGGAATGCTTACTATACTACCGCGCGATACGGATGGGTTGGGGTTGGGTTTCGCAATCGGGGACCTGGTAACGGAAGTAGTAATTGACGCCGTATTGGAAGGCGCGGCGGGGCTCTTCCAAACAAATCCGGCTGGCCTTGTTTTTGTGGGCGCGGTAGGTGGAGCGGGCGGAGACTTCGCGATCGATGGCGGGGAAGGCGTCCTGGACGACGCGCCAAGCCATGGCACTGACGAGGAGGGCGACGACGGCGAGAGCGAAGGCGCGGCCCTGACGGGCTTCGAGCAGATAGACGATGAGGGCGGCGAGGGCGGCGGGAAAGACGCCCTGCCACCAGGCAACTTTGGGGAGGGCACTGGTGGAGCCGATGGAGATGGCGTCGGGAAGGGCAGGGAGGATGGCGGGGGTGAAGGCTATGAGGGCGGCGGAGGCGGCGAGGGTCCAGCGAGTGCCGCGGCTGCTGCGGCTGAGCGCATCGCCGAGGAGGGCGGTGAAGGCGGGGAGCAGCGGCAGGAGGTAGCCTGGGAGCTTGTTTTGGGCGGCGGAGAAGAAGAGGAATCCGAACAGGAGACAAGCCGCGAGGAAGTGGGTGGCCGTGGATTGGGGACGGCGGAGGAGAGCGAGGAGCGGGGTCCAGGGGAAGACGGCGCCGAGGAGAACGGGGATGTAGAACCAGAAGGGCTGGACGTGCTGGAGTTCGGAGGTAGCGAACCGGGAGAAGTGATGTTTGAGGAAGAATTCTTCGAGGAAGACGGGGCCGTTGGCTTGGGCGCAGAGGGCGTACCAAGGCAGAGCAATGAGGAGAGCGGGGGCGGCCAGCCGCCAGAGATCGAAGATACGCTTGCGGCCGTACCAGGCGAGAGGCGCGGCGAGAACTATCGGGACGAGGCCTTTGGCGAGGATGGCGAAGCCGAGGGCGGCTCCGGCCCAGGGGAGGCGGCGGGGGTTACCGGTACGCAGCCATTCCAAGGTGAGCAGCATGGAGAGGGCGAAGCAGACGCTGAGGGGGATGTCGGTGACGGCGGTTCGGGAATAGGCGAGCCAGGCGGCGGAGGCGGCGAGGATGGCGGTGGAGAAGGCGGCGGCTTCGGCGGTGAGTTCTTCGCGGAGGAGGCGGAAATAGAAGAAGAGGAAAGCGACGCTGAGGACGGCGAGGAAGAAGCGGGGGGCGGCGTCGTTGTCTAGTCCGAGCTGGAAGCCGGCGGCGATGAGCCAGTAGAGAAGGGCGGGCTTTTCGAACCAGGGTTGGCCCCAGAGGCGAGGGGTGATCCAGTCGCCGGATTCGGCCATGGCGCGGCCGATCCAGGCGTAGCGTGGCTCATCGGGGCCATGCAATCCGACGGCGGTCATGCCGTGGAAGTAGAGCACGTAGAGGGCGGCGAGGGCCAGCACGACGCGCAAAGGGAAGGGCACGATTTCCAGTATCGGCGAACGGGCTACATGCGCGCCATTTTGCGGGCCATGAGCATGGCGATTTCGAGGGCCTGTTCGGAGTTGAGGCGGGGATCGACTTCGGAACGGTAGTCGCGTTTGAGGTCCTCTTCGGAGAGTCCTCGGGAGCCGCCGGTGCATTCGGTGACGTTTTCGCCGGTGAGTTCGATGTGGACTCCGCCGAGTTTCGAGCCTTCGGCGGCGTGGATATCGAAGGCCTGTTCGACTTCGGAGAGGATGCCGTCGAAGTTGCGGGTCTTGATGCCATCGGCGGTGAGGAACGTATTGCCGTGCATGGGATCGCAGACCCAGACGACATCGCGGCCCGTTTGACGGACGGCGCGGATCATGCGGGGGAGTTCCGTAGGAATACGGTTTGCGCCGCAGCGGTGGATGAGAGTGAGGCGGCCGGGTTCGTTGTGGGGATCGAGGGTATCGACGAGTTGTTGGATTTGGGTATCGGGAGTGGTATGTCCGATTTTGACGCCGATGGGATTGACGAGGCCGCGGAAGAACTCGACGTGGGCGCCATCGGGCTGATTGGTGCGGAGGCCGATCCAGGGGAAGTGTGTGGAGAGGTTGAACCAGCCTTCGCGCCGGGGGACGCGGCGGGTCTGAGCCTGCTCATAGTGGAGGTGGAGGCCTTCGTGGGCGGTGAAGAGATCGACGCGCTCGATTTCGGAGGCGTGTATGCCTAGGATGTTTTCCATGAAGCGCACGGACTCGCTGATGGAGGCGGCCATGCGGTGGTATTCCTCTTCGAGCGGGGAGTGCTGGGCGAAGGAGAGATCCCAGTATTCGGGATGATGGAGGTCGGCGAACCCGCCCTTGGAGAGGGAGCGGAGGAAGTTGAGAGTCATGGCCGCGCGGGTGTGGGCGGCGAGCAGTAACTGGGGATCGGGACGGCGGCCGGAGGGAGTGAAGGCCGGGCGATTGATGATGTCGCCGCGATAGGAGGGGAGCGAAACGCCGTTACGGGTTTCCATGTCTTCCGAACGCGGTTTAGCATACTGGCCGGCGATGCGAGCGACGCGGGTGACGGGGCGCTTGCTGCCCTGGACGAGCACGAGGCTCATCTGGAGAAGGACTTTGAGCTTGGAAGCGATGGTTGGGCCGTGGCAATCGGCGAAGGATTCGGCGCAGTCGCCGCCTTGGAGGATGAAGCGCTTGCCGGCTTGCGCTTCGGCGAATTGCTGCTTGAGCTGGAGCACTTCGTAGGAAGTGACGAGGGGCGGGAGTTTGGACAGATCGGCGAGCACGGCGTCCAGTTCGGCCGGGTTGTCGTAGACCGGCTGCTGTGCGGCGCGCTTCGATTGCCAGGAATGGGGGGCCCAGATGGAGGGTTCGATATCAGTAACCACGCAATCTTTCAGGTTAGCACGTTGACTATAGGTAAGGAGAAATACCATTGACAGCGTTGGCTTTGCGCACTTAGGCTATAGCGATGCGAATCTCCCTTTTACCTGCCTTGCTCTGGGTGTGTGGGGCAATCCTATCCGCGCAAACGGTGCTGCAGTTTGAGGATCAGGGCCGGCAGCATGCCTACCGGCTGGAGGAGACGGCGGCAAAGTCGGCGAGCCGGACTCCGGTGCTGTATGACATGGACGAGCTGCCGCCGGCATCGAAACTGGCGGCGATGAGCGCGGAGCAGCGGTCGCGGCGGATGCGCGATGCCCGGCGGCTGTTTACGGAGAAGTTGCACGTACGGCTGGAAGGGGGACAGTGGCAGGCGTTGCAGGCTACGAATCCGGTGAGCCGCCGGGAGAGCACGATGGAAGGCTGGACAGTGGTGGTGTACAAGGACGGCAACGCGGCATTGGCGGCGGCGCGATGGATGCAGAAGCGGGGTGGATTCCGTTTTGCGCCGGTGCTGGCTCGTGAGATGACGAAGAAGCAAGCGGGGGCGCTGCAGCGTCCGGTGAACGATCCGCTGTATCCGAAGCAGTGGCATCTGAGCAGCGAAAACGGAGTGAGCGTCAAGGGATCGTGGGATGTGGCAACGGGCAAGGGAATCAACGTGACGGTGATCGACGATGGGCTGGATGTGAAGCACGAGGATCTGGCGGCGAACACGTATCCGATCACAGGCGGGTACCACTTCAACTTCAATGAAGGGCCGGATGAAGATCCGACGCCTCCGGATCTGAAGAAAGACAATCATGGGACGTCGTGCGCGGGGTTGTTAGGAGCGAGCGGGTTCAACAATCTGGGAGTGATCGGCGTAGCGCCGGAAGTGAAGCTGATGGGGCTGCGGCTGATTGCGGGTCCGAACGACGATGAATCGACGGCAAAGGCGTTCCTGTGGCAACCGGATGGCGTGGTGACGCATGTGTCGAGCAATAGCTGGGGGCCGGAAGACGACGGGGCGTCGGCGGGACGGATGGGTGAGTTGCCGTTATCGGCTTTGGAACGCGCCACGAGCAGCTATCGGGAGGGGCGAGGCACGGTGTTTGTCTTCTCGGCGGGGAACGGGCGTGGCGCGGGCGACGATTCGAGCTACGACCAGTTTTCAGGGAACCGCTTTGTGATCGGCGTGGGGGCGGTGAACAAGAACAACGAGCCGAGTTCGTTCAGTGAGCAGGGCATGAACGTCGCGGTGTCGGCGATGGGGGGCGAGATGGCTCCGCCGGAGATGTTGTGGACGACCAACAATTCCGGGGCGGAAGCGCTGGCGGTGTTGAAGGGGGAGCAGGAAACGAGCGAAGCGGTGGAGAATTATTCGGATGCTTTCAACGGGACGTCGGCGGCGGCTCCGCAGGTATCGGGAGCGGCGGCTCTGTTGCTGGAGCGCAATCCGCGGCTGGGGTATCGGGACGTGAAAGAGATTCTGATGAAGACGGCGCGGCGGACGGGTTTGAAGGGCGGCGACGAATTCGTGCGCAACGGCGGCGGCTTCACGTTGAGCCACTCGTTTGGGGCGGGTGTGATCGATGTGGCGGCGGCGTTGACGGAGGCGGCGAACTGGACCAATCTGGGGCCTTTGGTGAGCGTGTCGCGGACCGTTTCCGGGGAGGCGCTGATTGCCGACGGATCGGATGGCGGGGCGACGGCGACGCTCGATTTCAGCAATGAGCCGAACTTGCGGATTGAGCATGTGGAGTTGACGGTGGATATCGCGCACGAGAACCGGGGGGATCTGGCGATTGGGATTGTGGCGCCGTCGGGGATGGTGTCGGTGGCGGATCCGCGCAAGGCGGATGAGAACAAGAACTTCGAGAATTTCACGTTTACTTCGGTGCGGCATTGGGGAGAAAGCAGCAGCGGTGTTTGGCGCGTGCGCGTGTTGGACCTGGTGCGGAACGGCGCCGCGGGCGCGCTGACGAAGGTGACGCTACGGTTCTACGGCACGGCGCGGTAGGGTTACTTCGCCGGCTTGCGGAGAGTGAAGAGCATGGCGGACCAATGGCTGTCGATGCCGCAGATCTTGTAATCGACAAGGCCGGCGGAGAAGGCGATTTCGCGGATGGAGTACATGGTGAGGGAGGAGGCTGACTTGGCGGCGCGCTTGGGCCAGGCGATCCAGACGGGGCTGCGGGCGGCGAGTTGTTCGATGCGGGATTGGAGTTGCCGAGGATCGGTGGTGAAGCAAAAGACGGCGCTGGCGGGCTGGTTTTCATCGACGATTTCGATGTGTGGGGGGAGGAGGTTGAGGAACGAGCGCGGGGCATCGATGGCGACGATGGTGCGCGCTTTATCGAGGCCGAGTTTGGTGGCGATGGGGGTTTCTTTGTAGAGATCCATCGGTTTGCCGGAGGAGGTGGAGGGTGCGAGTTTGCCGATGTTTTTGAGCAGCGAGGGGAGCTTTTTCCAGGTGGTATAGGCGGCGGTGGGAACTTTCGCTTTGGCTTTGGCGGTTTTTTCGGGATCGCCTTCGATGAACACGATGGGAGTTTTGCGGGTGGCGAGGGCGACCTGGATGCCGTGCGAGGGGAGACGGTTGAGATCGACGATGAGGACGTCGGGGGCGGCGGCGCGGAGTTGCTTCAACATGGCCTGGCTGGCGGCGTGCCATGCGGTGACTTGATGGCCGAGGGCGGTGAGTGGCGCCGCGTGCTGTTCGGCTTCCTGCTGGTTCCAGACGATGAGGGCGAGGTTCGCCATGGAAGTTCATTATTGCGCCCGAGGGGTTGGGTGCGCTATCCCTTGACGCATGCGCGTGGCGATACTTTCCGATATTCATGACAATGTGTGGAAGCTGGAGGCGGCGCTCGGGTTCGTAGCCGATTGCGAGGCGATGGTGTGCTGCGGCGATTTGTGTTCGCCGTTTGTGCTGGATCAACTGGCGCGCGGGTTTGCGGGACCGCTGCATATTGTGTTCGGGAATAACGATGCGGACACGTTTCGGATTACGTCGAAGGTGGCGAAGTATCCGCACGTGCGGCTGCGGGGGGAGTTTTTCGAGGAAGAGTTCGGCGGGCGGCGGGTGGCGGTGAATCATTTCGACAA
Source organism: Bryobacterales bacterium (assembly GCA_016789755.1). Classification (GTDB taxonomy): domain Bacteria; phylum Acidobacteriota; class Terriglobia; order Bryobacterales; family Bryobacteraceae; genus CADEFT01. The sequence continues at coordinate 13,693 of JAEUQG010000079.1, forward strand.
CATTGCTCTGGCGGTGGCTCGCGGGGGTGAGTACGATGCGGTGTTCTACGGGCACAATCATGTGTTCGACATACGGAGGCTGGGCAAGACACTGGCGGTGAATCCGGGGTCGATCATGGGGTGCCAGTTCGACGGGCAGGCGAATCGCACGGATGTGGCATCGACGTTTGCGGTGTACGATACGGCGACAGGGGAGGCGCAGGGGTACCGGATTGGCTCGGATGACGAGGTGACGGCGCACCCATGACGAGGATCGCGATGCTGCTGTATCCGGGGCTGACGCAACTGGATTTGACGGGGCCGTACGAGGTGTTCCGGCGGATTTCGGACGCGGAGGTGTTGTTGGTCTGGAAGACGCTGGATGCGGTGGTGAGCGACGGGGGGATGGCGATAGTGCCGGGGGTGCGGATGGCGGAATGCCCGCGGTGCGAGGTGCTGTTTGTGCCGGGCGGGCCGGGGCAGGTGGATTGGATGCTGGATGAGGAAGTGATGGAGTGGCTACGGGTGCAGGGGCGGGAGGCGCAGTGGGTGACGTCGGTGTGTACGGGGTCGTTGCTGTTGGGTGCGGCGGGGTTGTTGCGGGGGTACCGGGCGGCGTGTCATTGGATGTCGCGGGATCAACTGGCGCTGTTGGGAGCGACTCCGGTGGCGGAACGGGTGGTGGTGGATGGGAATCGAGTGACTGGGGGTGGAGTGACGGCGGGGATTGATTTTGCGCTGCGGTTGGCGGGGGAGTTACGGGGTGAGGATGAGGCTCGGGGGATTGGGCTGCAGTTGGAGTATGACCCGATGCCTCCGTATGGGCCGGGGTCGCCGGAGGGGTCGGAGCTGGGATTGATTACGGGGGTGAAGCAGAAGGCGAAGGGGATGATGGCGCGGCGCCGGGAGGCGACGGAGCGGGCCGCGGAGAGGTTACGGGGCGAAGGGTAGGGGGAGCGGGAAGCTATCGCAACTGATCCAGGTTTCGGTGGTGGGAGGGATGGAGGCGGGGAGTTTGACGGTGACGTGGTAGGCACCGGGGGTGTTGACGGCGAGAGTGGATTGCTGGACTTCGAGGGGGATGAGATCGGTGTCGGTCCAGAGGTGGCAGGCCACGCTGTTGACGGTGGGCGAGGCGCCGGCGTGGCCGGTTTCGACGGCGGGAGAGACGGGGCCGAGTCCGGTCATGAGGATCCGGATGGACTCGTTGGGACGGGCCGGGGAGAGGTAGTTGACGGGAGTGCGGAGGGGCGAGTGTTCGGCGGTGACGAAGCGGCGGCCGTCTTCATCGAGGGAGTAGAAGAGTAAAGGGAAGGAGTTGACGACGGCGATGACGGGGACGAACGCGGTGAGTGCGGTGAAGGCCAGAGGCGAGACAACGCGTTCGACGGTGATGGGGGTGTTGCGGGAGAGGGCCGTGTTCCAGGGAACCTGGATGCGCAATTCGATGAGTTCGGTTTCGGCAAAAGAAGACGGGCGCTTGCGGATGGAATGAATGCGGGCACGGTCGCTTCTGATCCAAACACGAAAGGAGTCTAATGTTTCGGGCAGCGGTTGGGGGGCGATCTGCGGGGTGATGCCGGCGCGGTTGGCGATGAAGACGGAATACAACGAGCCGGGGACGGCGGGGAGGACGTTTTCTTCGGGGCGGATGACGATGGGGAAGGGTACAAGCAGTTCCAGTTTGGCGGTGGCTACGGTGAAGCGGTGGATGCCTTCGGGGGAAAGGAACCAGACGATGCGGCCGTCGCCGGAGAGGGTGTAGGTGGAGTTGGGCGGGGTTTCGATGGGCGTGGTTGTGTTGGTGTCGCGGTCGAAGAGGGAGGCTTTGGTGAAGGCGGGGGAATCGAAAGTGCTGGAGAGGATCTTGCGGCCATCGGCGCTGAGGATGGGGTCGCGACCGGGGTGGGTCTCGGTGGCGCCGGTTGCGAGGTTGTGGAGTTGATAGGCGTTGGACGCATTGGAGTAGAGGACGGTGGTGGCTTCGTTGTCGATGGTGGCGTTGAAGCCGGCGGGAGACAGGACGCGGTGGACGAGGTCGGTGCTGTCTTTGGGGAAGAAGTGAACCTGGCCGTTGACAGAGAGGACGGCGGAGCCATCGTTGGCGACGAGGCGGCCGTTGTTGCGGGGAGCCTGGGTTCGGTTGCTGCCGGTGAGGTAGGTGATGCGGCCGGAATCGAGATACCAGCGGTAGGCGTTGGCGGTGTGGTCGAAGCGGACGGCGAAGCGGCCGTTGGCGCTGAGGCGGACGGACTGATCGGTTTCGAGCAGGGGACGGCCGGGGACTCCTTCGATGGTGGTGACGGCGCGGGGGGAGGCATCGAGTTGGGTGGAGAGCACCTTGGCGTCGGCGCTGATATCCATGTTGCCGAGGGTGGGATTGCCGTGCTGGCGATAGATGCGGAAGTTACCGTTGTCGATGGCGAGGATGAAGCCGCTCATTTCGGGCGGGGCGCTGGTGGGGCGCATCTGCGGGGTAGTGAAGAGGAGGAGGGAGCCGTCGTGGTTGGAGACGAGTTGCGGCTGGAGTTGGGCGATCGCCGGTGCGGCGAGGGCGATGGCGATGGGGAAGAGTGAGGGTTTCATGGGCGTGTGACGGGAATGTTGCCGAAGTTCGCTTCGCAGGACAGAGAGAAACTGCCGTTGGCAAAGGACGGCACGGCCACGGTGGCTCGATAGACGCCGACCCTGCCGGGGGCGAGGACGGTGTCGAGGACGGGGACTCCCGAGCAGGTGAGTGGCTGCAAGGGGCGTGCAGGAGGCTCAGTGGGGGCGGCGGCGCCGGTAGGCACAGGGCGGTTGAGTGGGCCGAGGCCGGTGAGGAAGATGTGGATGACTTCGCCGGGGCGGGCGGGGTCGGCGTTGGTGATGGGACGTTCGAGATCCTGGTGGAGGGCTTGGATAAAGGTGTTTGTGTCGTCGCGGAGGAAGCGGGGAGCGCGTGTGGCGACGGAGGCTTCGATGGTGTCCGGTTCGGGGGAGGGATCGGAGAGTCCTTCGAAGGGGCTCTGCCGGGGGGCGTCGAGACGGATGAAGACTTTGGATTTGCCGGGTAGGACTTCCCAGGGGATCTGGATTTGGATTCTTCCGATGTCGGAGATGGCGTTGATGGAGACCACGGGGGCGGGCGTTCCGTCGACGATGGCGCGGAAGCCGGCGAGTTCGGTGGGGACGGGGGGAGATGCGGTGGTAGTTCGATTGGGGAAGACGTCCCAGGCGTCGATGTTGAAGAGGGAGCCGGGGACGGCGGGTTCGGGGTTGCTTAAGAGGCGAATGGGGCGGACGAGGATGGGTTCGGCAGTGGCGCGTTCGACATCGACCTTGAAAATGGCTGGGCCTTGGGTGTAGAAGGCTACTTTGCCGCCGGGGGAGAGGATGATTTCCGGCAGGCCTTGGGCAGTGTTGCCGGGAATGGAGAAGGACTGCGAGGTGGAGGTGTCGAAGACGCGGTAGTCGTTGCGGAAGGTGGTGGGGTCGGTGAGGCGGGTGAGGATGCGCGCGCCGTTTTCGCTGGTCATGATAGGCTCGCCTGGAACTGGTATCTCAGTTTCGGTGCGGAGGTTTTTGGCGCGCCATCCGCCGGAGTTCTGGGGGGTGTAGAGGACGGTGGAGCCGTCGGGGCTGATGATGGCTCCGGACCGAGCGGGGTAGGTATCCCATTGGCCTTCGCGGAAGAGATGGTATTCGGGGCGGCCGTACTGGAGAAATACGAGTCCGTTGGGGGCGATGACGCCCAGGCTGGCGCCGGAGAGAATGAGTTTGCGGGTGAGCGAGGAGAGATCGAGGCGGAATGTGCCGGAGGGCTGTGCGAGGAGGGCGTAGCGGCCGTCGGGACTGAGGCGGACATTGCCGGGGCCTTCCCAGAGGATCTGGCCGTTGCGGCGGGCGATGAACGAGCGGCCTTGCGGGGCGACGTGGCAGGGCTGGATATCGTCGCAAATGGGCGCAAGCAGGTAGGAAAAGACTTCGCCATCGAAGGAGGATTCCATGGACCAGACGGCGGAGGACGGGGGAGCGGGATCGTCGTTGACAATACGCGGGAAGGAGACCAGCGTTCCGACGCCCTTTTCGGTGAGGGCGAAGATCTTGCCGTGGAGGGGTTGATCGGCGCCGGGGAGGCGGGCGTCGGCGATGAAGTAGAGGGCGGAGCCGTCGCGGTTGCAGCGGAGGTTACGGAATCGAAAGTCGTAGGCTTGCGCGGCGAGCGTTGCGGAGAGGAGAAGGAGCAGGGGTTTCATGGCTGACTCCTGACGGGGATGGCGGCGCTGTCGCCGAAGCCGGCGAGTTCGCAACTGAGGTGGAGTTCTCCGCGGGGGTTCATGGCGGGTATGCGGAAGGTGATGTCGTAGATGTCGGATTGAGTGATGGAGAGCGCAGCCGATTCGAGGGTGAGGGGGCGGGCGTCGATGCCATCGGAGATGGTGCATTCGAGTTTGGAGGCGATGGGGATGCTGGTGGAGGGAGGGCGGTCATCGGGAGGAAGCGAGGTGAGAGGCCCAAGTCCGCGCATGCGGACGGCGATGAGTTCGTTGACCACGGCGGGGGAGGCTGGGGAGAGTTCTGTTCCTTCCTGGTGATAGGCTCTGGCGCGGAACTGGGTGGTGATGGCGGAGGTGTGGGTGGCGCGCTCGAAGCGGGGATTCGTTTTGCGGACGTAGAGGCGGACTGGGGTGGTGCTGAAGACAACTCCCACGGGGGTGTTGAGCGCCAAGCTGACAGTGGTGATGTCACCGGTGAGGGGCAGGCTCCAGGGGACGAGGAAGCGGATGGCGTGGCTGAAGATCTGGAAGCGGGAGCCAGGAAGGGTGGTGAGAGCGACAATGGGGGCGGGGCGTCCGTTGAGGAGGACGCGGTATCCGTTGAGCGAGGTGGGATAGGGTGGCGTGGCGGTGACGGTGAGCCAGTTGGACTGCTGTGGAATGCGCCATTCGAAAACCGTTCCTGGCAGAGTTTCTCCAGCCGAGGCGAAGAAGCTAAGGTTGCGGATAACCTCGATGGGGACGGAGCGGGCGTAGCGGGAAACGAGGATACCGCTGACGATGTAGAAGTAGCGCTCGGGGCCGGCGAGGGCGGCTTGGGTGAGACCGGATTGGGCGATGACCATTTCGGAGGGGCCGCCGTCGAGGGGCAGGGACTGAATGCCGGCGCTAGTCAGGAGTTGCAAGGAGCGGTTGTCGAAGCGGAGGATGGCACGGACGGAGGATGTTGGGACTTGCAAGGTGGTGGGGGCGGTGAGGACCTTGATGTGGATGGCGCTGTTCATATAGGCGGCGAGGGAGCGGCCGGAAGAGTCGATGTGAAGGATGGCGTTAGGCTGATTGCCGATGATGGCGGGGAGGCCGGAGGGGGAGATGGAATCGGGGCGGATGATTTGGATCTGGCGGTTGGCGTCGACGGCGGCGATGGCTCCGGTGGAGGAGATTGCTTTGCCGGGCAGGAGGTTCATGGCTTCGGCGGTGCGGAGGGTTTGTTTGGAGAGGACATCGACGAGGGAGACGGAGGAGGCGGATTGAAGGGCAAGGAAGCGGCCATTGGGGCTGATTTGGGCGCGGCCTTCGAGGCGCATGTATTCCGCGCCGGAGGCATTGAGGACGATGCTTTCGCCGGCGCGATAGAGGACGAGGACTCCGCCATCGTCGCTGAGGTCGAAGTCTTCGGCTTGCTCGGTTCCGGGGAAGGGGCGAACGCCGGAGTTATCGAGGACGAAGATACGCGGGATGGTGATGAGACCAAGGTCCATGGGCTGGGCGGCGGTGAGGAAGAAGAGGGCGCCGTCCCGGGTTCCGCGGAGGTTGGTGAACTCCTGAGGGAGGCAGACGAACGTCGAAAGGGCTACGGCAATTAGCCATCTCCAGCACATTTTGGCGTTTCCACTTCTAATGACCGGTTGGCCTGTTGGACCAACTACAGTATGGCGGAGATTTTCGGGAAAGGCGAGGGTGTCCCTTTGATACAATTGTAAGTTGCAATCAGCTATGGAACACTCCTCCCGCCGCGAGCGGCTACAGGCTAGGTTTGCGGAATGGAAGGTGGACTCACTTCTCATCACAGCCTTGCCGAACGTGCGGTATTTGTGTGGATTTACGGGGAGTAACGGGGCGTTGCTGGTGACGGGCGGCGAGGCCACGC
>JAEUQG010000087.1 GCA_016789755.1 Bryobacterales bacterium
TCCATAAGAGCCGTTCCTTCTTCAGTTTACAGCAACGTGCCGGATAGAACCTGATAAACGGCGCAGGGTAACGGAGATCGGTACGGCAGTCGATTGGCGTGCCGGTTAAGGCGGTTGCCGCGCCGAGGGTCCAAGTTGCAGACACCGGCACGAGTGCCGGGGCGGCGTGCGCCAGGCGAGTTTTTTGGAGATGAGGAAGAGTTCGGCGACACTCCAGGCTTGGGCGGGTTGGAGGAGCATGTGCCGGCGGCGGCGAAGTTTTGTACGCAATGCGGGCATCAGCCGAAGGGTGGGGTTAAGTTTTGTCCGGAGTGTGGGGGGAAGATGTAGGGGGCGGCGGACTGGCCGGTAAATGGAACTTGAGACGGAGAAACTGCGTAGTTCGGTTCCATGCATCGTGTTCCACTGCTGCGGGCGCTACTTTGTTTGCTCTGGGCTGCGGGCCAGGGGTATGGGCAGGTCTCCGAACAGGTCCAGAAAGAGCTGCAAGGGGGCCAGATGGATTTGGCGGAAGGGGGACGGGCCTTCCTGCTGAAAGAGGCGTCGAGCGCTCACTTCTTCCTTCTCGGGGAACTCCATGGGGAGAATGAAATCCCTGAACTGATTCGAAGCATTTGGCCGTCACTGTGGAAGTCCGGATACCGCCACGTGGGCGCTGAAGTGAGCCCATGGATGGCGAACCAACTCGAATTTGGGGGCGGGCGCCCGTTGCCGTTGGCGGGTTTGTGGACGCGGTCTGAAGCTCGGATTGTTAGTGAACCGAAGGGGCAAAACAGGGGGCATGCGGTGCTTTGGGGCTGTGACATGGAGGAGGCTCGCGCAGATCTGCTGATCTCGGAACTGGCTGCCGCCAACCGGCACCATGCGCAGATCCGGAAAGCCGTTGCAATGTTTCGCAATGGATACCAGCGGAAGCTCGCTCCAGAACTTCTAAGGAACTCGCCCGCACAACGCGCCGGGTCTAGCCGCGGCACACGAGTTCCGGAACATGCTGGGGGCCGCCCCGGCCTGTGCGGGCTGCTAAGGGTGCTGCGCACGGCCGATGGCGTCAAGGACAGGAGTATCGGTGGGCGTTCGCTGCTGAAGAGCATCCTGGAGACGTTGGAGATCGAGGTGCTGCGACTGAGCGGGGAGCGAATGGCGGCGTCGGTGCGGCGTGAGTCCACGATGAAAGAGATCTTCCATGAACGCTGGGAGAGCGGCGGCCGCCCCAAAGTGCTGCTTCGGTTTGGACGGAATCATCTCCACCGAGGCCTGGACCGGCGAGGAGTTTCCACGCTTGGAAATTTCGTTAGCGAAGTTGCGCTTGCTCATCGCCGGACCACATTCCATGTGGCGGCGTTCGCCGGCGGCGGACAGGTCCGGTTACTGAACGAAATCATGGAATGGGATGAACGCGGGGACGACCCCGCATTCGGGTTACTGGCGGCGTTGGCCCGATTTCCAGTGACGGTGTATGACTTAAGGCCGATCCGACAGGCGCTACACCGGATTCCGGAAAACAAGCGGTCACCGGCAGAGGCGAGCCTGACGTATTGGGCCGACTCGTACGACGCGATCTTGTATTACCGTGAGGTGACGCCAATTGGCAATTGAGTGCTGGTTTGAGAGATGGCCCGGGGAAACGCCCTAGCGGCCGGTATCTTTCGAGCCGGACGCGCCGACGGTCGAATCTCCGGGCCAGATCGCGACTTGCCGTTCTCGTCAGCCTTTGCGCATTCCAATGGCGACAAAGAACCATGCCACGGACAAGCAGGCAAAAGAGGCCACGACCGGCGCAAGTCCTTCGGAAAATACGGCCCCAATGACATGGACCCCCTGCAGGTCGAGTCCTCTCATCATGTTGATTGCGATGAAGCCGTTGGCCATCGCCAGGGCAAAGGTGCAGAGAGCCGAAAAGACTCCGGCAAGCGTCAACGGTCTCATTACGGCCAACAGCCGTTCGGTGGGCCGGAAGGCAAACCATGCACCTGCAATCATAGGAACGCAGCAGAAAAAGAAACCCAACAGGGATGCGTAGCTGGCACCGCCAAATCCTCGCATTTTCAACCTCCTTGAATTTTGTAGCGTACAGTAGGCTATAACGCGTGAGCCGCTGAAGCGTGACGGTGTCACGATTGCGGAGCGGTAGCGTTACTACTGCATGGAGCTGGATGCGGAGTTGGAAATCGCGCTCGTCAACAGGCTGCGAAACGGGGACAGCACCGCCTTTGACGAGATCTACTCTGCTTTTAACCGCAGACTGCTGAACTTTCTGACGCGATTGACGAAGAACCGGGCAGTGGCGGAAGACCTTCTGGAGGAGACCTGGCTGCGATTCGTATCGAGAGGCGAGGATCTGAATGAAGGCACTCGCCTCGGTCCATGGCTGTTCACAGTGGCGCGCAACCTGTACCTGAGTCACTGCCGTTCCCGGGCCCGTGAGGATTCTTACACCGCGGATCTGATTCTATTGTGGCCCGGCGGGCTGGTCCAATCTCCCTTCGATCTGGCGTCGTCGCATCAATTCGAGGAGCGGCTGGAAGCAGCCATTGCGTCCTTACCGCCGATGTATCGCGAGGTGTTATTACTGGTAGGTGTTGAGCACCTGCGCCCAATTGACGCAGCGAAAGTATGCGGCATCAGCCCGGAGGCACTTCGGCAGAGACTGAGCCGGGCACGCGGGCTCGTCTCGCGATTTCTGGCAAACTGCGAGTCGCCAAAGGACACCGATTCCAAGGAGGATCATCATGATTGACGAGGATCGACTGCTCCGGAACCTGGCCTGCCTGCCGCAGATTACGCCGAACATCGAGCGGGAAGCCAGTGTCCGCAGGCGTTGCCACGCCGTTATCGCCGGACGCATGTCACGCGGGACGCCGATGAGAACGGTGCAATACCGCACCGCACCTGTGGACATCGCCGCGGCCGCGGCCCTCTGCGTCTACCTCACGGCAATGTTGATGGAAGCTCTGCGGCTTGGCGGTACCCTCTAACTAGCCAAGGGCATTCGCCCTTGATGTCCCTTCGGAATATAGAAGACAGGAGTCAGGAGCCAGAAGCCAGGATGGTAGGCGCGGAGGCGTTCAGCATCTTGCTTACCTCTTCGATGAGTATAGTGAGTTGGGCCGTGTCACCATAGCCGAGATCGTGCGCCAGAGTCAAATAGTAGCGGCATTCCTCAATAGAACCTTCCGCGATATTCAGAAATCGGACCTTGTCGGGCTTGCCACGTCGCCGGAACCCCTCGGCTATGTTAGCCGGAATGGAGACCGACGCCCGGCGCATCTGCTGAGATAACCCGTACGTCTCTTGCTTCGGAAAGCCCGCCGTGAATGCATATACCGCCAATACAAACTCATGCGCTTTGCGCCACACGAGCAGGTCACGGAAACTTTGCGCGGCAGGTCTCGGCGGAGGCAGAAGCAGGGAGGCGTCCACGGGAGTAAGCTCCAGGTATCTGACCGCACAGGAGGTCCCATGAACGCCTTTTTTTCAGCACCACAAGGATAGCATCGAGCTCGGATACCGGTGCTTCGACCGGCTCCTGCTGAATGGACTGGTAGATGTAAGGTCCACACGCCGTGGACCATCTTGCGAATGGTCCGTCGCGATCCACGCGGATCGTCACTTCGGCGGTTCGTCGACTCTACGGGTGAGTGGACCAGCGAAGCAGTAGGCGGAGGACACCCGGCTTTGTGGTTTGTGACGGAGTTCGGGGGATCGGTCAGGTTACTTCCGCCCGGCCGGCTAGTGAGCTCAACCAAACGGCCAGTTCTCGCGCGACGATGGGTCGGGATGAAAGCTCAAACCGGTGGCTTCGAACCTGAAACGTCCACCACGGAAAGCCTGGGCGACTCGCGTTAGGAAGTCTGTCAGGGTCTTGGCCGATACCGTCCGGCGGCCCTCCTCCACAACAGTGTGAATCACTTTGCCGGTCGCCGATGGCTCCTTTGAGCAGGTGACTGCGAACCATTCGTCGCCATTCCACTGCATGAACGGGAATTCGGCCGGCGTCATCAAACCGTTTTCCATTTCCTGGCGATGAAATTCGATCGCCTCGTCAAGCGGCAGAAAGTGGTATTTGGGCACCAGGCCAGCGCCGGGTCCGGCGCCGTCGGCCAGTTGGTACAACTCGACCAGATCTGCCGGCAGCAAGCGTGGAATGGTTTTGAGTCGCGATAGTACGATGTCGCGCGCCATCCCCGGTCGAAGGGAGGGCACGTTTTGTGGGGCGACAGCGTTCAGTTCTGCAAAGGCCTCGGAAACTGAGCCGCCTATCGCTCCGTAGCCCGGCCCGACAACGTGAGGGTAATCCCGTGGACGCCGAGGCGCCAAGTCCCACTGTTTTGGCCAGGACTGCATCCTGCGCCGCTTAGCCCGAAAGACGTCGCTCCGTTCAACGTTGCGGTGCGACTTGATCCGCCAAGCCTCCTGCCGGGAGATCGTCTCTTCGGGCAACTGGAATTCGGTCGCGTGCCGATGGGCAAAACCCCAGACAGGGAAAGGCACAGGTTCCGTGAGAATTGTTTGCATGCGGACCGGATCCCAGGCGCCGAGCGTAGCGATGGCCTGCGCCGCATATGCGATTCGGGAATCTTCCCAATCGCCTTCGAGCGTCAACCAGAGTGGTTCGGCATCGATGGCGCCAAAGCGTACGATCGCCTCCTGGACCGTTTCGAAGAAACCGTGGCGGCCGGCCCAAGCGTCAACATGGAGCAGGAGTAAAAAGTGCACCATGCCGGCGGCTGGATTGGCGCAGACCCACTCCAGCGCCATCTTTGTGGCTGCGGGCTTTCGTTCCCGGTCGCGGAAGATTTGTATGGCGAGTTCGCGGTTCATGGTATGGCCTCACCGGTCGGGTGTGTGCGGGGCGGTCTGACTGTCCGGTCCGGGAGCGAGAATCACAGTTCTCGCCCCGGCGATTCCAGACTGAGAGGAGGCCCAGGATGGCCGGCAGCGCAGCAACGGCACCGGGAAGTTGTGAAGGGTGAAATCGGCCACTGTATCACCCAAAATATCGTACTCACGCGGCTTCGCGGAAGATTCGTCGAGATCAGCGCCGCAGTGTAGCGAAGATCGGTACAGCAGCCGATTGGCACTAAGCGAGTTTTTGGGAGATGCGGAGGAGTTCGGCGACGCTCCAGGCTTGGGCGGGCGCGCCTTGGGGACGGCGGGGTGGATCGGCGTCGTAGATTTCGGCGATGGAGCCGAGGCAGCCGCGGTCGAGTTCGGACATGAGGCCGGCGACGAGGGCGCGGCAGAAGCGGAGGTTGTCTTCGGTGGGGCCGAAGGCGTTGAGGCGGGCGTCGATGAAGGGGCCGAGGAGCCAGGGCCAGACGGTGCCCTGATGATAGGCTCCATCGCGCTGCCAGGGGTTGCCTTCGTAGCGGCGCTGGTATTCGGGATGAGCGGGGTCGAGGGTGCGCAGGCCGACGGGAGTGAGGAGGGCGGCTTCGACGGCGGCGACGATGGCCTGCTGCTGCTCCTGTTCCATGAGGGGGAATGGGAGGCTGACGGCGAAGATCTGATTGGGGCGGAGGCGGTCGTCTTTGCCTTCGGGGGCGATGCGGTCGTAGAGGCACTGGCGGGAGGAGTTCCAGAATTCGCGTTCGAAGCTGTCACGCGTGCGGCCGGCGAGGCGGTCGAGTTCTTCGGCGCCCGCATTGTCGCCGCACCCGGCGGCCCAGCAGGCGGTCATGCGGAGGGCGTTGTACCAGAGGGCGTTGATCTCGACGGCTTTGCCGTGGCGCGGGGTGACGACCCAATCGCCGACTTTGGCATCCATCCAGGTTAATTGGGTACCGGGGTAGCCGGCGGAGAGGAGTGAGTCGGCGGGATCGACGTGGATGTTGTAGTGGGTGCCGCGGCGGTGCCAGTCGATGATCTGGCGGGCGGCGGGATAGAAGGTGTGTTGGAGGAAGTGCTGGGAGGCGGGATCGCCGCGGAGTCCCCAGGCGGCGACGAACATCCAGAGAGTGGCGTCGGCGGTGTTGTATTCGGGGGCTTCGTCGCGGTCGGGGAAGCGGTTGGGAATGAGTCCCTGGTTGAGATGGGTGAGGAAGGCGCGAAGGATTTCGCGGGCGAGGTGAGTGCGGCCGCGGGCGAGGAGGAGGCCGGGGATGGAGATCATGGTGTCGCGGCCCCAGTCGGTGAACCAGGGATAGCCGGCGATGATGGTGGGGGAGGAGCCGGTGCGGTGGACGAGGAACTGCTCGGCCGCGGAATCGAGGGTGGGGGTATTGGCGGAGGATTGGCGGCGGGCGTGTTCCCAGTCGCGGACTTGTTGGAGGGAGGGCGCGGGGGAGTTTTCGGAAGTGGCGACGACGAAGGCGGTCTGGCCGGGTTCGAGTTCGAAGTCGAACCAGCCGGGGGAGTAGAGGTCCTCTTGAAAATCGAGGCCGCGCTCCATTTCTTTCCGGTATTCGTTGCGGTAATACCAATTGCCGACGGGGACGAAACCGGCGGCGTTGTGATGGAGGAAGAGGGAGGGCGGGGCGTCGAAGGGGGCGATGGTGAGGGTGCTGCCGTGGTGTTCGACGTGGCGGCGGAAGTGATCGCCGGCATGTTGGAGGGAGTGGTAATCGCGGAAGGCGACGAAGGGGCGGACGCGGAGGCGGCAACGTGAGGAAGCGTGGTAAGCGATGACGGCGGTTTGCGAGCCGGGGACGAGGAAGAGGCGTTTTTCGAGGGTGGTGCAGGGGGTGCGGTAGATCCAGGTGGGGAAGGGGTCGAGGCGGAATTGGTCGAGGAGTTGGAAGCCGGCGGGAGTGACGATGCCGGGGTATTGGGCGGCTCCGAGATTGGCGATGTCGCCGTCGCAGAGGACTTCTTCTTCGAGGCGGGAGAGGAGGACGTGGCGGTCGACGGGAGGGCGGAGGGCGGCGACGAGGAGGGCGTGATAGCGGCGGGTGTTGGCTCCGGAGACGGTGCCCATGGCGAAGCCTCCGGCGGCGTTGGTTTCGAGCCACTCGAGTTCGGAGCTATGCTCCCATTGCCTGCAGCGCTGTCCTTCGATCGCTATTGGTTCCATGGCCACTGCCGCGGAGCTTATCATTGTTGAGCCGCCTTTCGTTGGGGAATTGCTGCAAGGAGAATTCCGGGCGGCGGGGATTTTATTCCGTTTTGGCGGTCGCTTTATAGATTTTGGGGCGGTAGTTGAGTTCGCGGCTGGTTCGTTCGACGAGGGTGCGGAGGCACTTGACGCGGGCGAACCATTTGTAATTGCCTTCGACGACGGTCCAGGGGGCGTGGATGGTGCTGGTTTTGAGGAGCATTTCTTCGACGGCGTCGTGATATTGGGGCCACTTGTCGCGGTTGCGCCAATCCTCGCCGGTGAGTTTCCAGGACTTGTAGGGTTTGTCTTCGCGCTCTTTGAAGCGCTTGAGTTGCTCCTGGGGGCTGATGTGCATCCAGAATTTGACGATGATGGCGCCGGAGTCGGTCAACTGGCGTTCGAAGTGATTGATCTCGCGGTAGGCGCGTTTCCATTCGTGTTCCTGGGCGAAGCCTTCGACGCGCTCGACGAGGACGCGGCCGTACCAACTGCGGTCGAAGATGAGGACCTGTTTTTCCTCCGGGGGATGGAGGCGGCGCCAGAAGCGCCAGAGGTAGTGATGGGTTTTGTCTTCGCCGGCCGGGGCGGCGATGGCGAAGACCTCATAGCCGCGGGGATCGAGGCGGGCGGTGACGCGGCGGATGTTGCCTCCTTTGCCGGCAGCGTCCCAGCCTTCATAGACGACGATGAGGAGGCGTTTGCGGAGGTAGAGCTGGTAAGCGAGCTCGCGCATCTGGGCCTGGTAGAGGGGCAAATAGTATTCGTATTCTTTTTCGCTGACTTTCTGGGTGAGGTCGACGGTTTCGAGCATTTGCTATTTGCCTCCTTTGCGCAGGGCGAGGGCGGACTCGAGTCTCTGGATGGCGGTTTCGAAGACTTTGACGCGGGCGAAGCGGGCGTCGTTGGCTTCGACGATGTTCCAGGGGGCCCACTCGGTTTCGGTGCGCATCAGCATCTCTTCGACTGCCTCTAGGTAGTGTTTGTAGCGTTTTTGCTGGAGGCGGTCTTCGGGGTCGCGCATTTTTTTGGAAATGGGATCTTTGGCGAGGGCTTTGAGGCGGCGTTTTTGCTCGTCTTTGCCGATGTGGAGGAAGATCTTGTGGATGAGATAGCCGTCGTCGGCGAGGGCGCGTTCGAAGTCGTTGATATCTTCGAAGGCCTGTTTCCAGACGATCTTGCCGACGCGTTTTTCGACGCGTTCGATGAGGACGCGGCGGTACCAGCTTTGATCGAAGATGGCCATTTCGCCGCGGTTGGGGATTTTGATCCAGAAGCGCCAGAGCCAGGGCATGCACTCTTCGGAGGAACGCGGGGCGAGGATCATGTGGAGGCGGAAGACGCGGGGTTCGAGGTTTTGGGTGAGGAAGTTGACCATGGCTCCGCGGCCGGAAGCGCCCCAACCTTCAAAGACAAGGATGGAGGGGACGCCGGCGTCCCAGCACTGGCGCTGGAGCAGATACAAGCGGGCACGGAGGTCGGTGATCCGTTTTTTGTAGACGGCCTCATCAATGGTTTTCGAAAGATCGATTTTTTCGAGCATCGCCGTTTTTTACGTTAGCATTCGGCGGGGTACTGGGGATAGATGAACGCGGATGGGTTGGTGGATGGTG
>JAEUQG010000120.1 GCA_016789755.1 Bryobacterales bacterium
AGTTCGGTGCTCACCATCAGCACGACGTCGCTTTCCAATGCTGTGGTGAACGTGGGTTACTCGGTCCAGTTGCAGGCGGCGGGGGGTTCATCGCCGTACACGTTCAGCGTTATCAGCGGATCGTTGCCATCCGGCATCACGCTGACGAATGGATTTATTTCCGGCACACCGACGGTAACGGGGACGTCCACGTTTACAGTGCAGGTGACCGATGCCGTGCAGAACACTGCATCCCGCGTGCTGACACTCAGCGTAGTGGGCTCGGGGTTGGTGATCACCACGCAGAGTTTGCCACAGGCCGTGGTGAACACAGTTTATACGACGGCGCTGGCGGCAACGGGAGGCAGCGGGTCGGGTTACACGTGGTCTCTGGCCGCAGGCAGCAATCTGTTGCCGACAGGCTTGGTACTGCAGAATACAGGCATCCTGAGCGGAACAGCAACTGCGGCCGCGACAGTAACGATCACCGTGCAAGTGGCCGATTCTTTGGGAACCACAGCCACCAAGCAGTTTCTACTCTCGGTGGTGGCCAATCCCCTCACCATCACCACGAGTTCTCCGCTGCCCGACGCATCGCAAGGACTGCCCTATACGGCCACCTTGCAGGCCAGCGGCGGGTCCGGCAGCAGCTACGGATTTGCGCTGATCAACGGGTCTTTGCCATCGGGCATCACATTGGGTTTCACGGGGACCTTGAGCGGCACGCCGACGGTTTCCGGGTCATTCTCCTTCACGGTACAAGTCACGGATGCGGGGGGAGGCGTGGCGACGAAGCCGTTCACACTTTCGGTGATTGCGCCGAACCTGACGATCACCACACAAACGCTGCCGGCCGGGGCGACCGGACAAGCCTACTCGGCCAGTATCGCGGCGAATGGAGGCACGCAACCCTACAACTTCACCATCACGGTCGGATCCTTGCCAACCGGTCTGTCGTTGAATGCATCCACGGGAGCCGTCACCGGAACGCCTTCGGCCCAAGGGGGCTTCAATTTCATCGTCCAGGTGCGCGATGCCAACGGATTGACTTCCACGGCAAACCTCTCCATCCAGATCGTCACCTTCGCGATTACCACCGATGCGCTGCCGAACGCTGCCGTGGGGGTGCCGTACAGCTTCGCATTCACATCGCTGGGCGGAGTTTCGCCGGTGACCTGGTCAATCAGTTCCGGCTCCCTGCCGGCGGGGATAACGCTCAACAACCAATCGGGCACGCTGAGCGGGACGGCCAACACGGCAGCAACCTCCATCTTCACGGTGCGCGCTCAGGATGCGGCGTCGAATGTAGCGACTCGCCAGTTCCAATTGGTGGTGGGCAGCAGCCTGTCGATCAACACGCAGTCGTTGCCGGGCGGAACCGTGGGGATCGGCTACCAGCAGACGCTGCAAGCGTCGGGCGGATCGCCGCCTTACACGTGGTCGGTCAGCACAGGGGCCCTACCGGTGGGACTTGCGCTGAACGGCGGAACGGGCGCCATTAGCGGAACGCCCAACACGACGATCGGAAGCCCCTTTTCGTTCGTGATCCGCCTGCGGGACAACGCGGGGGCGCAAACGGAGAAGCTGTTCTCGATTGCGATTTCCGGGACCTCCGGTGGGCCTGCCATCGCCACCGCTTCGTTGCCCAACGCATCGCCGGGCGTGCCGTATAGCCAGACGCTTGCCGCCACCGGCGGGACTACGCCCTACAGTTGGACCATTACAGGCGGCATTCTCCCGGCGGGCTTCAGCTTGTCAGCGCAAGGCGTGCTGACGGGAACGGCGGCGCAGGGACAAATCGGCGCTTACCCGATTACTGTTCAGGTAACGGACGCAGGGGGGCAATCGGCGACCAGGCAACTGCAACTGACCGTGGCGGCTGCCAACTCGCTCACCGTGGCTACGCTGTCGCTGCCCAACGCCAACGTTGGTATTCTCTACCAGCAGGCGCTGAGCGCCAGCGGCGGCAGCCAAACCGGATACACCTGGCAACTGGCGCCGGGAAGCGGACCGCTGCCTCCTGGAATCACACTCAGCACCACCGGTATCCTCACCGGCACGGCGCTCACGGGCGGATCCTTCAGCTTCGTGGTGCAGGTGAGCGATTCCACCGGCGCAACGGCAACCCGGCAATTGACCCTGAGCATCGTGGCGGTACTGACCATCACCACGACGAGCGTGCCAAACGCGGCTCTCAACACGTTTTACCCGGTGGTGGCCCTGCAGGCCGCGGGCGGGAGCAACAACTACAATTGGCTGGTAATTGGCGGAGCGTTGCCGCAGGGCATGAGCCTCACACCTTCCGGCGTGCTGGCCGGAACTCCCGCGGTAACGGGGACGTTCAACTTCACGGTTCGCGTCACAGACATTTCCACCAACAATACGGCGACCAAGGATCTTTCCATCACGGTGGCCGGCGGAGGAGCGGTCACCATCACAACGGAGATCATCCCGCAAGTGGGGATCGCCGTGCCGTATGTCTTCAACTTCCAGGCGGTGGGGGGACAATCGCCCTACACATGGACGGTACTCAGCGGTGCTCTTCCGTCCGGGCTGACGCTGGCAACCAGCGGCTTGCTTTCAGGGCAGACGGGCGCGGCCGGTTCGTACCCGGTCACCATACAAGTGCGGGATAACCTGCAAGCGACGGCGCAGAAATTCTACACATTGACGGTAGGAGCAAGCGGGCTGACGATCGTGACTAGCGCACTGCCATCGGCATCCTTGAACAATCCCTACAGTTCCACACTAACCGCGCAAGGCGGAACGGCGCCGTTCACATGGAGCATCCTTTCGGGGCAGTTGCCGATTGGGGTTACCCTGTCGCCAAGCAGCGGACTGATCAGCGGCACACCCACCAATGCGGGAAACTTCACGGTGATCGTACAGGTGGCCGACGGGCTGGGCGCAACGGCGAACAAAGTGCTGACGCTGCAAGTGACCGCAGGACTCAGTATCACGACGCAATCGCTGCCGAATGGACAGCCCGGCACTATCTACAATCAGACGTTGACGGCGTCGGGCGGTGTTAACGCGGGCTTCGTGTGGAGTATTCTCTCAGGATCGCTGCCGCAGGGGCTGACGCTGAACGCCGCCGGAGTCTTAAGCGGCGTACCCGCGGCGGGCGGCACGTTCGCTTTCACGGTGCAAGTGGCGGATGCCGCCGGCGCAACGGCGACCCGCCAATTCACGCTGCAGATCGGCGCTGGGCTGGCGATCAATCCGGAGACTCTGCCGAATGGGAGCGTGGGCACAGCCTACAACCAGCCGCTTACGGCCATAGGGAGCAGTGGCGGTTTGCAGTGGTCGGTTTCCGCCGGTTCCTTGCCCGGCGGTGTGAGCCTCAACGCAGTCACCGGGCTGCTCTCGGGCACGCCCACCGCCGCCGGTTCGTTCAGCTTCACGGTTCGGGTGCAGGACGCAAGCGGCGCGTCGACGACAAAGGCATACACCGTCGTGATCGGCGAAGGGCTGACCATCACCACAGGCTCGACTCTTCCGCCCGCATCGGAGAACACGGTCTACTCGCAGACTCTTGCCGCATCCGGAGGGACAGCGCCTTACACATGGTCGATCGCCGTAGGAAGCCTGCCGCCGGGACTCACCTTGAATGCGAACGTGGGTACGATTTCGGGAACTCCCACCAGCGCGGGCAACTACAGTTTCATCGTGCAGGTGCGCGATTCACTGCAGGTCAGCGGGCAGAAGGCATTCACGCTCCAGGTGACAGGGCGCGTCACCATCGCTACAGCAGCAACGCTGCCGAACGCGACGGTGCGAACTCCATACAGCGAGACATTAACGGCTTCGGGCGGTGCGCCACCGTATTCTTGGTCGCTGGCGCCGGGTGGAATTCCGCCGTTGGGCCTGACCGTGAGTCCCGACGGTGTTCTGGCGGGCACACCGGCCAACTCGGGCACGTTCACCTTCTCTGTGCAGGTGACCGATGCCGCCGGTGCCAGCGCCTCGCGCACGTTCAACCTAACCGTGGTCCAGGCGCTCATCATCACCACTTCGTCGCCGCTGCCCGCGGCGGTGGCGGGATCGGCCTATGCCCAGGCGATGGCGGCAGCCGGGGGGCAAGCGCCATACACATGGTCGCTCGCTTCCGGCGCCTTGCCCACGGGGTTGGCGCTGACTCCGGCAGGCATTCTTTCCGGTACTCCATCGGCAAGCGGGAGCTTCTCATTCGCCGTTCAGGTGACCGACAACAGCCGCAACACGGCAAATGCGAACTTCACGTTGGTGGTGCGGTTGCCGTCCGCCCCCGTGTTCACCATTACAGGGCTGCCGGAGGCAATCACCCCGGCGCAGCAACCGCGGCTCAGCATCAATATTGGGGCGGCGTATCCGGTACCGATCGCGGCGACGCTCACACTTACGTTCACTCCTGACGCAACCAACACCGCGGACGATCCGGCGGTGGTGTTCAGTTCGGGGGGCCGCACGCTGAATTTTACGATTCCAGCCAACGCGACGGATGCCCAGTTGCCGGCGGGATTCGCCATGCAAACAGGCACGGTATCGGGCGAGATCCGGCTGGCGCTGACCATGCGGGCGGGCGGGGCGGATATCACTCCTACACCGGCTCCGGCGGTGGTGGGGCGGGTGGCGAAAGCAGCGCCGACGATCCGAGCCGTAACGGCCCGCAGGGTGGCAGGAGGCTTGGAGGTGGTGCTCACCGGCTTCTCCACTCCGCGCGACATCACTTCGGCGACGTTCCGCTTCTCCCCTGCGCCCGGCAGTTCCTTGCAGACCAGCGAATTGACGGTGCAGCTAACGGAGGGCGCAAGCGGATGGTACCGGAGCGAAACCTCGCGGCCGTTCGGGAGTCAGTTTACGCTGACGCAGCTATTCAATGTGCAGGGAGATACCAGCGCCATTGCGTCGGTGTCGGTGACACTGACCAACTCCTCGGGAACATCGACGGCGGGTTCGGCGAACTTCCAGTAGGGTGGTGGCTAATCCATCCCCCACAACTTCGCCCGCACATTACGGAATGTAAACCGTGCCGGATTCACGGCTGTAGCCCCCGGCGAATCCACCGGAATAATCTTTGCTGAAACCGGCTCATAGGCGGCACGCGGAGCGATGGTCCCCTTCGCGACCAGGATACGCTGGCGGTCCGGGTAGATTCCCAAACTTACAATCTGATGGAGGCTGTTCGGTGTCGAACGTTCGGAGTTCAGCACGAGCAGGTTTTTCACGTCCATCGTCGAGCCCTCCACTTCAATCACCGCCGTCAAGCCTTGCGAATGGTAGCGTCCGCCACCGTGCCGCACTTCGGTCTCCATGTACTTTCCGTCGTGGAGAGAACGGACTGTCCCACGCACCCGCACTGGCTGACCGTGCATGGAATCCGTCTTGCCGCCCACCGGCATATCGAAGGCTCCGCCGATGCCCGCCGTGACCGCCGCCTTGACCGCCGCACGGTCCCAAATCGTCATCACCCATCCAGCCGCTTTCTGTTTCACCAGTTCATCGAGAAGGAAGGTACTGTCGCCCGCCGAGCCGCCACCGATGTTGTCTCCCGTGTCCATCAGAGTCACAGGGAACTTGAGCTCCGCAATGGCCTGCTTCACGGCTTGGGCGGGGTCCGGCAGCCGCAGAGCGATTTGTTCGCGATTCCCCCAGAGGCGGTCGGAAAGCCGTTTCGCCTCACGCTCGCCCAGGTCGCGATCCCCGTCGGTCACCACGATCACGCTCGGCCCCATGAACGGCACGTCCGCGTACTGATAGCCGCCCGAGACGCTCGCCGCCAGGATCTTCGGGTTCTTTTCGAGGGCGATGCTGTCGTTGGTGATAGACAGCAATGGATCGGCATAGGTGTTCTGGAAAATGATGTTGTACACCATCGGCGGCTTGACGATGGTTTGCACGGGCTTCACTTCGCCGCGGAGCATGCGTGCCAGGATGGTTGCCGCCTGGATGCCGCGGTCCTTCGTGTCGAGGTGCGGACACTGCTTGTAGGTGATCAGCACCGAAGATAGCCGCACGATTTCCGGCGACACATTGGCATGAAAATCGTGCGTCACCACGATCGGAAAACCGGGGCCTAACTGGGCCCGCAGGCGGCGTACAATCTCCTCATCGCCGTGGGGGATTCCGTCGACCACCATGGCTCCGTGAAGGGCCAGCAGCAGCCCGTCGATCTTACCCAGCGTCTTCAGCTTTGCTTGCAGACGTCCGAGGATCGTCTCAAACGTCTGGCGGGCGAGAGGCCCTTTGGGCGTGGCATTCGCCACTAGCGCCGGAACAAGCTCCAGTCCTTGCTTGCGTCCACCCTCGATGTAGCCTGAAACTTCGCTGTTCGACTTAGACCACAGGGCGATCACATCCTCCCCTTTGCCGCCTTCCGCAATCCGGTAATCCTCAAGATTCGTGAGGGCAGGATTGAACGAGTTCGATTCGTGACTGAAGCCGCCGATGGCGACGCGGAACTTCTCCTGCTGCGCCCCAGCGCAGCAAGGCAGCAGCAAGGCGAGTGAGAGGAACCAACTTTTCATGGTCTCTCCAATATACAGCCACCACGAAAGGTTCACCGTGATATTTCCCTTCCCTGCCCCACTAAAAAGATGAGTATGATTCCAACGTGTGCCGGCCGCGGCATCGCGGAATGACAGACCAAGGGTTGAAACAGTTCCTGGCACTCCTTTCCGACGATCCGGAGCGGGCGGCGGAGTTGTATCTTGTCTTATTGGGAAAGCTGATCCGCTACTTTAGTTGGAACATCTGCCCCAATCCGGAGGAACTGGCCGATGAAGTGCTCGATCGAGTTGCCCGCCGGGTGGAGGGAGGCGAGCAGATCCAGAGCCCGATTTCTTATGTTCTCGGCGTGGCGCGCCGGGTCTTGCTTGAATCGAAGCCGAAGGCCATGCTGCTGCCTTTGGAAGGCGAGCCGGGCATTGCGGCGGAGCCGCGGGATGATGCGAGCTTGCATGACCTGGACCGCTGCCTGGAGGAATTGGAGCCTGAAAGCCGGGCGATGTTGTTGGAGTATTATTCGGCTGACGGCGGGGACCGCATCCGCGTCCGCCAGGAGATGGCTGACCGGATGGGTCTGTCCGTGAATGCTCTGCGCAATCGCTGCCTGCGCCTGCGGAGGGGATTGGAGGAGTGTATGGAGCGGAGGAGGAGGAGGCAATGAATCCGCACACGCTGCGGCAGTACTTGCTGGGCAAACTCCCTCCAACAGACAGGGAAGCGTTGGAAACGCGGGCCTTCAGTGATGAGGAGTTCGACTCGCTGCTGCAGGAAGCGGAAACGGATCTTCTGGACGACTGGGCGCGAAAACGACTTCCGGTGGAAGAAGCGCGCATCGTGGAGGCGCGATTCTCCCTGGAAAAGCGGCTGATCGCGCAACGCATGGCGGGGCCAGCCAGGCGTTCCGTGCGTGCTCCGATGCTGTGGTGGATTGCAGCGGCGGTGGCACTGGCGGTGGCCACGGTTTCCTACGTTGCGCTGCGCCCGCAGCAGGCAATCCAACCGCAATTGCCAAGGCCTGTCGATGTCGCCTCGATCGATCTGCGCACGCCCGCCACGCGCGGGATTCAGGCCGCCGTCTACCGAATCCCTGCCTCGGCCGCCAGGCTCCGCTTCAACGCACCTATCCTGCCCGGATCTTCGGATTTCCAGCTTCGCATCGAATCCGCTGAACGGGGGCTGGTAGCTGAGGGCCCCCTCGCCGAGTCGCAGGGGAAGCTGATGCGCGAGGAAAACGCAAACCTCCTGCCCGACGGGGACTACGATGTCCTGATATCCGGGCGAAACCTGGGTCCACCCGAACTACTTGCCACTTATCCAATCCGTATCGAACGCCGGTAAGACCACCCAGCAGGACCAACCACCCTTCGATCCAGCACGTCTTGCTCCGAAATTTATCGTGATATCCGGGCATAGAACCCCACTCAGGGACATGGAGCTGCGTGGAGCGCAGTCACGCATTCCTTGAGCAGCGGCAACTTCGGCGGACACCAACGCGACGCAACGTAGGGGAGAAGCGCCGACCTTCGTCACGATCGGCCTGATACAGCACCGGGGTTTCCCGAACCCGCCATCGGTTTCGCCGCCTTGGGCTTGGCTGTGCTTGCACTGGGACGACTGCGAGTCAGTTCCCGGTGTAGGTGAAACCAGCCCAATAGTACGGATTTGCCCACCGCGCTTGACTCCGGACGCGCCGTTGAGCGTATCGCAAAGCCTGCGCCACCGGCTGTCCGTTTCTTAGCAACGCTTCGTAGAAGGCGGCCATGAACTCAGCCGTGGCAGCATCATCCACGGCCCACAACGAGGCCACCACACCCGAGGCGCCCGCCGCCAGGAATGCACGCGAAAGCGCTAGCGGGCCCTCGCCGGCCAGCGTTTGTCCGACCGCGGTTTCGCAGGCGCTCAGTACTACCAACGGCGAGTTCAGCCGTAACCGAGACACGTCGTACATGCGCACGAACCCATCGGTGGCCCGTCCGCGCTCATCGTACAGCGAGAGGACGAGGGCCGATTGCTCCGGTTGCTCTTGATCGACCACAGCATGCGCGGCGAAGTGGACAACTCCGAAGCGCGCGAGCGATCCATTCAGGACAGCCGCGCGGTTCGCCGCGAATCCTTCGGCGGCTGTCCGGAGCGGCGCCATTCTGGCAATCGCCTGGGCTTCTTTGGCCGAGAACCGGAGGCGGGCAAAGCGCAAAGACTCGCTAGCTCCGCGCGTGCCGGACACCTCGAGCCTGAACCTGTCGTCGCCTATTTCGTAGACGGGGTCTGCGAACACAGCCACCGGCCCTTTCCATCTGGCCCCGCGTGGCAGAGTGAGGAACCCCGCCGATGGAAGTATCGCCAAAGGCTTCGCGCCGAGCGATGGGAATGCGGCAAACGGCACCAAGTGCAACCCGCCATCGGGAACAACGTAGAGCCTGCGAACAGCAGCGAGTTCGGCCGCAACAGCACGAAACAGCAGCGAGTCCAACTTCGCCAGGGCCGGCGCCGGATTACCGTCCGCGCGCAAGGCAGCACGAAGATCGTCCGCAGTTGCTTCAATGGCGGCTGCTGGTCCTAGGGAGGTGGCCTGGATACCATCGCGACGGGCAATCCAGAGATAGCACCCGTCCGCGCCGAGGGAGAATTCCAGCAGCGCTTCATCTGGAGCAAGGGCGGCTTGAATCTGGGCAGCATGGGGCGCGCTTGATGCCCGCGCCAGATCCGGATTATCTCGCGCCAGGCGTTCGAGCAGCGTGCGGTATTCATCTTGCTGCGCAGCCACCTGCTTGCGGAGCTTCTCCATTTCACCGGCAGGAGCATTGCGAATTCGCATGCGGGCCAAGGCAGCGGACTTCGCTGACAGGGAGTTGCGTAACTTTTTTTCTTCGGCTCCGGCGGCGTTAGCTGGAGTTGCGACGTGCATCGCGGCCAGCAAGTCACTCAATGAGCGGGCACGTCCCTTTTCGCTCATGTCCAGCGCCGCCGCGGGATTGCCTGCGCGAATGCGGATCGCTACGGCGGCCTTGAAGATTTCCTGCCGCCGGGCGAGGAATTCGGCCCGAGTGCCGGCGTGAGCCAGTTTCGATCGGGCGTCCTCCAGTGCCGCCACGGCCTTCTCAGACAACTCCATCGCCCGCGCCGTATCGCCCATTGCCAGCAGAGTTAGCGCCGCACCCGAGTGGATGCCCGCGAGACTCGGCTGGTCTTCCGCCATCTCCGCGATCATTCGGGCCTCCGTGTATGCGCCCAGCGATCCGGGCAGGTCGCCCGCGCGCCGCAGGGCGCTGCCGGTGGTGGTGAGCACCGTACCCAAGTCGATGCGGCTGACCCCGGTTGCCGACTCCCTCGCTGCAGCCAACTCAGCCAGCGCCTCGCCGATGCGATCCATGCTGAGGTAGGCCCGGCCCAGGGCATGTAGGGCCCGTGCACGCTCCAGGCGAAACATGCCCTCGCGCGCGATCCCCGCAGCCTCCTTCGAGACGCGAGCCGATTCGGCGAAAGCTCCCCGCGCGTGCAGTATGCCCGCCAGCATGGCTAGTGCGTTCGCTTGCGCGCGACGGTTGTTCAAACCGCGATGCAACTCCAGTGCCTGACGATAGAGACGCTCGGCGCGATCGCCGGCCCCGCGCCGGAAGAAGGTGGTGGCCAGTTCGGTCAGTGTTGCCGCTTCGCCAGCTTTGTAACCCGTGGATCGCCAGATGCCGAGGGCTTCCTCAAACACCGCTACTGCGCGGTCGAATTCCCCCGACTGCAGGAGATTTACCCCGATATTATGCAGCGTGTTCGCCACCGCGTTGGGCGGCGCAACGCGACGGCGAATCTCCAAAGCCTCCTGCATCATTGCGTCGGCGCGTTCCACTTCGCCCAACCCGCGCAAGCCGGTGGCGAGATTGTTCAGCGACTGGGCCACTGCCGCTTCATCCTTCAGACGCCGGCGCAGATCGAGCGCGGCGGAATCGTAACGCACGGCAGTGGCAAGAGAGGAGTTGAACTCGATACGCGCCAGACTATTCCAGAGCGCCGCTTCGGTGGCACGGTCGCCGGCCGCCTTAGCCAATTGGATGGCTCGATGGGCCTGCGTCCTCCCCACGTCCGGCCCACCCGAGGTGGCCGCACTCGCAACCAGTTCAACCGTCAAGCGGCACTCGGCGACGGTATCTCCCGCCGACATCGCCAAACCGATTGCGCGCCGGATCATGGATGTCCCGTCGGCGCTGCGCCCCGGCGTCAGTTGATAGCCGGCCCCGAGCATTGCCATGGCTTCAGCCTGCCGGCCGGTATCTCCGAGGAGTTCCCAGGCAGCAACGGCCTGCCGATGAGTTGCCAGCGCTTCCGCTTGCCGGCCTAACTCCCAAAGAACTGCGCCGGTGGGAGTAAGCACTTCGGCCACTCCACGCCTATCGCCGGCCTTCTCGAATGCCACGCGGGCCGCGGTCAGTGCTGCAAGCCTTTCCGGAAGTGGCAGTGTGGCACGGGAGGCCAGTTGCTGCCGGCACCCCTCGACACGCTCGGGGTCTTGTTCCGACATTTTCCTGCGGTGGAGCGTTACCGCATAGGACCGGGTTTCCACATCCTCCAGACTGCGAATGCGCAGTGTCTGCGGCGGGCCGCCATGCCGCACCCAGCATAACCGGACGGGGCGCATCGGTGCATCCATGAGGCCCACCGAAAGACCAGGGCCATCGACCTGTAGACGCGTGCCTCGGGCTGTGACGTCGATCTCGAAATAGCCTGGTGTTGAAGGAAGGGACCACTGCTGGAGGCGCCCTGGAGCAATCGGGCGCTCGACTAGTCCGCCTTCAGGAAGAGGTTCGGCCGCCCACAGGGGAAGTAGCAGCAGTTTCCACGGGGCCAGCATGACCCGAGGGTATCATGACTCTGTGCGCGGGCATGCAATCATCTGTGGCCTAGTTATCGGCCGCGGCCGCCACCCGGAGCGGATTGTGCCGCCGGTGCAGCCGAAGCGGCCGGCGCAGAAGACGCTGCGGGTGCGCTGCTCATCGCCGAAGAACGAGAGAAGCCTCCGTCACCGGAGTAGGAGCCTCCGCCGGAATAGCCGCCACCGCCGCCACGGGATCCCCATCCGCCCCAGTTGCCGGAAGAAGCGGACGAACTGCCGCCACCGCTGCCGCCATTGGCGGAACCCTGGTTACCGGCGTAATACTGCCACACGGAACCGGGGCTGTACCAACTCCAGCCAAACGGGCTACGGAGGTAGCCGTTTCGAGGCAGGAAGGTCACCATCCCATAGGCAGGGTAGTAGGCCCAAAGACTATTCGTGATCCTGTATCCACTGGTGTTCAGCGACCGTGCCGCACCGATATTGGCATAGGCGATCATGGCCGAGCGGGTTTTGCTCCAATCGTAGAGAGCGCTGGTCGTCTTGGTAGGGAACTTGGAGGCAGCCAGAGTCTGCGCGACGAAGACTTCGCGGCCGCGGCCGAGTTCCAGAGTCTGCTGGTCAACGTTCACTTCCAGCTTTCCGTCAAACACCCGGACGCTTCCGTTAGCGGCATCGAACGCATACAACCCCGGCTTGACGATGTTGGATACGGAGTTCCCGATGTTGAGGCGGACGCGGTTTTCCTTACCCATTTCCAGTGCTTCCACAAGCGCGGAGCCCTTTGTCAATTCGATACGGGTGTCGGTGAGTAACCCGGAAATCATTTTTACTGAAGAGTTTGCGTCCATGCGCATGAACACGCCGGGAGCAAGCAGTACCTCGGCCTTGCCGTCGCCGGTGGTGAAAGTGCTGCCTTCTTTGACGGTGGCGAACTTGCTCTTGTCCACCCGGACCGGTGTCCCGTCGATGCTGGCGTTCCCCTCGACGTGGTGAACCAGACCAGCCCGAACGGAGATCGCCTGTTGCCCCCAAGCCAGGGAACCGGTGAAGAAAAGAATACCTACTCCGGCAATGCGCATGGTGCTCTGCCTCCTGATTTTGATTGTCCGCTCTAAGATGACGGAGCGCAACCCGGTCCGGTTTCGGTCATTGTTTGAAGATGTCGTAGATGACACGGCCGCCGGAGGCAATGCTGTCGCGTGCCCGGCGCATTTCGTGTCCGAACAGGATGATGCCGTCTCCCGTGTCGAAGGTCTCCGGCAACCGCCGCAGAGCGTCGTCAATGGCCGCGATTGCTTCGCGGCGGTAGGCGAAATCCAGTTTTCCCGAGGCAAGGCATTTGGCGGCCATGATGGGGCATGTGAATTCCGGCGCCCGTGTAGTCTGCCAGGCCAGCGGGTTCCGCGAAAGCTCGCAGTAAGGGCGCACCTGGCATCCGCGGCCTCTTACCTGATCCAGCAGAATACGTTCCCGCGGTTTGAATACAGGAACAAGAGAGGGCCACAGCAAGAGCAACGCCAGGGCAAAGGCGATGGCTTGCAGCAGGCGGCGGACGACCATGGTCTCTATGCTATCTTGCTTCATGGACAGACAATGTTGCGTGTCGCATTGACAGGAGGGTTGGCGAGCGGGAAGAGCTTCGTGGGCAAGACCCTGGAACATTTGGGGTGCTGCCTAGTACAAGCCGATCTGCTGGGCCATCAGGTGCTGGAACCCGGCGGGGAGGCCTATTCCCAGGTGGTAGAGGAATTCGGGCCGCTAATTCTGGATAATGAGAATAGGATTGACCGGAGGGCTCTGGCAAAGATCGTGTTCTCCAAACCCGACCGGCTGGCTGTCTTGAACGCATTAGTGCATCCCCATGTTCGTGCCCGCACTGAGCAAGTGCTTGCGGATTTCGCCGCCC
Source organism: Bryobacterales bacterium (assembly GCA_016789755.1). Lineage (GTDB taxonomy): Bacteria > Acidobacteriota > Terriglobia > Bryobacterales > Bryobacteraceae > CADEFT01. The sequence continues at coordinate 13,197 of JAEUQG010000120.1, forward strand.
GCCATCCACGCGGTATCGCTGTCGTGGAGGCGGCAATTCACGTGGAAACCGGCGGATACCGCAATTTCGACAAGCTGATTTTGGCTTGGTGCAGCCGCGAACAGCAGATTGCCCGCGCAATGCATCGCGATCACGCTACCCGCGAGGAAGTGGAGGCGCGGCTCAGCCGCCAGATGTCTCTCGAAGAGAAACGAAAGCACGCGCACTACGTCATTGATACTTCCGGCAGTAAAGAGGACACGGTGCGTCAAACTGAGGAAGTGTACCGGGAACTGCGGAGCATCGAGCAATGAAATTTCGAACCTTGTTGCTGGCACTTGTCATCGCCGGCGGATTCATTTGGGTCACGACCACGCGCAAGTGGGATCCCCCATCGTTTTTCCGTACATCGTCCAGGGCGGCGGGGCCGATGTGGAGCGAGCCGTCGGTAGCGCGCGGAGCGGGGCTGGGCGCGGACGAACTGAACAACATCGACATTTACAAAACGGCCCACATAGGGACGGTAAACATATCGAGCACCGTCTACCGTCGCGGCTGGTTCGGGCAGATCATACCCGAACCGGGAACCGGGTCCGGTTTTCTGATCGACGCGGAGGGGCGAATTCTGACCAATCACCATGTAGTCAGCGGGCGGGCCCCGGAAGTGGTGGTGACATTGGCGGACAAGACCCGGTACAAAGCCCAGATACTGGTGCGCGACCCCAGCAACGACCTGGCCCTCATTAAGATTCAGCCCAAGGGCAAGGTGAACTACTTGCGTCTGGGGGATTCCGACAGTCTGCAGGTGGGCCAGAAAGTGCTGGCCATTGGGAATCCGTTCGGCCTGGACGGCACGCTGACCACGGGAATCATCAGTTCCCTGGGGCGTCAGTTGACCGATGAGAACGGGCGCACCCTGGAAGGTATGGTGCAGACCGACGCCGCTATCAATCCCGGCAACAGCGGCGGGCCGCTGCTCGATTCACAAGGGAACGTAATCGGCATCAACACGGCGATCTACGGTCCGGGCGGCAATATTGGACTTGGATTCGCGATGCCGGTGAACCGGGCCAAGAACATGCTCGAGGACTTCCAGGCCGGGCGCAAGTTCGGCCGTCCGTGGCTGGGAGTGACAGTGTTGCCTGTTTTCGGCGACCTGGCGGAACTGCTGGAATTGCCCAAGGAAGGCGGACTGCTGATCCAGGATGTCGGGGAAGGGACGGCGGCCGATCAAGCGGGACTGCGTGGCGCGCGCCGCTTTGTGATCGTCGGCAACACCGAAGTCGGGATTGGCGGCGATCTGATCATGGAGCTCGACGGGCAGAGGGTAGACCGCGGCGATGCGCTGACTCGCGCACTGAACCGCAAGCGACCGGGCGACCCCTTAAACGTGACCATTTATCGGGGTGGGCGCAGGACAACGGTGAAAGTAGCCCTGGGCGAGCGTCCTGAGGAGCGGTTCTAGGGCGTGACCTAGACCGCTTCGATTACCTTCAGAAGCGCGGTCAGGCTGGTCCGGCTGGCATGCGCTTTGCCCTGGGGGCTCTTGTAATGCGTCTCCAGGGTAAATGATCCTTTGTAGCCGGCGCGCAGCAGAGCGCGAAGCTGGCCCAGATTATCCATCTCGCCATCTCCGACTGCGGTCCATTCGCCTTTGCCGTCCTTGTAGCGGTAGTCGCGCAGGTGCACGTGCATGATCCGGGCAGAATCGATCTTTCGGAATCCATCGGGAAAACTTCGCTCGCCTGAGGCGCCGGCGTTGTTCGGATCCCAGGTGAGACCGAGGTTGTTTTCCTGAACGTTCTTGAGTAATTCGGCGGCTTCGGCGCCGGTGGAAACGTAGCTCCCGCCGACATTCTCAATGGCGAGCCGAAAACCGCGCGCCTTGGCGCGGCGCGCCGACTCCCGCTCCAATTCATAGATCCGTCCGTAATCCTTGGGGCTTGGGGTCTGGCCCTTCTCGTAAGTGAAGGCAAAGGTGCGGATCTTGTCCGTTCCCAGGATTTTCGCACGCTCCATGGCGCCATCGAGCAGCGCCCACTGGTTATCGAGAACGGCGCGACCCTGAGGCGTATCTGGTGGCAGAGGGATCTTGAAGAACGCGGTGCCCAGCACGGAAGTACGAATGCCGTGCGCGTCGAAAATCGCCTTACACTCACGGATCTTGTCGAGAGGTTGGACGGTATTGTACTTTCCCCAAATGGTCCGCACCTCGGCAAAACGCAGGTGGAACTCCTTCAGAAATCGGGATGCCGTGACGATGTCGTCGTCGATCTCATCGGTGGTGACACCCAATGGGATCTTCGACAACTCCAGTGCGGATAAGCGGGGCAGGGCAGCCCCCAGGAGCAGAGCGAACTCTCGGCGTTGCATCAGGGCCATTGTAGCCCAACGGCCCCGATACAATGGGTTTCGGAAGGTTACTTCTCGATGCGCATACCGTAGAAGCTACGGTGTACGAAGAACATACTGATGACCAGGAAAACAATGGCCAGCCCATGGCTTAGCCCGGTCCCCTGCTCCGCAGTGAGCGAAACAGCCAGTTCCACAGCCAGCAAACCGAACAGCGTAGTGAACTTGATGATCGGGTTCATGGCAACGGAAGACGTGTCTTTGAAGGGATCGCCGACAGTGTCGCCCACAACGGTAGCAGCGTGCAGATCTGTACCCTTGGCCTTCAATTCGGTCTCCACGATCTTCTTGGCGTTATCCCAGGCGCCGCCGGCGTTGGCCATGAAAATTGCCTGGTAGAGACCGAACAGCGCAATGGAAACCAGATAGCCGATGAAGAAGTAGGGTTCGACGAAGGCAAAGGCTAGCGTCGAGAAGAACACTGTGAGGAAAATGTTGAACATACCCTTTTGGGCATATTGCGTACAGATCTCCACGACCTTCTTCGAATCGCTGACCGAGGCTTTGGTGGCGCCTTCGAGTTTGATATTGGCTTTGATGAACTCGACGGCACGGTAGGCGCCGGTGGTCACGGCTTGTGTGGATGCTCCGGTGAACCAGTAGATGACCGCGCCTCCGGCGATGAGGCCAAGGAGGAAGGGCGGATGGAGGATGGAGAGGTTCGCCAGAAGTTCCGGTTTCAGCCCTTGGGTCAGCATCACGATGATGGAGAAGATCATGGTTGTGGCGCCCACCACGGCGGTTCCGATCAGCACGGGCTTGGCTGTGGCCTTGAACGTGTTGCCGGCGCCGTCGTTCTCTTCCAGATGCTCTTTGGCGCGCTCAAACTGCGGCTTGAAACCGAAGTTCTTTTCAATGTCCTGCTCGATCTTGGGCAGCGTTTCGATGACGCTCAATTCGTACACGGACTGGGCGTTGTCGGTGACCGGGCCATAGGAATCGACGGCAATGGTAACGGGCCCCATACCGAGGAATCCAAAGGCAACCAGACCGAAGGCGAACACGGCCGGAGCGATCATGAGCGAAGCGAGGCCCATGGTGCTGACGTAGTAGGCGATGCCCATCAGCAGCAGAATGCTCATGCCGAGCCAGTAGGCGCTGAAGTTGCCGGCTACCAAGCCAGAAAGGATGTTGAGCGAAGCGCCGCCTTCCCGGGCGCTGGTTACTACTTCGCGGACGTGGCCGGAATCAACCGAGGTGAACACCTTAACGAATTCCGGAATGATGGCGCCCGCCAAGGTGCCGCATGTGATGACGGTGGAGAGCTTCCACCACAGCGAGTCGTCGCCGCCGAGGGTGGGGATGAGCATGTTGGAGACGATGTAGGTGAGGATTACCGAGACGATTGAGGTGAGCCAGACCAGCGAGGTGAGAGGCGCCTCGTAGTTCATCTTCACCGCGTTGCTGTACTTGCTTTTCGCCATGGCTTCGTTAATGAAGTAGGAACCGGCCGAAGCAACCACCATCATGACGCGCATGGTAAAGATCCACACGAGCAGTTGCACCTGAACCATGGGGTCCTTCACGGCGAGGGTAATGAAGCTGATTAGTGCAACACCGGTGACTCCGTAGGTTTCGAAACCGTCGGCGCTGGGGCCGACCGAATCGCCGGCATTGTCGCCGGTGCAGTCGGCGATGACGCCAGGGTTACGGGCGTCGTCTTCCTTGATCTTGAAAACGATCTTCATCAGGTCGGCGCCGATATCGGCGATCTTGGTGAAAATGCCGCCAGCCACGCGCAACGCCGCCGCGCCCAGAGATTCGCCGATGGCGAAGCCGATGAAGCAAGGACCGGCATAATCCCCTGGGATGAAGAGGAGAATCACCAGCATGAGGAGCAACTCTACTGAGATCAGCAACATCCCGATGCTCATGCCCGCCTTCAGTGGGATTGCATAGCAGGGGAACGGCATGCCGCGCAGGCTGGCGAACGCCGTGCGGGAGTTGGCGAAGGTGTTGACGCGAATCCCGAACCAAGCCACTGCGTAACTGCCGCCGATGCCGATGAGGCTGAAGATCAGAATAATGGCGACTTTGAACGCGTCCATGTGCTGGAGCACGCCGAAGTAGAAGATCATGATCACGCCGATGAAGATTTCGAGAATGAGCAAGAACTTGCCCTGGGTGGTGAGGTAGGTTTTGCAGGTTTCGTAAATCAGCTCGGAAATCTCAAGCATCGACGAATGGACCGGCATGTTCTGCAATTGCTTGTAGATTACCAGTCCAAACGCAAGCCCGAGGACACAGACAAGGAGTCCGATCATGAGAAAACTGCGACCGTCGATTCCACCCATGAATGTGGCGGTCGACAGGTCGGGAACGATCAGGTTGGCCTCGCCGCCGCCGTGCTGCTGTGCGGACAGCGGCAACGAGCCTACGGCGAGTAAACAAACCGCCGTCAAGAGGACCGTAAGTAAAGGGGAAAAGTGCCGCAGGATGGGGGAGAACCGGGTTGCTGCTCTCCTGGTCCGGGCACTGCCGTATGAAGTCATTGTCGTGACATTCCTCCAAAGAAGACCTTGATAGCGCTAGGGTTAAGGCCGCTTCATGATACCAAGCACAGAGGGTGGGAGGCAATATCGGACGCCCAGGGCGGTTTCCCGTCCGTGACGCAAACATCCTACACTGGTGGGCGATGATCAGTGCCAGTTTGCGCCAACAGAACCTCGTGAGAATCCTTGCGGTTGGATTCTCTCTGGTAATCCTCTTGTTGGCCGCGGCGGCGGGACTCTCGGTTCGCAGGGCGCAAGCCATCCATGCCAATTCTGTCGAACTGGTCACACAGCGCATTTCGACGTCGGGATTAGCCAACAATCTTCTCGTCGTGCAGCAAAGGATCGGCAAGGAATTGTACTATCTTCGATCGTTGCGGCCGGCAGACGCGGAACGCATCCACGCCGAGGTACAGTCCGCAGAGAGGGAATTGCAGGAGATGCAGCAACTCGCGGTTCAGGCGCGGGCCGAAGAATTGCAGGCGCTGCTTCGTGTTTCGATCGCCTTCGCCCGCGCCGTGCGCGAGGCAACCGGGAAATACGTGACGCCGGAAATACTGGCGGAGTTGCACGGCTACCGTGAGGATTTCTCGCGTATGGCCGTGGAAGCGGTCCGCAACGAGTCGGCAAGGACTGGATCGTTACAAGCCGCCATCGAGAGAGATGCGGCGCAACTACGGGCGGAGTCCCTCTACCTGCTTGGCGGTTGCCTGCTGCTGGCAATTGGTGGGGCTGTCCTCACCGTGCGGGCCAGCCATCAATTCCTGCATCAGATTCAGTGGCAGGCGGGAGAGCTGAATCGGGTGTCGTGGCAAATGCTGGAGAGCCAGGAAACGACCGCGCGCCGCTTCTCTCACGAGTTGCATGACGAACTGGGCCAGAGCCTTGCCGGGGTGCGGGCGATCCTTGTGGGGATGAAACCCGAGAATGTCACCCTCAGGCGCACCGAGTGCATCGGTCTTCTTGACGAATCGATCCAGAATGTTCGAGAGCTATCCCAACTATTGCGCCCGGTGATTTTGGACGACTTTGGGCTGGATGCCGGTCTAGGGTGGCTTTGTGAGCGATTCACCAGCCGCACGCGCATTGAAGTGAAGTATCGGTCGGAGGTACACGAGCGATTCGCCGATGATCTGGAGACGCAGTTTTTTCGGATTTCGCAGGAGGCACTGACAAACGTTGCACGGCATTCGGGAGCAACGAACGTGTTTGTGGAGTTGCGGATTCGTGACGGCAAGCTACATCTGACCGTGGAGGACAATGGGAAGGGGATGCCGGCAGGCGTAGAGCACGGGCAATCCAGCCTGGGTTTGGTGGGGATGCGTGCGCGCGCCCGGCAGAGCGGTGGGGAACTAGCGGTAACCAATGGCACACATGGCGGCGTCAAGTTAGAGGTATGGGCGCCTGTACGCAAAGTGAGCGAAATTGCTGAGCACAAAGATACGCATCCTATTGGCTGACGACCACGCAGTGGTCCGTAAGGGGTTTCAGTTCATCCTCTCGGCGCAGCCCGACTTTGAAGTGGTAGGCGAGGCGTCCAACGGCAAGGACGCCGTGGAACTGGCCCGGTCGCTTCAGCCGGATGTTGTGGTGATGGATGTTTCCATGCCGGAGCTCAATGGTATCGAAGCCACGCGCCGAGTCGGCGAGGTTTCGCCGAAGGCACGCGTACTGGCGCTGAGCATGCATCGCGACTCAGTTTACGTGCGCGAGATTCTGCGCGCCGGCGCGCGCGGCTACATTCTCAAAGACGCACAAGAGGCGGAGTTGCTCAGCGCAGTCCGGGCCGTCAGCAAGGGGGACGGCTATCTTAGTCCGGCCGTTTCCGACGCAGTGCTGAATGATTACCGAAAGCATGTCACGGATCCGCTGGACCTGCTTACCGCGCGCGAGCGCGAAGTATTGCAGCACATTGCCGAGGGGAAGACGAACAAAGAGATTGCGGGGCTGTTGGGCCTCAGTGTTTACACCGTGGAAGCACATCGTGGCCGTCTGATGGAGAAACTGAATCTGCACAGCACTGGAGAACTGGTCCGCTTTGCCCTGCGCAACGGCTTAATCGACTGAGGCGGCGCCTCGCAAGGGGCGGAAATCTGACGGGAGCGATGGTTACGAACATCGATGAAAAGGCCAAGTTGGCCGGCTTTTGGTCGGCGATGTTGGCTGCCGTTTGTGCCTTTGTGTACGATGTTGCGCAACTCGCCGAGTGGCAAGGATGGCTGGGATCGCATGGGGGGCCGGAAAGTTCCAGCACACCCTTGGGGCTCATTCTGCTGCTCACACCGTCGCTCCTACTTGGCCCCGCCTATCTGATGGTGACAGTGAGCGTTCATCGAATTGCGGAGCCCGCGCAGAGAATCTGGAGCCACGCCGCGATTGCGTTCGCCACAGCCTATATGGTCCTGACGGGGACGGTGTATTTCGTGCAACTCACGTGGGTAGCGCCGCGAATGGCCGAAGGGCGCGTCTCCGGAATGGAACAGTTCCTGTTTGTGCCGTTCGATTCGTTCCTTTATGCGGTCGATATCCTGGGCTATAGTCTGATGAGCATCTCTACGCTTTGGGCCTCGTTCGTTTTCAGCAAACGCCGCGAAGGAACAGCCGCGCGCCGGCTTCTGCTGGCGAATGGCCTGCTGGCACCCTTCATCGCGCTACAGATGTTCTGGCACTGGCTGATCTGGGTTGCTTCAGCCTGGGCCATCACGTTTCCCGGCGCCATGGTAGCGTTGGCTTTCGTTTTCCGCGGCCTCAGCCCTTCCGAAGATCCGCCACCGGAGTTGAAAAGCCCTCGATTCGATTTTCAGCCAGAGTGATCGCCTTAGCCTCCTTGCCGATTCGCACTCCTACTCGAGAAGCCGCCCCGCGGGTTTCGAGCAAGACGTTGCTCTGCAAAGACACATGCTCCGTTGGTCCCTCGATCTCCACAGCGGCTCCGTTTTCGTTGCCGCTGTCGACCACCCGATTGCCCTCAATCCGATTCCGGCTGGGTGCGAAGGAGTGCCCATGTTCCTGACGCAAATAGATGCCGAACTTGCCGCTGCGGAGGACTTCGTTGTTCCGGACCACGTTATCCGTGTCGTTGTGTCCAATGGAGACACCGAATCGCCGATTGTCCGCCATGGTATTGCGTTCCACTAGTGCCCACTTGACGCCCCAGCAGAAGAAGAACCCGATGTCGTTCGTGTCCAACCGGCATCCTGTAACCACAGTGCGCTGCGATCCCGACCCCGGATGCAAGCCGTAGTTGGCGTTGTTGTGACTGGTACAGTCCTCGACACGTACATCGTGGCAAACCTGGTAGCTGATTCCGTCGCCATTGAAGTTACGGGCAGTGACCTGCCTCATTCGGATTCGGTTGCTCTCGCGCAGGAAGATGCAGCCCACGTAGTTCCCGTTGAGGAACTCGGTGTTGGCACGATTCCCGTCGAGGCAGATGTTCTCAACGACGGCATCGGCGATACGGTAGCCCTCGAACAGCGAGTGCACACGTGATGCCGAAGCTCCTTCCTTGATCCAGTAGTTTTCCTGGAGCATTTGGTTAAGTTTGAACCGGTTTCCGCTGCGAGCCACTAGTGTCCGCCTGAAGATATCCTCTCCGCCGTTATGCGGATTCCTGGTGCGAAGCACAATTCCGTCTCCGATGGCGAAACCGGATGCATCCTGGACGGTGATCTCCTGGTCGTACCAATCGGAATTCTGGACCAGAGCTGTTTTGAAGCCAGGCTCGTTGACGCAGACGGTGTCCAAGCCACTTCCGGCGACACGTACGCCGGATCTCAACTGAACGGCGTTGCGAAAGCGGAAGACGCCGGGCAGCAGCCGGACTGTCCCGCCGCCCAAACCAGCCACATAGTCGACGCCGGCCTGCACCGCGCGATGATCGGCTCCTACCAAATCGGCCTTCTCCGGGCCGACGGTAATCGACAATCCTTGTTCCCATCGAGGTTCGATCGAATCGCCGGAGGTTGCCCGCGGCGTGGTCACCGGCGGAGGTTGCGGCAAGTTCTCGGCCTGCGCCAACAGCGCAGGCGTCCCCAGAAAGACGCGACGTTTCATACACGCCATCGTATCCCACTCATTCGTGTGTTGCGATCGCCAGTTTCCGGCAATCTTCGAGCGACCATTCCGGGATGGCCCCCGGACGCGATGCCACCAGTGCGCCCACGCGGTTGGCGAACTCTCCTGTTTTTGCTGCGTTCCAACCTTGCGACAACCCGTGCAAGAAGGCGGCGGCAAAAGCATCGCCCGCACCCACTGTGTCGGCCACTGTAACGGCGAATCCGGCCCCCTCCGCATATTCATCCCCGATGCGCACCGAGCTTCCATTGGGACCGCGTGTCACGGCCACGGCTTGCCAGCCGAATTGACGCTGCCAGTGAGCCGTGAACTCTTCGAGTGGACGGCCGTGGAAGTTGAACATCGCGTCCACCTCGCGGGCCTCTTCATCATTCCACTTCACCGCGTCTGCTATGGCCATTAGCGACTCCACCAATTCCAGGGTGTAGCTGTGGGGGCGCAGATTGATATCGTAGAACTTCCTGGCGCGGTGCAGTGTATCCGCCATCCGTGCAGTCAGTTCTCTTACTTCGGGTTGCATCTGGTGCAGTGTTCCGAAGTACATCCAATCCGGATCCCAGGCACGTAGCCGATCCAGGGCTGTATCATCCATCGTCACAGAGTCGTAGGCCGCGGGCCGGTGCAAATGAAATGCCGGTTTGCCCTCCGCATCTACGTGCACCGAGACCACTCCTGTTTGGCGGCCGGCAACGACGTGCAGGAACTGCGTGTCCAGGCCCAAGTGCTCGGCTCGGTTCAGAATCAGCGATCCTCGGGCGTCCGCCCCGACGGCGCTGACAAACCGGACGTCATGGCCAAGGCGGCTCGCCTGAACCGCGAAATTGAAAGGAGCGCCGCCGAGCCTCTCTTCACCGGGGAACAGATCCCACAACACCTCACCGATAACTACTATCTTCATATTCGTTCGCGCCGGCGCCTCTACTTGACTCTGACACAATCCCGCACCGACCGAGATGGGAAAAGCGGGACGCTTTGCCGCATTGCCCGTATGAGGAGGTATTTCTTATGCAAGAGAACATTTACATCGACTTCATCGCAAAAGAAAGTGCAGAAATGCTGCGGGAGTTGAGAAAGCTGACACAAGTCATGGAGCGCATCGAGGCATGGTCCAGGGGAACAAAATACGGGACGGTTCCGCAAGGGCATGTGCAGGCTATGGAGGGATGGATGTTGAGCGTAGTGGAGAGTTACGTGCGGATGACCAGGCTTGCTAACGGCAGCGTGGCCGCCGCCAACGCCGTCGCCCGCATGAAGACATTGGCCGAGAAGAAGATCGATTGGGAGCGCGGGTAGCTCTCAACGAGTGAGAGCGGCCTGGTTCTGGTCGGAGCCAGGCCGCTTCCCTTTTACTTACTGTTGCGTGATCTCGAATGCGTTGATCTTCCCGTCGTCCACAACCGGTACGATGCGAATCTCCAACAGACCGTTCGTCACAGTCACCGTATGCGTCCGGTCAATCGCGCGTGCAAAGCCCCCCGACGCTGCGAAGGCATCGAAATTCGTTTCCACTTGCGAGCCATTCAGCTTCACATTGAGTACACGCTTACCGGCCTGCCGGTGATAGATCTCGGCAAACTTCAGCGTCACACGATACGTTCCGTTCGGCACCTGGAACCGGTAGTAGAACTCCCGGTTACTGAGTCGCTCGCTCTGGTAGAGTGGTGGGGTTGCCGTGTTGGAGATGGCGACGTTGCTGCGGAAGGTGTATCCGCCGGTGTAGCCGCGCTCGGTCCATACGTTTCCGTTCGGGTCGGTGTAGGACGGCCCGCCCGCATTGACACGGATAGGCGTGAATGCGGCCGGCGTCGAGACCGTAAAGTTGATGGTTGCCGAAGTCACGGTGCCCCCGCTGTGACGGGCCACGGCGCGGATTGTGTGTGCACCCACGGCCAACCCGGAGACCGCCATACTATACGGAACGGCCGTGTCTTCGGCGCCGTAGTTCTGACCGTCGATGACGAACTGCACTCCCAGCACCGTACCGGTGGTGGATGCCGTCGCCGTGAACGATCCGCTGGTGAGTGCTTGTCCCGCTGTGGGTGATGTAATCGCCACGGTCGGAGCACTGGACACCGTGAAGTTCACCGTCGCCGAAGTCACGCTGGTGGAGTTGCCACGAGCAATCGCCGCAATCGTGTGCGCACCCGCTGGCAGGTTCTGCACCGATACGCTGTATGGGACGGCAGTGTCTTCGGCACCGTAGTTTTGTCCGTCGATGACGAACTGCACTCCCAGCACTGTACCGGTGGTGGATGCCGTCGCCGTGAACGATCCGCTGGTGAGTGCTTGTCCCGCTGTGGGTGAAGTGATCGCCACCGTCGGAGCACTGAACACCGTGAAGTTCACCGTCGCCGAAGTCACGCTGGTGGAGTTGCCACGAGCAATCGCCGCAATCGTGTGCGCACCCGCTGGCAGGTTCTGCACCGACACGCTGTATGGGACGGCAGTGTCTTCGGCGCCGTAGTTCTGGCCGTCGATGACGAACTGCACTCCCAGCACCGTACCGGTGGTGGATGCCGTCGCCGTGAACGATCCGCTCGACAAGGTCTGCCCTGCCGCCGGTGAAGCGATCGCCACCGTCACTGTTTCGGTAATGGTGAAACTCACCGTTGGTGCCGTCGTGGTATTGGCCGCGGCATCGCGGGCTACGGCGCTGATCGTATGCGGACCCGCTACGAGCCCGGTCACTACTATGGAGTAAGGCGCAAGGGTATCTTCAGCTCCGTAGGGGACGCCGTCGATAAGGAATTGCACACCAGCCACGCCAATGTTGTCCGATGCTGTCGCCGAAACGGCAATGGAACCCGACAGTGTCTGGCCGGCGGAGGGCGACGTAATAGCGACGACAGGAGCGGTCGTGTCCGGTGGAGGTGGCGGCCCGATGGCTTCCCATTGGGGCCCGTTGTCCGTCATCGTGATGCCCTGAATGCGGTCGAGCAGCGGCTCCACGGTCGAAGGCATGGCCGAGGCGGAATAAGCGACGCCGCCGCCGATGCTGTGGGAACCCTTGGCGATGTGCACACGGGCGTAGCCGAGGGTCGGATGCTGCAGCGTCACGACGTATATGTTGCCGCTGTCAGTCACCTGGGCTGTCACGTTCTGCCCGGAAGCATCGCGCGCCTGCATCATGTGAAGCATGTAGCTCTGCAGCGCACCGGAGGTTTCCGACTCCAGCCGGTACTGCCCGATGGCGCCACCTTCTGTGATGACGCGCTGTACCGGATTGGCCGGCAGCAGCGTGGTGAGGCGCAGGGCTTGGTCTCCATTCACCGACAGCCAGGCGTTCGTCCCGTCGGCCACGGGTTGCCGTTCGAAGTGAGCCAGGAAGGTCTTCGGGACACTCGCCGTTTGCGACTGCACGCGGTCGAATACAAGCATTGTTTCCAGAGGGCGAACAAACAGGTATTCCCGCTCGACATGCACCGCTTCGGCGTTCTCACGCTCGGGGTGCGGGTACTGAATGAGGAAGTTGCGGAAGGGGGGAGTGATGTCCACGGCACCGAAGGTGAAATGTGCGCCACTGTGGACGCGCTTCACGACGGGCCGGCCGTTGCGCTCGCCGATGGCGTAGCCGCGTTGGTTCACCAGCAGGCTGTTGTGCGCCAGCGGGTGATTCGTTTCCACGCTGCCCGCTCCGGCGAAACCAGCCAGCGTTTGTGCGTACCCTGTGCTTTCCCGGCTCAGCCAGCGGCCATTGCGCCAGATCTGCCAGTTACCCATGTCGTCGTGGCCGTGGCCTTCGTCATAGGTCTGGCTCAATTGCACGTGAAATACGGTGGAATCGGAGTTCCAATGGTTGCGCCCGTAGAGGAAACCAGGTCCGGGCGCGTAGAAGTCCAACGCCAATTGGGAGAAAGGCAATTCCTGCCCCCCACGATCAAGTGCGCGCACGAAACGCGAGGGTGATGAACCTACCATGTTGATCCAGCGCCGAGCGTACTTGCCCACCGAGGAATCCCGCCACTTATCGGCCATCGCCCACATGAACTGAGCCCAGGACGCGGCCGAGGCATTGCCGCCATTGATGAAGCGCTCATCGTCGGCAAACGGGAACAGTTCCCAATAGGGCGTACCCGTGGAACGAAGCGCTGTGCGGGCCGGAGGAGTCGCATAGATCATGTAGAACACGGCATCGCGGAAGTAGTTGGTTTCTGATGTGAGGTCACGCCCCATGAGGGCGGACGAAATCAGCGGAACGGTGGCGTACTCGGCCAGAGCCCGGCCGTATCCGCTGCCTTCCTGAAACACGCCGCCGAGTCCGCCAGTGAGTCCGTGGGGAACGAACGAATTCTGCCATCGCGTGGTAAGGGCATGATTCAGGAACGTTTCCGCCATCGTGCTTTCGCCCCAGGTGGCGATGGCCCATTCAAACTCGTTTCGCAAGTATCCCCAGTAGTAATTACTTTGCGGCATGGTGGGACCGCCCCAGGGTTTCTGCCGCAGGTTGTTGATATAGAAGTTCCAACGATTCAGAATGGTGCTTCGCTCGGTGGGGGTCATCTGGTCGTAGCACCAGTCGTAGGTCAACGTAACGATCTCGCCCTCCCAGCGTGCCGTATCGCTCGCCACGCCGGTGTAGGGGTCGGGCGAGTTCGCGGCGAGGTCAGGAGCAGTGACCGCAACCGCGTGTGCGATGGCCGAGCGCGCGTACTGCGTTTCTCCGGTCATCAGATATCGAAAGGCCTGTCCGACGTAATCGGACGAAGATGGCGTAAATGGATTGGATGCGTACCAGGCGCGTGCTTGCGCCAGTCTTTCGGGCGTAAACCACAGCCGCGGGTGCGCCGCCGGAATGGTCAGTCCCGCCGATTGCGCCTTGGCCGCCTCCAAACCGCACGCCGCCATCAGAATGGCGTATGCAGCAATGATTCTCACAGTTTCTCCTTAGTGGTCTTCAATTCGGGAGGCAGCGTCCCTTGATCGACAGCCTCCTACTGGAACACACGGAAATCATCGCCATCGTTTACCCCTGGAGTTTGCCTTATAGACGATTTGGCATTTCGATCTAGGAAAAGAAACTGAGACCGAATCTCGGTGATTTCCGCTTGTGTGGGTGGAGGAACGCTGATTGGCCCATAGGGCAGGAAAGGAGGATCCGGTGTCGCCTTTGCTCGCGCGCTGGCAGGCTGGAGACCCAGATGCTCTGCACGAAGTCTTGCCGCTGCTCTATCCTGAGATGCGGCGCACGGCCGAGGCTTGTTTGCGGGGCCGTGGGGATACGGTTTCGCTTGAAGCCGCCGGACTGATCCACGAAGTTTTCCTACGCATCGCAGGTGACAAAGAGCCGCCGCGCATTCACGACAAGGCGCACTTCTTAGCTTTCGCTGCGAAGATGATGCGGCGCATTCTGGTGGACCGCATCCGCGAGCGCAATACGGCCAAGCGCGGCGGCGGGCTTCCGAATCTCCCGCTGGACGATCAACTGGAAGGCGAAGGAGCAAACCTCGACACTTCGCTCGACGTGGCTACTGCCCTGTCGCGACTGGCGTTGGTGCACCCGAGCGCTGCGCGAGTGATTCAACTGCGCTACTTCGGCGGTTATGAATTGCAGGAAGTCGCCGAGATAGTCGGAGCTTCTCTGACAACGGTAATCCGCCGCCTGCGGAGAGGGGAGCAATGGCTGGCGCGGGAGATGTCCCCGCGCCGCAAGGCAAGATCGAAATGAAGGAGAGCTCGGGATTGCCGTCGTGGCGGCCAGTGCCTAATGCCGCAGCGACGCCGATTGACGCGGGGGTTCGGCCGCCTCTGCGAGTGCGGTCACAGCCCAGGCTGTCGATGCCGCCGAGATCCACTGGTCATGATCGTAAGGGAAACCGCTCTGGAAGTAGGGCTGCACCTTTGGGGCTCTGCTCGCCACATGCCAGGAACCGTCGGGCTTCTGCGTGGTCAACAAGAACCGCACGCCCCGCTGGTAAGCGGCGTCTTTGGCGGGGATGCCCGCCTGCGCCAGAGCATATAGCGCCGTGGCGGTGGCAAAAGCATCACTGGGCAGTGTAGCTAATTGCGCAAATCCGCCGTCGGCGCGCTGCAGTTTCCGCAGTTCGGAAACGGCGCGCTGCACGGCAGCCCTCTCCGCGCCGCTCCAATGTAGCCCCAGCACCTGGAATGCTCTTTCGTAGGGTACCGCGGGCTTCGAGGCGAGGAACCATTGGCGGGTCTTGGCGATGCGCCCCTCCAGTTCCGTCTTTCGAGCGGGGATCGCGTATCGGCTGATGGTGCGAATGGCGAGTGCGGACGACACGAAGGGGCTATCCTCCAGCGGGGGACGCACGAACGGGAAGTGAATGAAATCTCCCTCTTCGTTCTGCCGAGCCGCGATGGCGGACACCATCGCGTCGGTCAATTCATCGGCAGGGTACTGCTGCTCACCCATACCCAACATGGCGAAGGCCAACCCGTCGACGCTGATGAAAATATCCTGCAACAGCGCTTCGCGGTTGCCCATCACCTCGCCTTTCATGATTTGCAACTGGTCGCGCCGAAAGGCGGGATCCACTGCCACGCCTTTCTTTTCGGCGGCGGGTACGGCCATGCCGATCACGTGCTGGTGATGGCAGCCGCCGCAACCGCTCATACGAAAGTACTCTTTGGCGGAAGAGGTCAGCAACGGCATGGCCAATTCCATCGCGCCGCGCGCATCTCTGACAGTCGCCGAGGTCTGCTTGACCGCGGCGGTGCTTCCCGAAACCGTTCCACCGAGCAGCGACAAAACGCGCGGATTTCCGAACTTGCCGGCCCAGTCGAGTGCCGTTTCGCCATCGACGCTCCTGGCGTTCAAATCGGAGCCTCTCTCGATGAGCAGCCGCACAACCGCGGGGTTCGCCACATCCGAAGCTACGGCGAGCATGAGTGGCGTCATTCCGCGAACATCCTGTTTCTTCACATCGGCGCCGGCGTCGAGCAGCAACCGGACGGTATCGATCGAACTGCGAGCAACAGCAGCCATCAGCGGTGTGAAGTAGGAGGCTGCAATCAGGCCATTGCGCACTTTCAGTTCGCGTTTCATCGCCGTGTTGGGATCGGCGCCCTTGGCGAGAAGCATCTTCACCGCAACGATATTGGAATGCGCGGCCGCGTGTCCTAACGCCGTCACCCCTCCGAAATCACCGGCATTGACATCCTGTTTGTGATCCAGCAGCAGCCGCAGCGCCTCGGTGTTGTTCGCCCGCGCCGCATCCACCAGGGCAGTATGCCCGCGAACGTCGGCGACTGTGACATCGGCGCCTTTGTCAATCATCAGTTTCACTGTTGAGGCGTTGTCTGGGGCGGAGGCCGCCATCATCAGCGGTGTGCGCATCATCTTCGTACGCACGTTCACTTGCGCGCCAGCATCGATGAGGAGTTTCGCCTTCGCGGCGTTCGCCGCTGCCCACACGAGGGGTGTAGCGTCCAAGCCATTCTTGGCATTGACGTCGGCCCCGGCCTTGATGAGCATTTGCATGGCTTCCAGGCTGCCTATGGAGGCGGCATGCATCAGGGGAGTGGTGCCGCGCGTGTCGCGCAGATCCGCGGCGGCGCCGGCAGAAAGGTAGCCCTTGATTTTCGCCAAGTCGTTTTCGCGAATGGCTTGGTAGAAGTCGCGCGGCGTGGTTTCGGCGTATGCGAACGCGTACGAAACCAGGAATGCCAAAACTCGATAGCCCATTGTTGTCTCCAATCCCAGAAGGTGCATTCAAGTATGCGGCAAGAAGGGCTGGAAAGGATCAGACCAGGGAAGATTATTTTGTGCGGGGGGCCATTGAAGTGGAAACGCGCACACTTTGACCGGAGCGATCCCCACAACCGGAAGATGCCGGAAACCGATTCACGCGCGTGCGGTCAAGGCCAGCACGAAATCTTCGATCACAATGCGGTCGTCCGGCGCACGGTCCCGAAGCGCCTTGTCTGCTTGATAGATTCTCCGGATCGCCATTTCGAGCCGGGAGCGGGGAAATGCGTTCATCGTTTCCATCACCTGTTGAGCGCGGCTGGGCCACATCGCCACACCCAATTTGGCAAAGTGGCCCTGCAACTGCTGTTGAGTTCGCAACCCTTCTTCCTTCGCTGTTAAGGCGAGCCGGAACTGCGTCGCCAGAAAGGTCAACGCCAGGGGCAGATACTCCCCATCGCGCACCAGGGTTTCCAGCAGATCCAGACTCTGCGCCCTGTCGCCGCGGCTCAGCGCGTTCACCAGCGCGAAAATTGTTGTCGCCCGCGCATCCGGAGCCATGGCTTGGATGTCTTCCTCGGTCACCTTGCGGCCGGCTCCGGCAAACAGCGCGAGTTTCTCGATCTCGGTTGCGATGCGCGCCACGTCGGCGCCGAGCGACTCCACCAGTGCGTCCAGCGCAGGCGGCGCGATCTGCAAACCGGCCTTGGCCGCCAGGTCGCTGGCCACCTTTCGCGCTTCCTCCGCCGAGTAGGGAACGAACTCGACCTGATCCTTCACCGCGCCGAAAATCTTGCGCAAGCGTTCCAACTTCGTCTTGTCGTCGCTGTCAAACGTCAGCCTTGAGGAGTCGAACACCACTACCGTATCCGGGGCGGGGTTTCTGACATACGCCGTGACGATGGCCGTAGCTGCCGCTTCTGCCTCCGCGGCGTTTCCTTTCGGGATTGCCGCTTCCGCTGCGCCGACCCACACAACGCGTCTGGAAACAAACAACGACAGCGAACTGGCATCGTCCACCGCCTCCCGCAAGTTTGTCTCGTCCAGATCGTGCCGGACGAAACCTTCCTCGCGCATGTCTTCGGGCAGAAACTTTTCGATCAGCATTCTGCGGCAAATGCGCCGCCGGTACATCTCCGGCCCGGCAAACAAATAGACAGGCGCCAAATTACCGGACTTCACTTGCGCCAGGAATTGCTGTGGAGTCACCTTTAAAAAGCCTCCAGGATCGCGGACACAATCCCACCCGCCACTTGTTTGCTGAGCCGGTCGAGCGCGGCTTCGCTTTCCTCGAAGTAGGCCAGCGAGTCGATACTGATCTCATAGCGCTCGCGCAGTTCCATATTCGGATTCGTGTACAGCAATTTGCCGCTCGCGCGCTCCATTAGTTGGATCTGGAGATACACACTCACCTGCACGCCAGCCGCCCGGCCGGTGGCCGTATCGAAAGTCGCTGGAAAGGCCATCATGTTCAACACGGACCCTCGCAAAACCGCGTCGGCCACATTCTGATCGTGCACCACCTGGTAGCGGGTCCGTGAGAGAAACTCGCGTGTCACCGCACCAGCCAACCGCTCCGACAAGCGAAAGCGCGTAGTGTTGTTGGCAAATGCCGGGACGGCGATGGTCCTGAGTGTTGCGGGCAGCAGATCCGCGCGCCCCGAGACATGGTATCCGCATCCACCGAGAGGCGCCAGCGCCGCCATCGCCGCGAAGCCACGCCGGCTTACCCTGGACATACCGTCTCCAACATCTGCAATGCATTCTCCGCCGTCAGGCGCAGATTATCCGCCACCATCCAGATCCAATAGGCGCGCGGCACATTCCGGTCGGCACGGATATCTCCAACGGTAATTCCGTTTTGCCCTGCCACCGCCGCGTTGTTCGGCGCAGTATCCTCGGCGAGTAGCGCCATTGCCAGATTTTCTTTCGTAGGCGCAGTTTCAAACTCCACCCAAAGGGAAAAGCTATAGCCGTGAAACACGGGCGCCTGCATCAGGCGCAGAGATGGCATGGGGACCTTGCCTGCGGCCAACAGAGAAGCCAGGTGACGCTCGACGCTCTGCTCAATCTGTTCCAATTGCGGGTTGGCTTCGGTTCCGAGACGCGCGAGCAGGTTAAACGCCAACTGCTCGTCGTAGACTTCCTTGGGCAGCCCTTTGAACTGGAACAGTTTCAAGGTTTGCTGATGCAGCTCATCGATGCCGGCCTGACCTCGCTCACTGGCCGGCTCAAAAATCTCTACCAGCGACCGGCGCACCTTAAACTCCGCCAGCCGGCCCAGACACATGGCAATGGCAATCGCCGCCGGATGGGCGATGACCGATGGATTCTCGTGGTGCGGATCCGCCGTATCCACCAGGGGTGCGGCGAGCCTTGCAGAAGGAATATCTTCGAGCGTGCGCGACACGTCGATGACAGGTGTTTCGCGATGGCCAGCCAAGAGATCCCACGCCTTGTGGCTGCTCTCGGAGGAGCCGGCCAGAAGGACCGCATCGGCGGACACAAGATTCGTTTCGTCCAGTGCGGTGATCACCACTGCTTCGTCCGCTTCCTCTGTGATACGGCCGGCTTCTTCCTGCTCGGCGCCGATGTAGACAAGCCGGACGGGGAGCGAGCGCTCGCGCACGACTTCGCGGATTTCTTTGCCCAATAGCGATTCGCTGCCCACAAGTGCGATAGTTGCTGCCACGTTAATTCCGATTGTTCCTCTCGTTCCAGTGTCGGATGGAGGGGGCAGGGCGGGTCAAGTCTGGCGCCGGGCGCGCACCGCGCCCTCGACCGCGATCTAGCCGCCGTTCCTGCGAATCGGCATGCGAGCGCGGCTGCAAATCGCTCTCGGCGGCGCTATCGGCGATATATACCTGAACCATGGTCGTATAAGCGTCGGGAGTAGCGATATCGAGAAATGCGCTGCCGCGAAGTCCGGGGATGACCTCCACCTGCACGGAGTAGACGCCAATCAGTCCCGGTGCGAGAAATGCAGCCTTGACCGGCGCTACATCTCCATCAAGATAGGCGGCCACCGACTGTACGACTTGGCTGCCCGCCTCCGGCCCAGGAGTTCCCGCCGACACGGGCGGATTGACTTCCGCCAGACCGGCAACATGCACTGTGATCGTCTCGCCGATCCTCGCCGGGTTAGCCCTGGTGATTGCCGATCCGTCGGAGTGGAAGGCCCTGGCGAACCCTACTCCGCCGGCAGGCTCGGTGAAAACCCCAGGCGTGCTGGTGTTGATATATGTCGTTACCTTGTTAGATGCTTCACCGTTGTTCATCACCTGGATCTCCGCAACATTCCCTTCCAGGTCGTATGGGGTCTGAACGAGAATTGCTTCGTTACTCACTCGACCAACCGGCGCCGCTTTGCCGTTGAACAATACCTGCACGCCGCCCAGCGTGGTGGGGAACGCCGCGTCTTCCGTTTCCGCCGCTGACAGATTCTTTCCTTCCAGCCGCAGCAACGTCCCAGGAGCAGTACCCACGGAAAACGGCGTCCGGCTGGCCGCGTTGATCACGCCCATAGGATGAAGAAACGTTCCATCGCGGGTCAATTCCGGCGCCCGCAATCCAAGATGCAAACCGAGATACTCTTCCGTTCCTGCCGCCACACGGATTCGGCCATCGGCGCAGAAAACATTTCGGAACCCGAAGAAATCTTCGTACCCGCCGATGGGGGTGAGCTCGTACACATCGGAGAATGTGTAGTCGAAAGCGGCCCGGTCGCGCGCACGATATATACGTTGATGCCCCCAGATATCTCCGTTCCAATACCGCGTGGCCCCGCTGAAGGTGTATGACAGGGCCTCGCCATCCGCCACGCCGCTTACATCGACATCGACACCGGCATCGTAGTAGAGCCCGTTCGCCAGGGATGCCGAAGCGTCGGAGGTCAGCGCCGTTGCGGCGACGAAGAAATCAAACCCGGTGCTGGATCCACCGAACACGAAGCTGCGATCGGCGGACATGTAGAACACGCGGTCGCCAGAGAGGAAGTTGGTATCGGTCAACGCGCCACCGTAGGAGATGGTACCTTCCGAATTCGCGAAGGAATAGCGGGCCCCATTCACTGTCTGTGTCAGGCGGCGCGCGCTGCCGGCAATATAGCCGGCAGCCGCCACGGGGCTGAGGCCACCTTGCCCATCCGCAACCAAGTCGAAGGAGGAGCCACGGGTCTGCGCTAGTCCTGTCCCGCGCAGATTCAATTCCACGGCGCGGTAGCGTCCGCGGAAATCGGCATTAGCAACTGTCTGATCGCTTTCCTTCGCTGCAACAAACATGTCGTTGATGCCGTCTTCGGTGCTGCTGCCTATGAAAATGCCGTTCGACGCCAACCCGAACACCAAGCCGTCGTTGAGGATCGGGCTGGTGAGGAAGCCCATTCCACTAGCGGCAATCCGATAAATCCCGGTCTTGTTGAGCCGCTGCAGGGACCCGACATCGGAGTCCATGACTAGGGCACTCAGCGTGAAGTTGCCTTCCCCGTCGAATTCGATCGTGCCGTTCATCGAGGTCGCGCGGGAGAACAGCCCACTCCCGTCGCGCAACGTCCAGGCGACCTCCCGAAAGCGGTACTTGCCCTTGAGAAGACCGCTGCCGCTGTTATCCCAGCGAACCGTATCCTGCGCCGGGGCAATGCCGGCCAGCACAGCAAGCAGGGGCAGAAAGATGGCGAGTTTCATGCTTCTTCCATTATCGGACGGATCTCGCCGTCCTCCGGTTGCCGCGAGATACTGAAGACCAGTGACTGAAGATATTCTCAGAATCCTTTTCGATGCCTGCCTGGCCGGGGCACGCCAAGTTCTCGCCGTCCGCGAATCTGGAGTTGTCGGCGCAGCATACAAAGATGCCAAGGAACTGGTGACCTTGGCGGACAAGCAGTCGGACGAGGCAATTCTTCGCATCTTTGCCGACCGCCTGCCGCGGACAATAAGCTACACGCTGGAGGAATCCGGGAGCAGCGGGCCGCGTGGAGAGCGGTGGGTTGGCGCGGACCCCTTGGATGGCACCAATCATTTTGCCTGCGGCGGTCACTTCTATTCGGTGCAGGCTCATTATGTGGATGGCGGGGTCCCGCAGGCCGGAGTTGTTTTCCAGCCTGAGTTCTATCTCCCTTTGGCGGAAACGCCCCGTTGCCTTGGCCGCATCAGCTATGCGGCACGCGGATCGGGCGCCTTCCGCCGCCGCACGGAATTCACCGGCTCTGACTTTCTGCTTTCCGATCCTCGACCGCTGCGCGGCGCACCGCAACCGGCCACGAAGACGTACGTTAGCTGCGTTCCGTTGGGCACCAAGATGACGGCGGAAGAGAAGTCGCGCGCCCTGCGCGTCATCGACAGCGGGCTCATTTCGGTCACCACCGGTCTTGCCGGAGCGGGAGCCAACGTCATGATGGCGATTTACGGCGGGCAG
>JAEUQG010000205.1 GCA_016789755.1 Bryobacterales bacterium
GTACAATAAGGGGGTGACACGACGGGAGTTCACGTTCGGTGTTTTATTGAGCAGCGCGGGGGCGCGCGCGGAAGGCGTCCCGCGGACAGTGCGGGGAGTGCTCACGCCGGATGGATTGCGCACGGCGGAGGGGGTGGTGAAGTTGAGCGGCGACGAGCCGACGATGGGGGTGCTGCGCGACAAGCGGGTGCACGGGATGGAGTTGGAGATCACGGGCGAGGCGGCGGACGGCGGCCTACGAATCCTGCCCATTCACAAGCAGGGGATGTTTGTGATGAAGGATGGGAAGAAGCTATTCGTGACGTACTGGTGCGACATATGTTCGATTCGGACGTATACTCCCGGCGTGTGCCTGTGCTGCCAGGATGAGACGCAACTGGATTTAAGAGAGAAACTCGACAACTAGCATGAACTACACCGCGGAAAGGCAAACGATCGACGGGGTGGAGGTGGTTTATCTCGCCGACGCCCGAACGAAGACTGAGGTATGGATTGCTCCATCGATCGGCAACAACAGCTATGAGATGAAGGTGAGCGGGCAACGCGTGTTCTGGTCTCCGTATGCCACGGTGAAGGAATTGAAGGCGAAGCCGGCGATGGCGGGGAATCCGTTTCTGGCGCCGTGGGCGAACCGGCTGGATCAGGAAGCGTTTTATGCCAACGGGAAGAAGTACGCTTTGAACGCGGAGCTGAAGAATTACCGGCGCGACGGGAGCGGGCAGCCGATTCACGGATTGCTGGTGTATGCGGCGGAGTGGCAGGTGGCGTCGCTCAAGAGCGGGGAGGAATCGGCGGCGGTGACCAGCCGTCTGGAGTTCTGGAAGTATCCGGACTACATGGCGCAATTTCCGTTCGCGCACACGTATGAGATGACGTACCGGCTGCGGGACGGGGAGTTGGAAGTGGAGACGGCGATTGAGAATCTCTCGACGCAGACGATGCCGGTGTCGGTGGCATATCATCCGTATTTTACGTTGCCGGGCGTGAATCGCGAGGAATGGCAAGTGCGGGTTCCGGCGGCGGAGCAAGTGGTGTTGAACGAGAAGCTGACACCGACGGGGGAGATGCGGCCGCTTGCGTTGGAGCAGCCGGTGCGGCTGCGGGGGCGGCAGTTCGACGATGTATTTTCGGGAGTCGATTCGTCGAAGGCTTTTGCGGTGGAAGGGGGAGGCAAGCGAATTGCGGTGCGGTTCGGGCCGCGGTTTCCGGTGGGCGTGGTGTACGCGCCGCAGGGTCGGGATTTCATCTGCTTTGAGCCGATGACGGGCCCGACGAACGCGTTCAATCTGGCGCAGGCGGGCAAGTACGGTTCGCTGCAGAAGATTGCGGCGGGAGGCGGTTGGCGCGAGAGCTATTGGATCAAGGCATCGTACTGATGGCGGATCCGCTGGTCACCTATGTACTGCTGTGCCTGTCGTCGTTTCTCGCGGGGGCGATCAATGCGGTGGCTGGGGGAGGGACGCTGCTGACGTTTCCGGCCTTGCTGGCCGTGGTGAGTCCGATTGAGGCCAACGCGACGAGCACCATGTCGCTGATTCCGGGGTCGTTGGGGAGCGGATGGGGATACCGGGCGGAACTGGCGCAGGCGAAAGAGCGGCTGCGGTTGTTGTGGGCGCCATCGTTTTTCGGGGGGATACTGGGGGCGCTGGCGGTGACTCGATTTCCGGAGAAGGTGTTTGCGGCGATGGTGCCGTGGCTGTTGATTGCCGCCTCGACGCTGTTGTTGCTGCAGAAGCCGCTGTCGAAGTATATCCAGGCGCATCCGCATGAAGAGCCGAAGGGCTGGACGCTGTGGGGGATTGTGTTCTTTCAGTTTCTGGTGGGGATTTACGGAGGCTACTTCGGGGCGGGGATCGGGATTCTGATGCTGAGCGCGCTGAGCTTCATGGGGATTCCGGACATTCATCGGATGAACGGAGTGAAGGCGGTGCTGGGGTTTCTGATCAACGGCATTACGGCGGTGATTTTCGTGGTGGAAGGCGTGGTGGTGTGGAAGTACGCGCTGGCGATGGCGGTGGCGTCGACGGCGGGAGGATATTTGGGCGCGCGTGGGGCGCGCCGATTGAGGGCGGAGCATGTGCGGGCGCTGGTGGTGACGATCGGGTTTGCCGTGGCCGGCTATTCGTTCTGGAAACGATTCGGGAGCTAGCTAGGCCAAGCCGAGCGCTTCCAGGGCGGCTTTCTCCATAGCGGAGCGTGGGGCGTTCTCCCCAGTCCAGGTTTCAAATTGCAGCGCGGCTTGTTCGAGGAACATCTGGAGTCCGTCGACGATGACTTTCTTCTGGTCGGCGGCGTGCTTGAGGAGCATGGTTTCGCGGGGGTTGTAGACCATGTCGAAGACGATTTCTGCGGGGATGCGGCCATCGAAGAAGCATTCGTTGGTATGGGGGAACATGCCAAGGGGCGTGGCGTGGATGACGGCGTCGAAGTAGCGGGAGTTGAGCTGATCGCGCATGATGGCTTCGGCGTTGCAGGCCTTGGCGAGGGCGCGGACGCGGTCGGCGTTGCGGCCGACGATGGCGACTTTGGCTCCGGCATCGGCGAGGGCGAAGGCTGCTCCTCGGGCGGCGCCGCCGTTGCCGGCGACGAGGACACTCGATTTGTTGAGGCGGATTTTTTTGCTGAGAGGGCCGACCACGCCCTGGACGTCGGTGTTGAGGCCGCGCCATTTCCCGTTTTTGCGGAAGACAGTGTTGACGGCGCCGATGCGGCGGGCGAGGGGGTCGACGATGTCGAGGTAGCGGAGGATTTTCTGTTTGTGGGGGATGGTGACGCTGAAACCGGCGATGGGCATTTTGCCGGCGAAGAGGAAGAAGTCTTTGAGTTGCGGGGGGTGGACGAGGAAGGGGAGGTAGATGCTGTCGATGCGCTTGGATTGGAATGCGCGGTTGTGGACGGCGGGGGAAATGGAATGGCGGACGGGATCGGCGATGACCCCGTAGATCTTGGCGGCTTTGGTGAATTTCTCGACGCGGAAGAGGTTGCGGAGCATTTTCGCCGAGACTTGACCGGCGGCGGTGCCTTCGGTGGCGGATGGGGAAGCGTAGGTGTAGAGGCCGCCCATCGCGGTGGAAAGGACTCGCGTGGGGAAGCCTGTTTCGCCCATGGCGAGCAGGACGAGAGGGCTGCGAGGGGCGTTTTTGAAGAGGGAGAGGACTTTGGTGTTGTCGGTAGGTTTGCGCGCAGTGCTGACGATCTTGTAGGCGTCGGCCGGGACTTTGTTCATGCGGCGGAGAACGGATTCAAGGGAGGGCGTGCCGCCGAAGTTGTGGTAGCTGACGACCAGCCAAACGCGGCTGCGGATGGATTCGAGGCGGGGCAGGATATTTTCGGCGCTTTCGATTTCTAGATCGACGGCGCGGGCTCCGGCGTCGATGGCGGCATTGAGGATGGTGAGCTGTTCATCGATGCTGCCGTTGAAGTGGCCGTGATTCTGATGGCGGCGGCAGGTGGCGAGGATGGTGCACTGGGGATAGCGGGCGAGGAAATCGGTGATGAGCCGGACCCCTTGCATAGGCTGCGGAAGATAATCGAGGCGGAATTCGAGGAAGGTTTCGCCGGATTCGGCTTCCTGTTTTGCGTATGAGTTGAGCTTCTCGACCGATGGAAGCCCGAGCGCTATGCAAATGCGCGGCAGTGCTGCTTTGTGTGGCATATCCCCTAATGCGTTCGATGCATCATAGCATAACGGCCTGGGTTTCGTTCACGCGGGAACGGGTATTAAAGAGGATTTTTGCGGGGGCATTTTGCGCCGGTCGCAGGCATTTGGCCGGCTTCGGCGTCGAACTACAGCCGCACTGCAACCACCTCATCGGAACGCTGCCCGTTCCACGATGGCCGCGACCCCTCGCTGGTGATCACTCCCAACAAAAACCTGTACATTGTTGAAAGCGTGCCAGACCGGCGGTGCCGTCATCGACTGGGTCATTAAGACGCGCGGCGTAAGCTTCCGTCATGCCGTGGAACTGCTGCGCGCCGATCAGCCTTCTTTCGCCGCCGGCGATGGGCCCGTGGTGGCGAAGGACACGACGGCGAAACTGGAACCGCAAGCCGGCTACAAAATGCTCGAGGCTGACTTCTTTCTCAGCCGCTCGATCACGTCATCGGGAATACGCACCATGAAAACGGCCTCTGTGGAGAAAAAGTTGTCAAACAACGCATCTGTACTGGAGTATGCTGACACTAAGGTGCTTTCAAGAAGCGACACTCTGGAGGTGGGAGCAGGTGCTACTATGATGCGGACTGAGAAGGAAGACAGAAGACGGGACACAGGAGTTGGAATGTTAGCTTTGTTGGGGCTTCTGGGATTGCTTCCCGCTTGGGGGCAGAGTGTGGAAGTGGTGAACGTGACCTCGAAGGTGTTGGAACGGAAGTCGCGGCTGCCGGGGGAGTTTGCTCCGTATCAGACGGTGGATCTGCATGCTCGCGTCGGCGGATATGTGGAGAAGGTAGAAGTGGATATCGGCAGCACGGTGAAAGCCGGGCAGTTGCTGGTGACCCTGTCGGCGCCGGAGATGAAGGCGCAACTGGCCGAGGCGGAAGCGAAGATCGGCGTGCTCGAATCGCAGAAGATCGAAGCGGAAGTGAAGCTGCTGGCCGTGCAGAGCACGTACGAGAAGCTGAAGGCGGCGTCGGCAACTCCCGGTGTGATCGCCGGCAATGAGTTGGTGCTGGCGGAGAAGGCGGTGGATGTGGCGAAGGCGATGATTGTGTCGCTGGAGAGTTCGGCGAAAGTGGCTCGGGCGGCGGTGGATGCGCAGAAGGAGTTGATGGCGTATTTGCAGGTGCATGCTCCGTTCGATGGCGTGATTACGCAGCGGTGGGCACATCCGGGGGCGTTGGTTGGACCGGCGAAAGGGCAGGCTTTGTTGCGAGTGGAGCAGCAATCGCGGCTGCGGCTGATTGTGGCGGTGCCGGAAGGCGAGAGCGGGAATATTCCGCGCGGAGCGAAGGTGGCGTTTACCGTGCCGGCGTACATCGGCGAGACGTTTGCGGGCACGGTGGCGCGGCATCCGCATACGATGGATGCGAAGACCCGGACGATGCCGGTGGAGTTGGATGTGGTGAATACGGGACTGCGGTTGACGCCGGGGATGTATCCGGAGGTGCAGTGGCCCTATAAGCGGCCGCGGGCATCGACGCTGGTGCCGCCCACGGCGATTGTGACGACGACGGAGCGGAGCTTCGTGATCCGTGTGAGCGACGGGAAGACGGAGTGGGTGAATGTGTCGCGGGGATTAGCAGCGGGGGATCTGGTGGAGGTGTTCGGGGGGGTGAAGGATGGGGATACTGTGGTGAAGCGCGGGTCGGATGAGATTCGCGAGGGGGCAACGGTTGCGGTGAAACGGTAGCGACAGGCCGGAATGAGGCAGCATACTTCCCTGAGCGGGGCCGTATCAGGAGGGTGATTGACGGCTAGGAAACTGGATCACTACACCATCACGGGAAAACTGGGCGAAGCGGCATGGGTGTGGTGTGTGAAGCGCGGGACGGGCGGCTGTGTCAAGGATTTTGTGTAAGCAATTTCCGAGTCTCTTGCCTGTGTCTCCCCGTGCCGGCAGAGGGGTAGCCGCATACATGTCTGCGGGCTAGCCCGGTCCCGTCAATGGAATACTCAAGCAATACTTGAACCTTGCGATTGCGTTTGTCCGCCGCCTGGCTGACTTCTGCAACCGATTCGTCCTTCACTTTGGCCCTTCGCCCTCTTCCCTGCGTCTTTGAGGCAGGGGTTGACCGCGGTCAAGGCCGCCGCCATCGGGGGCGCCGAAAGGGCAGCCTTGACGGTGGTTCAACTCCTGCCTTATTTACCGTCGATGAGGGCGAAGGGCGACCCCGTTCCTCATCCCGGTTGCGCTGCCACCATCCGGTCTTTCCACAACACCGCAAACTGGTGCATCGCCTCCTTCCAGTTCTGCACCACGTGCCACCTCTTGGTGGCGTTCTGCAACGCCAAATACAACAGTTTCATCCCTGCTTCTTCACTCGGAAACCCTCCCCGCATCTTGATGATCTTGCGCAAACTCCGGTGCAGCGACTCCACCGCATTCGTCGTGTAAATCACCTTGCGGATCTCCGCCGGAAACTGAAAAAACACACTCACCCCATCCCAGTTCTCTTTCCACTGCCGCGCGATCATCGGATACTTCCGTTCCCACTTCTCGCCGAACGCCTCCAACTCCTGCTCGGCTTGCTCGCGCGTCGCCGACCGGTAGATCAGCTTCAAGTCACCAGCCACCTGTTTGCGCTCCTTCCAGTTCACGTACTTCAAGCTGTTCCGCACCATATGCACGATGCACAACTGCACCTCTGTCTTCGGATA
This sequence comes from Bryobacterales bacterium, assembly GCA_016789755.1. GTDB lineage: Bacteria > Acidobacteriota > Terriglobia > Bryobacterales > Bryobacteraceae > CADEFT01. The sequence goes on from JAEUQG010000205.1 coordinate 6,320, forward strand.
CACCGTGCGAATCGCTTCCGGAAACCCCTTCAGTCCGTCCACGCAACTGATCAGGATATCCTTCACTCCGCGATTCTTCAGATCCGTCAGAACCCCCATCCAGAAACGCGATCCTTCCTGCGCCGAACTCCACAAACCCAGCACTTCCTTTTGCCCTTCTACGCTGATCCCCATCACCACATATACCGCCCGGTTTTCCACTCGCCCTTCGTGTCTCATGCGCACGTACAACGCATCCAGATACACCACCGGATAGAGTGCCTCCAGTGGCCGGCTCTGCCAGCTCTTCACTTCCTCCAGAACCGCATCGGTTACGTTCGAGATCAGGGCCGGGCTCACTTCCACTCCGTAGATCTCTTCCAGGTGGCCTTGAATCTCCCGCGTCGTCATCCCGCGCGCGTACATCGACAGGATCTTGTCGTCAAACCCGGCCCAGCGCCTCTGATGCTTCTCCACGATCTTCGGCTCGAAGCTTGCGTTCCGGTCGCGCGGCACGGCAATTTCTAACTCACCGAAATCGCCCTGCAGTGTCTTCTTGCTCGTCCCGTTCCTTGTGTTGCCTTTTCCTCGACCGCTTGGCTCATGCTTCTCGTATCCCAGGTGCTCTGTAAGCTCGGTGTGTAGCGCCCGTTCCACAATTGCCTTCGTTAGTTGCTTCAGCAGACCCTTCTCGCCCAGAATGTCCTCTGGCCGCTTATATTCTGCGATTAGCTTGTCGATCAGCTCGTTCGTTACTGCCATATGTTCTCCTTTCGACCACTCGGAGAACATTGCTTACACAATCCTTTTTACACCCTC
>JAEUQG010000198.1 GCA_016789755.1 Bryobacterales bacterium
ATCTGGGAGCCGGACCGCAACAACTTCGGTCCCCGGTTCGGGATGGCCTGGGATATCGGCGGCAATAGCAAGAACGTACTGCGCGGCGGCGCCGGTGTGTTCTATTCGCCAAACACCTATCGGGAAGTGACGGCGTTCGTCAATCCGCCTGCTGCCCCATACTCCGTGCAGTTGTCGGCTGTCGATTTTCCCAACCTTCGCTATCCGGTGGACATCCGCAACATCGATCTGAGCCAATTTCCGGGCGGCACCTCGCGAAACGTCTTCGACCCATTTCAGCGCACCACCTACAGCATGCAGTGGACAATGGACTACCAACGCGAACTGACCAAAGATCTGGTCGGCACGATTGGATATGTGGGAAATCGAGGGCTGAAGTTGCTGGCGCTGCATTGGCTGAACGACATCGATATCGCTACCGGGCGCAGGCCTGTTACCAACATTGCCCGCATCTCCTACCAGGAGCATTCCGGCATGAGCACCTATCACGGCTTGCAGACGTCGCTCAAGAAGCGTTTCAGTTCCGGGGTCACGTTCAATGTGCATTACACTTACGGCAAGGGCATTCAGCGAGGCGGCGTCGACAACATGACGGCCGCCAACGTCCAGGGTGTACAGGATCACGCTAATATCCGCAGTTCCCGTAGCCGTTTCATTGCCGACATCAACCACAACTTCGTGGCCGATTACAGTTGGGACGTGCCCTTCGACCGCTGGTTCCACGCCGGGTCCGGCGCAGCGCGAAAGATCGCCGGCGGGTGGCAGGTATACGGCATCGCGTCCATCCGCAGCGGTACGCCGCTGCTCATTCTTTCCGGCAGGGACAACTACGGCACGGGAACAACGCAGGGCCAGCGCCCCGACTTGGCCGCGGGCGTGCCCGTCTTGGCCAACAACTACCGGACCAGCAGCAACCATCAGTATCTGAACCGGGCGGCGTTCGCCGATCCGTGCGATGCCCGCGGCTCACGGCGGCCCTGCGGCGTCTACGGAAACCTGGGCGCGTTCCCGCTGAGTGGGCCGGGTTCGTTCGGCTTTGATTTCTCAGTGTTCAAGAATATTCCGGTGACGGAGAGAATGCGCCTGCAGTTCCGCAGTGAATTGTTTAACCTGTTTAACCGGCCGAATTTTTCCAATCCGGGAACAACGCTGACCAGCAGTACGTTCGGGCAGATCACGTCAGCGGGTACGGCCAGGGAGATTCAGTTTGCGCTGAAGTTTCTGTTCTGACATTGCGGGCGGAAATAAGTGATGGTGGCGCGTCGCGTGATTGCGCCACCACAACCCCACTCGCACTGAACCTGTCGCACCTGCAACGAGAACTTGCAGCCGGCCGCTCTTCCAGTTTCCGGCGCCACGCAGCCGGGATCAATTACTGCACTCTCCCCGTCCCTCTCCGCTCGCCCCGGCGGATCTTCCAGGGCTACACCTGCAATGTGAAGCGGAAAGGATCGCTCACAGGGGCTATTCATTTTTTTGCGAACGTGCGACACGGCTGGTGGCTCTTCTCGGATTCAGCCAGCGGAGGATCTGCCGGCCCACGGCTGCGATTCCAGCGGTCGAGCGCTGTCGACAACAGCGTGCAGGACAGTGCCGTTTCGTTCACTGCCTGATGCGCCTTCGCCGCGGAAACAAGCCCGTCTGCGGCGATAAACAGCAGTTGCTTGCTGGACACCTTCGCCGGATCGAGGCGTGCGGCCAGTTCCTGAATCCGCCGCGACCACTGGTCAACTCCCTGGCGATCGCCTCGATGCCCCAGCACCCGCACATGCACTGATGCCGTAGTCAGCATTCGCATCAGCGCTTCCGCGGACTTCGGAGCGGCGGCCATCATCTGTCCTGCCTGCTCCACCGCGGTTCGGGAATGGGGCAGCGCCTCGGCGCTGCGCGCACGAGCCAGCAATCCGTGTGCGATGCGTTCCTCGAGAAAGGCAAGATTGCCGCGCAGCGATTGACTGCCGGGATCGGCGGCGAGCAGGTCTTTGGTGACAAGAAGACCTCGCTGTAACATCTGGTCGGCTTCGGTATAACGCCCAAGCTCCGTCAACACGGTCCCCATACGCACCAGGCTCTGGGACACATCGAGGGCCGTACGACGATCCTTGGGATCATTGCGCAACAGCCATTCCGCTGTTTCCAGCATGGGCTGCAAGTGACGCAGAGAGCCGTGGTAATCGGGCTCGCCTCGGACCCGGCTCCGCAAATAGTCCCCCAACAGGCTATGGGCCAGCATCAGATTGCGCTGGTGAGCCGGATCCGCGGGGTTCTTCGCGGCCAGCGTTTGCCGTATCTGCAACGCCTGCCGGTATTGTTCCAGGGCCTCACTATGGCGGCCGCTTTTCTCCAAGGCGTTGCCGAGCAACCGGTGCGTAATGGAGATGTTTGTTTGATAGATCTGGTTGGCCGGATCGGCGGCGGTCAGCTTCTGAAGCGAAGCAAGAGCCAGATTGGCGTGGTGAATCAGGGCCGGCAAATCGGCCTCGCGATTCAAGGCCCGTGCCATCCCGTTGTGAATCGCCGCCTGGATATGCAATACGCGCCGGTCGCCACTTGCTTCAGCGCCTTCGAGCACGGCCAGCGCCTGTCGCAGTGCCGTCAGGGAATCAGTCCAATTTCCGCGCCCGCCGTGGACCTCGCCGATTCTGGAATAAGCCTCGGCCACCGATATCCGCAATTCGACATTCGACCGCCACCGCGGCAGCCTCTCGAGGATCGCCGCCGCCCGGCGATAGTTGGCGACAGCCCCATCGGGATCGCCCAAATTGCTTTGCAGCGGATTGCCCTGCACATCGCCAACGCGTAGATACCCGCGCGCCAGTTCGCTCATCAACTCGCTATCGTTGCCGCCTTCCTTCTCCAGCGCCGCCAGGTACTCAAGCCCGGTGGCCACCACAAACTGCCTGGTTTCGGTGGAACCCGGAAGCTTCCGGATGCGGTCAGTCAGATCGAACAGGAACACTTTCGCCAGCTTGCGCGTTTGCTGAAAGCGTCGCTCGGCGCGTTGCGCTTGGTGGATAGTGGCTATGCCCCCTGCCAGCAGCGATACCAGCGCGAATGCCGCCACCGCCGACGATCGCTTGTTGCGCAGCAAGAACTTCCGCGCACGATAGGGGAACGTGTCGCGCCGGGCCTGCACCGGCCACCCCCGCAAATAGCGCTCAATATCCTGCGAGAAATGTTGCACGCTCGGGTAACGGCGTTCGGGCTCCTTGCGCATGGCCATCCGGATGATGTTGTCCAGGTCGCCGGTAAGTTCTCTTGCCAATTCACGCCGCTCCACCACGCTACTCGGCAGCGGCACCGCGGAGAGGCAAATGGCCTGCTCAATTTCAACCGCGGTGTAGGCTTTCAGTTGGTGCGGTTTCATCGCGGTGAGCATGCTGTAGAGCACTGCACCGAGCGAGTAGATATCCGTCGCCGTACCGACGCGCAGCCCTTTTACCTGCTCCGGACTGGCGTAGTCGGGAGTGAACATCGCTCCTGCCACCGCGCTATAGGTTTGCGCTTCCGGACCGGGCGTAGTGTCCAGCACCTTCGCCAAACCAAAATCCAGCAGTTTGGGGAATCCGTCTTTCGTTACCAGGATGTTCCCAGGCTTGATGTCGCGATGAATGACCAGATTCGCGTGGGCATGCTGGACCGCTTCGCACACGCCGAGAAACAGCTTCAAACGTGCCGGGACGTCAAGGGCGTTCCGCTCGCAGTATTCCACGATGGGGATGCCGTCCACATACTCCATCACGAAATAGGGACGCCCGTCCGCGGTAGCGCCGCCGTCCAACAGCCGCGCGATCGCCGCATGCTCGAGCCCGGCCAGGATCTGCCGCTCCGCCTGGAAACGCGCTGTCAGCAGCACTGTATCCATGCCGCGCTTGATCAGTTTCACCGCCACTTCCTTGCGATATTGATCGTCGTCGCGTACGGCACGGCAAACCACGCCCATCCCGCCGCGGCCGATCACCCCGGTGATCCGGTACACCCCGATGCGCCCCCCAACCAAGTCCGTTGCTTCCTCTTCACTCAGCCGCCTCGCCACGTCCCCGACAATCACCGGGATGCATGAGGTGCGGTCCGTGTGTTCGAGCAACGAATGCACTTCGGCCAGCAACTCGGCGTCGCCGGCGCACGCCTGTGTGAGATACGATTCCCGCGCCGCCCCATCGAGCGCAACCGCGGATTGATAAACCTGCTCCACAATCTGCCAGTGTTCCGGATTCATCGGCTCACTCCTGTGCGTCGCGCCCGGATAATGTGCGATGGAGCCACGCCTCGGCGAGCCGCAGTTCCCGGCGGAACGTTGCTACAGAGAGATCCATGGCACGAGCCGCCTCATCCACACGCATGCCTGCGAAGTAGCGCAACTCGACAGCGTGGGCTTTGCGCGCATCCATTGCCGCCAGTTCCGTCAAGGCGGAATCGAGCGCAATCATGTCCGCCGTGCGGGGAGCAGGCACGGAAGGGTCGATGTCCTCGAGTAGTACTCGCACCCCGCCATCCCGTTTCGCGGCCCGGTGCTTGCGGGCGTAATCCACCAGCACCTGACGCATCAGGCGCGAGGAGAAGGCATAGAAATGGCCGCGCGAATCCCACTCCGGCTGGTGACTACCCACCAGCCGCAGATACGCTTCATGAACCAGCGCCGTCGGCTGCAAGGTGTGGGAGCGACGCTCCCCATCGAGGTATGAGGCGGCAATGCGATGCAATTCACTGTAAACCAGCGGTGTCAGCGATTCGAGCGCGGAGTGGTCACCCTTGCTCCACTGAAGGAGGAATCGTGTGATCTCATGCGAATCCGCACGCATCCTGGTCAGCTCCTGCCCGGCGAATCGAACCTACTTATCATACAAGGCGCGGTGTAGGGCAACGGAGTCGAGGAGGTCACACTTGTTCTTGCTCAGAAACCGGCGAGCCGGGTTCTTGCGTCGCCGAATTCGGGAAGTTGCACACCCATGCGATCCATGATGCCGAGGTAAAGGCTGCACAACTTTCGGTGGTCGTCACCGGCCTCCGCATAGTGGAGCGCCCGGCCCGTTTCCAGTTTGCCTCCCAGTCCGCCGATGGTGATGACCGGCACCTTGCGGTTGTCATGTTTCGTCCCGGACCACATGTTCGACAGAAAGAGCAGGCAACTGTTGTCCAGTACGGTGCTCTCGCCTTCCGGCATCGCTTCCAGGCGCTGGGCCAAATAGGCGAGTTGGGTTACTTGGAATTGCACGATTTTTTGATAATCCGCTTCCGTGTCGTAATGCGATGCGCCGTGATGCTGTTTGCTGACGCCGAGGAAAGGATAGTAGAGCGCGGACAGGTCGCGGGCCAGCAGCAGGGAGGCGACGCGCGTTTTGTCGGTCTGAAACCCGAGCGCGATGATGTCGCACATGAGGCGAATATGATCGCGGATATCTTCGGGCAGACCATCCTCCGGACGCTTCATCGTAAAGAGCGGACGCCCCGCGTCGCGAGCCCGATCTTCGGCCTTGTCCTTATCCGCACGCATGCGCTCAATGCTGCGTTCGACCTCGCGGACACTGGCCATATATTCGTCCAGCTTCACTTTGTCCGTGGAACTGATCCTGGCGCTCAGCGACGCTGCATGGTCTTTGACCCGGTCGAGCACGCTCTTGTTGCGCAGACGTCCGCTGT
>JAEUQG010000253.1 GCA_016789755.1 Bryobacterales bacterium
TCGAAAGCCTTACGCACTTTTTCGGGGTAGGGGCTGTCTTTCGGCGTTTCCACGTTGGTGTGATAACTGCCGAGGCCGACGAGGGCGAGGATGGGCGCGCGGCCGTCGGAATGATGTAGCAGCTTGGCCGCGGCGTCGGCGGGTCCGGAATAGTCGACCACCCTGCTGATATTGAAGTAGTCGCGCCAGGCCTTGATGTAGTCGGCCGTGTAGCGCTCACGCAGAAGTTGGTCGAGGTTGTCCGGAACGGCAGCTTCCGATTTGTACTTGCTGCTCATGAGGACCCACTCTTCGCCGCCGAACTTCTTGCCGCGGTCGTTGAAGGCGGCTTGCATGAAATCCCAGCCTTTTTTCGTAAAGGCGCCGCGGACTTCGCGGCTGTTGGCCACAACGGCGGCTGAGCCCGCATACTGGCGGTTGAAATTGACGGAAGGGTTCTTCTTGTCGGCTTCGGCGAGCATGGCGTTGTAGGCGCGGTCGAGGCCGGAGAACAGCGCCAGGTAACGGCGCGCGGCATCGACGGCGCCGGCGTCGTTCTTCGGGGAAAAGGGATTGCCGTTCTTGAGATCGCCGCCGAAGAAGAGGAACTGCGCTTCGGCGAGCGCTTTGCGTTCCTCGCCGATTTCGCCTTCACGGCGCTCCGTCCAGCGGGCGGTCAGCGTATCGCGAAGGAAGGCGTCCTCGCCTTGTGCGGAACTGCGCTCCCAATCGGACGACGTCATGAGGTGGGCGCGAAGCGTGTTGTAGGCGTAGTTGTAATCGTCGGTTTCCTTCGGCTTGCTGAGCGGGCGCATGAAGGCGAGCATGCGCTGATTGGTCTCGCTGAACAGAAGCTGATTGAAGGAATTGTAGTAGGCCTTTCGGGCCAGGGGCAGAAGATCTTCGCCCGTGTAGAGCCCCCAACGGTAGCCGAACGGAGCGCCTTTGGCTTTCCACAGGTTGAGCTTTTCCAATTGCAGGCGAAGCGAATCGAGGCGTTTGAGATCGTCGACGCTGGGGACGGCGCCGGCGGCGAGGCGCACGGCTTTGATCTTCTCGGCGGCTTCGATGATGTCGTTTCCAAGAGCGCGGTTCTTGAAGAACGAAACCGTAGTGACCACGAGGCCGAACAGGGCGAGAGCGCCGAGAAGGCCGAACAGAATGCGCCGCATGCCGCTGGTCTTTGTGCTAGCCTCGCTGGCGCCGAGCGCGGCCTTGTCTTCCAGCAGAACATCGTTGAACAGGTGGCTGAGGAACACCCACTGCGGAACTTTGCGTCCGCCGCCGGACGGTTGCGGAGCCGCCATCGGCACCTGCTGCTGCAGTTCCTTCATGTTGAACATGCGCGTGGCGCTGCCGCCGCTTTCAAAGGCCGGGCGTTGCGGCTGTGCGGCCGCGGTGGGGGCCATGTCCTGGATGACCACGGGGCGCACGCCGGTGAAATAGAATCCGCGAAGGAAGGGGCTGGTGTTCAACTGGCTGGGGCGGCCGATATCGACCAGGAACTGGACCAGCGCGGCGCGCAACTTGCGGAACTCCCGCGGGAACTCGTAGCAGCCCGGCAACTTGACGGCATCGTTCTCCCGCGGAAGGAACTCGATGCGCTTGTCGGCCAGCGAATAGAACAGCTCATCGAACATGGTGTTGAGGCGCTGTGTTTCTTCTTCGCCGTAGACCCCGCCATGTCCCGACCGCATGGGTAGAGTGACGCCGAGCACTTGCGTCGATTCCTCCTTGCTCAGGTTGCGCACGAAATCGTGGAAGAAGCCGACGCGGTCGCAGCGGGTGAAGAGGACGTAGACAGGGAAGCTGATGCCGAACTGGGTGCTGATTTCGTTGAGCCGCGCGAGAACCGAGCGGGCCATGGCTTGCATGGCGTTGGATGCGCCCGGCTGCTGGAACCGTTCGATGTCGACGCAAAGCAGGACAGCGCGAGGCGCCGAGACTCCGCCGCCGAAGGCGCTTTTCAACTTCGGCGGGGCCAGCTTTTGCAGCAGACGAGCCCATGCGCCGCTATCGGCGAACGTCGTTCCGCCGGCTTCGACGAAAACGGCCTTGCGGGCGAACCAGAAGTTGGAGGCTCTGGTCGGCGCAATCATGTTGTCCTGCTGGTACACTTGCCCGGCGAGCAGTTCCTGCTCCATGCCGCTGTTGGTGATGACGGTGGTTTTCGTGGCGCCCTTGTCGCCCAGAACGAAGATGACGGGCAACTGGCTGAGCGTCGCGCCGGAGGTGGCGCGTGAGGCTGCCAGCTTCGATTCTGCTTCGCGCACCAGAACGTCGACCTCGTTGCCTCCCGCTCCGGCCCCTGCCGCGGGAGCGGCCCCCCCGCCGCTGTCGCCGCTGCTTTCCTTACGCGCCGAAAGCCAGGCCCACAGAGCGGATCCGCTGATGCCGAGGGCGGCCAGCAGAAGGAAGACCAGATATGTTTTCTCTCCGCCGATATCGTAGGCGAAGGTCATGGCGGCGGCGACGGCCAGGTAGCCAATCAGAGAGCCCGCATTTCCCCAAGTAATCTTCATGGCAATCGCTCCTAGCGCATCCCCGTCAGTTCATCGAGATTCGACACCACTCCGCCCAGCGAGACCTTGTAGACCACGAACAGAATCACGGCCAAAGCCGCCAGGACGCCGCTGCCGATCATGATTCCCTTCAGCAACGGGTCAATGCTTTTGAAGCTGATGTTTTCCAGCGGTACTCGCCAGCGCGGCGAGAGTTCGGGTCCGGTTTGGCGGATTCTGCGGATCTTGGTGGCGACCGCTTCGATGATGTTGCGCAATTCGGCCTTGCCGCCGATGCTGTAGCGTCCGGCGAAGCCGAGCAGCATGCAGGTCTGGTAGACCTCCAGCAGGTCGGCGAGATCCTGCGAGTCGTTGCGGCCGAGTAGCGTTTGCAGATTCTGGAAGAATACCTCGCCCGCGATGTGGTGGCCGAATAGCTCTTCCTGCATGGGTTGCCGCGGCCAGTCGGCGAAGGCAGGCTGGCGCATGTTGAGGATGCACTCATCGAGAAAAGCGACGACGGCGAAGATGGCGAGTTGAATATCTTCCGCGGTGTATCCGCGGCGCTGCCCTTCGCCAGCCGCGGCTTTCAGCGCCTCGCGGACTTGCCCGCGGAAAGTGGCGGCATCGGGGGCGTTCTGGCGACCTGAGCGCATGCGCTCGACCACGGTGATCAGTTCTTGAAAAATGAGGGCCAGATTTTCGGGGCGGCGGTCTGCGGAACCCATTCCGGACGCGCCGCCGCTTGGCGGTTGCACCATGTCGGTTATTCTCCTCGTCGCCCTCGGCGGGCCTGTCCTTTGGATGGACGAACTACTCCAAAATCGCGAACAATTCCACTTCCGGATCCGGCAGGTCGCCGGGGACGTAGACGCCTACCTGGCGCGTCATCACGATGCTATCCCAGCAACCTCCCGCGCGGCTGACCCCGAAGTATTGCGTGTCGATGCGGGCCGAGATGGCGGGGGGCGGCACCTTCAAGTGAGTGAGCGCCAAGCCAGGGACCGCCCTGCGCACCAGTTCCCCGATGAATTTGTTGGAACAGATCTTGACGATGTTCGGCGTGCGCTGAATGATCTCCGCTTCCCCAATGCGGGAATTGACAGCCAAAACCCAGCGGGCACGGTCCAGGCAGCGCTGGTCGAGGACATCGCCGGCGTAGAAGTAATCCTGAGTCTTGGTGAGCGGGATCGGAATGCAGGTGGTTGGGACGATGATTTCCAGGTGCCGCCGGATATGGTCGTCGAGTGCATTGAAGCACTGGTCCAGATTCTCGTGGGCGTACGGGGGAACCAGGCGCGGGTGGGAATCGATGGCGAAGGTACAGAGCGCGCCGCCCAGGCGGGCCATCTCCCGATACAGTTCCTCGGGGTGCCCGCGCTGGGTCAGCAACAGGTGCTTCAGCGGGGGCAGCGCCGCATGGATGGAGTGGAGCATCCAGAAGCGCGCAATGTCCGAAGTTGAGTATTCCGCCCATGTCTTGCCAGCGGCCCGTTTGTTGGACGAAAGCGCCGTACTCTTTTCTTCAAGGATGTCCACCAGGCGTTGCGTAATGGACATCAGCCGCTCGCTGGCGGCAAGATCGACACAGGGCGGGATGAACTCCGGGTCGTAAACGTAGTTGCCCGATCCGTCCCGTTTGACCCGTGCGACGGCTAGCGCGACTTCCTCGCCACTGAGTTCGGTATCGAGCAGAAGCTGAATATTCTTGCGGCCGAGAGCCACGGGTTTCTCGTCGACTCCGGAGGTTTCGTCGCTCAATACGCGGATTTCGGAGAGGTATCGGACGGAAGGATCTTTGCCTGCCTCCGCGATGGGGATGCAGTTAACGCCGTTGACGCGGCGCGGAGGGATGGCAAGATAGACGGTCACTTTGTCACGCGTCGGCGGGAATGCCTCACCGATGGCGCGAACCGGGGGGAGTGTGTCGGCATCCGGCATGTGGAAGGGCAGCCCATCGGGGAACGTGCCGCGCGCATGGATGACGGAAACGGTGCCGTTACGCAAGGCCTCGGCGTCGAGTTCCGCGCCGATCAAACCGAATGGTTCAAACCACAAGCTGTCGGCGACAAAGCGGATGGAATCCTCGAAGTACCGGCTCTGTGCCTGAAAATGATGTGGACCGAGATACATCCCTTCAGACCAGACGACTCGCGATAGATTCTTCATAGAAACCGGGGTTGCCCTACTTCGCTCCTGACATACTCTACCATAGCCAAGGCGGATGGATGCCGCACGCCGGGCCAATCGCACGGCCGATCGCCGCCCGCACTTAGTCAAGCGCGAAAGGCGCCGCTATCCAATCACGTGGGCATTGTTTTTTTGCCGGGCTGGACGGTAGACTTGGGAAGCGACAACGATCTCCATGCTATGAGAAATTCCTCGCGGGGTGATGGAAATCGGGGCCGGTTTTCGCTTTAGTTTACGTCAGCCGTGTCAGGAGGCGCCGCCATGAACTTCTATCAAAAATACGAACTCCTGGAAGTGCTGCGCGATGACGGTGTGAAGAGCTTCCAGGGGAGGGAACTGTCCACCGGCCGCGAGGTGGAAGTTCATCTGTTTGTGGGTGTTCCGGGGAAATCCGAGCCGCCATACGATCTGGTGGACAAGATCCGCAATCTGTCCGGGGAGTCGCGATCGCATCTGTTGGAAGTGGGAGAACACCTGGGCACCCCGTATGTGGTGACACTGCCGCTGCAAGGTTTTTCTCACTTGCGGGACTGGGTGAACGCGAAGTCGGCAACGGCGGCCCCGCCTCCCGCCAGAGGCTACGATCCGCTCTCGCGAGTCGGCCGATGGCGAGTACCGCCGGCATCGCCGCCAGCCCCTGCGCCGGCCCCTGCTGTACCCGCGGCTGGATCGGATATCACGGCAATGTTCAATACGGCGGAGATGCTGCCTATGAGTGCTACGGCGCCTCCTCCGGCATCCCTGCAACCGCCCCCTGCCGTGCCGTCGCCGGCATCGGTCGCCGACGAGTTCGATCAAATGTTCGGGGCATCTCCAGTTACGGGAGCGACGGGTCAGTTTCCGGCGCCGGTTGCCGCTACGCCCGCCGCCGCTCCGGAAAAGCCACAGCCCTTCTTGAACACCGGTGAGCGAGAGGTGCCGGTGCAGCAGGTTATCCCTGAGCCGGAACTGCCGCGGCCCGCATTGGCCGTCACACAGAAAAGCGCTCCTGCCGCGGTGACACCGGCCGCGGCGCAGCCGGGTGAGTTTACGTCGATGTTCCAGACGTCGCAGATGAAGACGCCGGAGCCTCCGCCCGTCGCGGTGACGCCGGCAGCGGCGCAGCCGGGTGAGTTTACGTCGATGTTCCAGACGTCGCAG
>JAEUQG010000270.1 GCA_016789755.1 Bryobacterales bacterium
GGAGATCAGCAGGATGCCGGCGTCGCGGCGCGAGGACACAGTTACGGAATTCCTGCTAATCTCTGGATTAAGGGGCCTGGAATCGTGGGTCCTGGAAAGAGCGCGAACCCTTATGCCACTGTCGATCGATGTCATTTTGAATAATGCGGTGCTGGGTCCGGCATTCCGCCGCCGCGTGGAAGAAGGCCATGAACGCGGGCGGGTGGAAGGACGGGTGGCCACGCTGCGCCAATTGCTTGCAGGCGCGCTTTGGAGCCTTGCCGCAAGCGGTGGAAGAGCGCCTGCTTGGGGCGCCGGAGGCGGAGTTGGCCGAGATGGTGGATCGAGGGCTGAAAGCCTCCAGCCTGGGCGAACTTTTCCCGGGAGTTATCCCAGACCGCTGAGCGTGCCGGTGCTGTCTCCGAAGGAGTCCGCTTTGACGCCCATGCGTTGCAGCATGGACAGGTGCAAGTTGCAGAGCGGCGTTTTCTTTTCGAACCGGACACGTCTGCCGGGTTTGAGCAGTCCTTTCGCGCGTCCGGCGACGATTGTGGGGAGGTCTTCCGGGTCGTGGCGGTTTCCGCACTTCAGCGTGGCGCCGAAGAGGATCATGGAGCTATCGAGCACGGAGCGGGGGCCCTCCTTCAGGGCCTGAAGCTTGCCGAGGAACCAGGCCATCTGCCCGATGTTCCAATTGACGATCTTCTCGTATTGCGAGCGGGTTTCCGGGATGTCGCGGTGATGGGACAAGCCATGCCAGTTGCCCTTCACGCCGGGGAGGAAGGAATAGTCCTGTGAGCTCTGCGCATCGCCGATCATGAAGGTTGCAATGCGGGTGGTGTCGGTCCAGAAGGCGAGCACGAGGATCTCCATCATGAGGTGGAGGTGTTCTTTGTGATCGGAGGGGATGCCTGGGCCGGGCCGCTCGATGGGCAGCCGCTCTTTGTTGATCCAACGCTTCTGCGGCTTGGATGCGATTTCGAGGCGGCGTTCGATGGAGCGCACGGATTCGAAGTATTCATCGAGGCGGGCCTGATCGTCTCTGCTGCCTTTGGCGCGGAGGGAGGCGGCCTGATCGCGCACGAGGTCGAGGACGCTGCGGTCATCGCCTGAGACGCGGGACTTGCCGCTGCGGAAGAGGCGATCGAAGGCAGCCTGGGGCACGATTTCCTTGGGGACGGGAGTGTTCGGATCGGCCCAGGACAAGAACGATCCGAGGGCGCGCGGGAAGCCGCCGCCCGCGGTATCGATGCCGGTGCGGGGCGGGTCGAGCCCTAGCTCCAGGGACGGAAGCGGAGTTTCATGTCCGATGTGCTGGGCCATCGCCTGATCGACGGTGGCGCCGCCGGAGTCGAGATCGCCGCCGGTGGTGCGTTCGACGAATCCGCCGGAGAGCCAAGCGGGGACCTTCGGCCAATGGCCGTTTCGGCCTACGGAGTTTTTGTTCCACAGGTTTTCGAGGAGCAGGATCTCGCTTTTCAAGTTAGCGAAGGGCTGCAAATGGGGTGTGAGCTCGAAGTCTTCGCCGTCACCGGGGGGAGTCCAATGGTCGGGGCGGACGCCGTTGGGCATGAAGAAGAACGCCGCGCGCAAGGGAGGCTCGGCGAGCGCATCGGTGGCCTTTACGGGCGCGCCGGCGGCAATGGATTCGAGCCACGGCACGGTCATCGCGGCGCCCGCGCCACGCAATAGAGTTCTACGAGTGAAGGGATTCGAATTCGCCATTGTTCCAGTTAGCCCCTGCGAACAGACTATCACCTTTCTCCGAGCAGGCGGCGCGGGGCTTTTTTGGTGGGCGCATGCGAGGAGGAGCCGGCTTCCGCTCCGCCTTGGGTATTGCGAAAGGGCACGCTGAGGACCACTTCGCGGATGAGGGCGCGGGCGCTGTAGTTTTCCTTCTTGAGGACTTCGCCGATTTTTTGGACGATGCAATGATCGCGGTCCTGGATGCCGCGGCCGAGAGCATAGCCGAGGACCTTGCCGGTGATGTGGCGGATGAAGTCGTCCTGACGCTGGAGGAGCAGGCGGCGCAGTTCGGCGGCGCCGGTGAACTTCTCGCCGGATGGCATGATGCCGGAGGAGTCGACGGGTTGCCCGTTGGTGTCGGTGTCGCGCCAGCGGCCCATCCAGTCGAAGTTTTCCAGACCGAATCCGATGGGGTCGATTAGGTTATGGCAGGTGGCGCAAACGGCGTCGGCGCGATGGCGGGCGAGGATCTGGCGCATGGTGAGTCCCTTGTCCGATTTGGCGGCCTGTTCGAGGGGCGGCACATCGGGAGGAGGGGCAGGCACGGGAGTGCCAAGCAGCGTGTCCAAGACCCAAGCGCCGCGCAGCACGGGACTGCCTTGCTTGTAGTGCGAGGTCATGGCGAGGACGGAGGCGAATCCGAGCACGCCGGCGCGTCGGTCATCGGGCCACTGCACCTTCCGGAAGTTGTCGGAGAGGCCTTTTACTTTGTCCTCCACCTGGTAATACCTGGCAAGACGTTCGGTGAGAAAGGTGTAGTTTGCGGTGAGCAACTCGAGCAGGGGACGGTTGTCGTTGAGAATGTGCTGGAACATCAGCACAGGTTCCTGGCGGAGGTCGGCGGCAACTTCGGGGGTGTAGAAATGCTGGAGTTCGGTGAGGAGAGGGACCGCGCGCCCGCCGATTTCCTGGGTGCCGAGCCACTGCCCGATGAAGGAGGAAGCGAAGGCGCGGGAGCGCGGGTCATCCAACATCCGGCCGATTTGGTCACGCAGTACGGACTCATCCTGAAGCCGGTTCTGCGCGGCGAGGGTGAATAACTCGGCGTCGGGCATGGTGGACCAGAGGAAATAGGAAAGACGGGAGGCGATGTCGTAGGAACTCAAGGGCTCGATTGTGGAGCCGGCGGCGCGGGTCTCCACTTTGAACAAGAAGCGGGGGGACACGAGCACCGCTTTCAAGGCGAGTTTGAGGCGCTCCTCATAAGGATCGCCGCGCTGGGCGGCCTGGTCGTAGAGCTTGAGGAACTGATCCACCGCGGCGTCATCCACGGGTCCGCGAAACGCTTTGGGGAGGAAGGTGTCCAGCAGCCGCCGGGCGGCGGTGCGCGGCTCGACGGGATACTCGCCGGGCTCCAGGCCGAAGAGGCGCTGATGCAGGGCGCGCTTGTCAGGGGATGCTTCGGCGGGCGTCTGCTCGACGATGAAGCGATAGAAATGAACAGGCTCGGCGCCCATGACGGCTTCGACCTCGTGGACTCCGCGTTCGAGTGTGACGACCTGGCCGCGGGCGGTCGGCCCACCGTTGCGGTCGCGGCCGTAGTTCATTTTGGCGACGACGGCGCCATCGACTTTGAGGGCGATGTCGAAAGGAGTTTCGCGGGGGCGCTCCACGGAAACGCGAATGCTGTATTTGTCTTCGGAATAGACGGCGAATTTGATGGAGACGGCTTCGGCGGGCTTGAGCATGCGTCCGGGTTTTCCGTTGGCGAGGGGGGCAGTTGGGGGAGGTGAGACTTCGGCATCGGCGAAGACGCGGTTGTAGGGGGGCGTGACGATGACGCGATCGAGCACTTTGCCCGCAGCTTCGAGATAGCGTTCCATCATCATCGGCGGGACGTAGAGGGTTTCACCGTTGGTGTCGAAGCCGGCGCCCGCCGATTCGTCGGCGGGGAAGATGTCGGTGACGGTGAGGTCGACGCCGAACAAGTCGCGTACAGTATTCCTGTACTCCCTTCGATTGAGTCTGCGGGGGGCAACGGCTCCGGCATAATCTCCGGCGTTGCAGGCGGTATCGCGGAGGAGGGTATCGACCCACGCCGAGACGCGGAGGCGGTCCTCCTCAGTGAGTTTGGAAGCCATTGGTGGCATGGTGCGATTTCGCATTTGTGCGGCGACGCTGCGCCACATGGAGCGCTTTGTTTCGATATCCGCGATGCTTTGCGCCTTGAGGAAGTCGACGCGGTTTTTGGGGTTGGAGGGGTTGTGGCAGGAGGCGCAATTCTGCTCCAGCACGGGCCGGATGGAGGAAGTGAACTCCTTGGCCGGATCGGCAGCGAAGGCGGCAAGGGCGAGGAAGGGAAGCAGCATCACGATGCCACCCATTATATTCGCAACGGAGTTTGGCGCCGGGCGGGGCGCGGGCCGGTATCGCGGGGGACGCCGGGGCGCGGGCTTCTTTCTATTGTTGAAAAAAGCGCTTTCTTTATCGGCAAAATTGGGATATAGTTTGGGCAACGCTCCGAGGAAAGGCTCTACCGATGAAATCAAGCTGGGCAATGGCAAGCGTGTTTGTATTCGTCCTCTCCTGTTCGCGGCCTGCGCAACAGGCAACCTCTTCCGCCCCCGCCGCCAAGTCCGATACGCCGGCCGGCGTCTGCGACGTCAACACCACGCCGCCGCCGGATTCGAATTTTCCCAAGGGGTTCGATTATCCGCAAAACGTCGAGCCCTGGGTGCAGAACCGGAAGGGGCATCTGATGCGCACGCATGCATGGTGCCTGTTTGCGGGGCTGAATCAGCAATCGCAGACGAACGGGCCATTCGTGTGGCAGAACTGGAAGACCTCGACGCAGGCGTTTCCGAATCAATACAACCCGTGGCGCGGCAAGAGCGGGGAACGCGTTGCCAGCCGGCCATCGCCTCTGAATGCGCGCAACCTGGCCAACGCGAGCACGGAAGGGAACAATCCGATCAACAATCCACCGCCGAAGTATCCCATCAACGGCGCCGTGGCGGCGAAATACCCTCAGTGCACCGAGCCCATTGCGGGCTTTCCCAAGTGGGCCCAACTGAAGGACGGCCCGCGGCTGCAAAGCAACGGGGACATCATGATTGCCGGCGTGATCTACAACGATGCTGCGATCAAGAATATTCTTTCGACGCAGCTTTATAACGCGGCCTATTTGAATACAAAGCTGCCGGTAATGAATCTGGCGCCGCCGGCCGCCATCCCGCAATTTCCGTCTTCGTCCATCGTTCTCAAGCCGATGTTCTGGCCCGTGCAAAAAGACGGGTTCACGGCACTGCCTGTGTGGGACTGGGATGCGAACAAGCCGGGCGGGCCTTCGGACGGGAAATACGCGGGCTATGAAATGCAGCAGTATTGGACGAAGGCTGTTGCCATCACCGCCAACCCATCGGCCCCGGCGCCGGCGGCGATTCAATATCTGCACGGAGTCTACGATGCGGCGGGCAAGAATCCGATCGGTCCGGTGACGTATGCCTCGCCGGCATTCCGCGTGGTCAGCATCGGCGATTTCTACCACCGGCAAATGGACGAGGGCGCATTGCAGCAGTTGTCTCCGTGCGACCGTGCGCTGCTGGATGCATCGGCTTATTGGGCATACAACCGCGCCTTCCAAGCGGGGGATTACCTGGCGCTGGTGGCGATGCACATCATCACGAAGGAGCAGCCCGACTGGACCTTCCAATCGGCCTGGTATCACCCCGACGCGAACAGCGGCAGTTGCGGACGCTTTTGCACGGACCGTCCCACGAATCTCAAGGACACCACGTTTCAGCATTACTACATGACGACGACGTACGGGCAGATACAGCAGAAGACGAATCCGAACTATTATGCGCCGCCGACGACGAAAGGTCCGGTGTGGCCGGTTGCCTACAATCCGTACATCGAGCTGGCGGCGTCGCACCCGATCACGACTAACTGCATGAACTGCCATCACCGCGCGGCGTGGCCGCCGTTCGACACGGTGAACAAGCCGGACCTGAAGCGGGCCTCTACGTATCTGCAAACCGACCGGCCCAATCCGAACGCGCTGGAGGTGTTCGAGGAAACGGATAAGAATCTATTTCACGGATTGGTGACGTTGGACTCGATGTGGGCGGTGAGCGACCGGGCCGGTTATCCGAACCCCTAGCCGTGGCATGCTATGACGCATGAGCCTGTTTTTGACGGCACTCTTGTTCAGCGCACTGGCGCAATCGACGGAGCCTTTGGAGAGTTCCTGGAAGCTGCATTCGACGAGCGCGATTCAAGCCAATCTACACCATGTGCAAGGGATCGACATTGAGGGGACGACGCTGTGGATCTCGTCGGTTGACGCGAAAGCGCGGAAGGGGTATCTGACGACGATCGAACTGCCGTCGGGGCGGCTGGTGAAACAGGTCGAGGTGCAGAGCGGCGACCGGATCCACCCCGGAGGCATCGCGCTGGACGGGGATTCCGTTTGGATCCCTGTTGCCGAGTACGACCGCGACGGGCCCACGACCATTGAGCGCCGTCACAAGCAGACCCTTGCCGTGATCTCCAGTTTCGAGGTGCAAGACCATATCGGGTGCATCGCGGCTTCGGCATCGGGGCTTGCCGGGGGCAGTTGGTCGAGCCGCACCATTTATCAATGGACGCGGGAGGGGCGGCAGATATCGAAGCGGGCCAATCCTATTGCGACGCACTGGCAGGATCTGAAGATGGACGGTGAGTTGCTGATGGGAGCGGGCCCGACGACGAAAGGGGCGGGCGCGGTGGAATGGGTGCGCCTGCCCGATCTATCGCTGGTTCGCCGTCTGAGTGTGGGGGCCACGGATCGCGGCCTTGCGTACACGCACGAAGGGATGACGCTGCGTGGGGGCCGGCTCTATTTTCTTCCTGAGGATGCGCCTACGCGGCTGTTCGAGTTCCGCCGCAGATAGGCCAATCCGAGGCCGAGGGACATCAAACCCAATGCAGCAGGCTCCGGGGTAGCGGCATTGCCGATGCCGTCGCTGAAGAGGAGGGAATACTCCGGCCCGGCATCGAGCTGGAAGAGAGGCCGGAGGCGGGCCGAGGCGTTTGCGGAAGCGCCTGACCCCGCGGCGGCCTCGGCGCCGACCTGGAGTGTCACTTTGTAGATGTCCCCTGCCCTCAGCAAGAGGAGGTAGAGGGGATCGAAGTCCTGATCGTAGGGGCCGGCAATCGCACCGGACTCTATGCCTTCTCTGGCGATGAGCGGGGTGGCGGTGGTTTCGTTGTGGAGCCACCAGAGCATCCCGACGGCAAAGCTTGCGAAACGGCTACCAGTGATGGAGTTGCCGAGTGCCTTTCCCTGCATTGACAAAGATACGGGAACATCGCCCGCCGGACCCACGATTTGCAAGTAGTAGGAGAGAGTGCCGACGGAACGTCCGTAATAACCGGTGTTTGTATTGACCTCCGCGAGCAGTTGCGGCGACGGGCCCGATGTTGCGGAGAACTGCAGCGAGCCGCCCGGCCCGGCGAGGGGAAAGACGCCGAATGTGAGGAAATCCACTCGGGGCGGGGGCTCGAGGTTGAAGAAGACGCTCCCTGAAACCGCCACGGGCGACAGCGGCGCTGCCGCCGCGCCCATGGCCAACACCAGGCCGCACACCGCAACCAGCGGCAAGGGAAAGACAGTCATGGTTCCTCCTGTTTGCAGGCAAAGATGCCTTGCAGGAGGCTAAGCGCAAAAGGGAGCGGAACATCTCATCAGGGCTGACGGCGGCGTTTCCAGCCCCAGATGGCAAACACACCCAAGCTCATGAGGCCCATGGCTCCCGGTTCGGGCGTTGCCACGTCGTCGCCGTTGCCGATACCGGAACTGAAGGCGAAGGAATAGCCCGAGCCTGCACCGGATCCAAAGCGGAACATGGGATAGAGGAAGGCCATGCCGCTGCCTTCGGCGCCGGTGCCAGCCGCAACCGCGGCGTCGGCCCGGAGATCGATGCGGTAGACGCGGCCGACGCTGAGCATCATTTGTCTGGTGAGGGCGAAGGAGTCGCGGTGGCTGCCCTCGCTCTTCTTCATTGATATGCCGTCGCCTTTGATTACCGTTTTCCCCCTCGATTTGTCGAACATCGCGAGCGCGGCCGTAACCGCGAAGCCGGTGCCTTTTTCATTCACGCCCGTCGACGCCGATATGGCGCCCGTCACTACTGCCTCCACCGAGACGTCTCCGGCGGGTCCCAAGATCTCCATGTCGTAGGAGAGCACGCCGCTGGAGCGCCCGTAGTTCAGGGTTTTGACGTCGACTTCGGCCATCACGGCGGGCATCGGCATGCCGATGCTGCTGAACTGCACCATGCCTCCGGGGCCAGTCTGTCGGTGTGTGCCGAAGCCGCTGAAGTCGATTCTTGGCGGCGGCTCCAGATTAAAGAAGACGCTGCCGGTGACGGTGGCGGGAGCGAGTACGCCGCCTTTCGCCGCCGCAGCGCAGAGCAACATCATGATGTGTATTCGTTTCATTGCGGTCTCCTATGTGGAAGTGGGCCCGCACAAGGCGGCGGGTCCAGCCGCAGCACACGAATTCTTACGCATGCTGGGGGTCGCCCCGGCCTGTGCGGACGTTTGTGGGAGCGCTTGTTTGCTCCACTTCCACAGTCGGAAAACGCGGCCGGACTGTCGTCAGAGTTTACAGCCGTGAACCGTTTTTCACCTGGATTGCTTTTTGAGGGACCGCACAACGCGCCGGGTCTAGCGGCGGCACGCGAGTTGCTGACTATGCTGAGGGCCGCTCCGGCCTGTGCGGACGTTTGAGAGGACGGAACTCATGATGCCGTCGACACAACGGCGCACGCCACTCGATCGCACCCGTCAGGTGATTCTGTACGAAGCGGGCGGCGTTTGAGCGCGCGGGTGCGGGCGCAGCGCGGATAAGGGGACTGGTGTTGCTGACAGTCCCCCTCATCGCGGTTTCCACGGGACTAGCGTGGCTGACCGCCCTGGTATTCAACCCCGGCTGGGATCGCGCATGCCTATCCACGCCGGCGGCGCAGTCCCAACAACCACGCCGCAACGCCAATCATCGCCATCGTTCCAGGTTCCGGCGTCAGCGCCGCCGCCGAGTTGCCAATGCCCTCGCTGAACAGAAACGAGAATTCCTGCCCTACGCCCGGTGCGAAGGTGAACAGCGGGTCGATGAAAGCGAAGCCATGAGCATTGGCGCCCGAACCGGCAGCCGCGCCGGCGTCGGCAACCATCGTGATGCGGTACAGATCTCCGACCTTCAGAACCAGATCCCTCGTGTTGGAGAAACTCTGGCTGAAGCTGCCTTGCAATGCGGGTGTTTGGATGCCCTCCTCCAGCACGACGAATTGTCCGCTGTTGGCGTGAAACAGCGACCATGTTGCCTTGAGCGCAAAGACGGCAAACGGATCGTCTGTGATGGAGGATCCGGCCACGCTGCCGGCAGCGTGCACCAGAACGGCAACGGTGTCCGCAGGCCCTGACAGTTGCATTTCGTAAATGAGTGTTCCGCTGGAGCGGCCATAGAAGTTACTGATGAGCGACACGTTCGCCTGGAGCGAGGGGATAGGCGAGGGAGCGGAGTGGAACCCCAGCGATCCTCCGGGTCCACTGCTGGCAAAAGTTCCAAAACTGAAGAAGTTCACCCCGTCGGGCGGTGTGCGATTGAAGAGCAGGCTTCCGGAGACCAGCGGTGGTGCGAGCAAAGCTCCATGCGCGTGTGCGGGCCACATCGCCAGTGAGCACAATCCGGCAAATAGGATTTGTCTTGTCATAGGTCCTCCTTGAGAGAAAATCTTGCGGTCTGCAATTACCAACGGAACGCGTGGTTGAAAGCTGTCGCGGGGCGAATTGGCCGCAATCGCCGGGCTCCGGACAGTGGCTACCAACCCACCCCCTGTGATACGGTGAGAGTTCGCTTAATTTCTCGAAATCCAGGTTAGGAACATCAATGGAAGCCCTAGGCATGGTGGAAACAAAAGGTCTCGTCGGCGCAATCGAAGCGGCCGATGCCATGGTCAAGACCGCCAACGTCACCCTCACCGGTAAAGAATACATTGGAGCCGGCTTCGTCACCGTCACCGTTCGCGGTGACGTCGGCGCGGTCAAAGCTGCCACGGATGCGGGAGCCGCCGCTGCCCGCCGCGTCGGGGAACTCGTCGCCGTTCACGTCATCCCCAACCCGCACGACGAGGTCGAAAAGATT
>JAEUQG010000292.1 GCA_016789755.1 Bryobacterales bacterium
GTACAGGCCGGATTCGTTGGTGACCGCTTCACGAGTAGCGTTCGTGGCGGTATTGATTAGTGTGACTTTCGCTCCGCCGATGACGGCGCCCGATGGATCCTTCACTTCACCGGAGATGTCGGCGAAGGTCTGGGCGTAACCGGTCGAAGCGAAAGCAAGAAGAAGCGCGAACAGCATGGATCGCATTCTTGAACTCCCCTAGGTGGTGTTGATTTCGAACTGAGAGTGCTAGCTACGCCGGTTGGCGAGCATCAGCCCCTCTGACCCCTTATGTTTAATAGAGTAGTCGGAATCGCCCAGCGCACGCAATCGCGCTGGGCCACCACATAGCTGGAGATGGATAATCCGCCGGGTATATACTGATCGCCAACGGGGCTTGTCTGAAAACCATGAACCTAGCGAATCTCTGTCGCATTCTCTGCATCCTTGCGCTGGCAGCCTCGGCTGCATGGGCGCAGGTCACCACTGGAACCATTCTGGGCGTCGTAACGGACACCACGGGAGCAGCCGTCAGCGCTGCTACGGTAACCATCACCGAAACCAGTAAGAACACCACATCGAAATACCAGACCGACGAAGCGGGGCTGTATAACGCGCCGTTTCTTGTCCCTGGCGTCTATTCCGTCACTGTGGAGAAAGACGGCTTCAAGAAAGCCATACAAACGAATGTGGCGCTGCAAGTCGACCAGAAGGCTCGTACGGACTTCACGCTCGCGGTGGGCAGCGTAAGCGAGACCGTCGAAGTGACCGCCGCTGCTCCGCTGGTTCGTTCCGAATCCGCCGAACTGGGAGAGGTGATCGGCACGCGCGCGGTCCGCGAGCTTCCCCTCAACGGCCGCAATTTCGCGCAGTTGGTGTACCTGAATCCGGGAGTGACTCCGGGGCAGGCGGGGGAGAATCTTTCCGGCGCTTCCACGTTCAACCCGCGCGGCCCGTCGAACTTCAATGCCCTAGGGAGCCGCGCCAACACCAACGCGTGGCTGGTAGACGGCATCGACAACAACGAGTTCACGTTCAACACCGTCGTAGTCGCGCCCACCGTGGAATCGGTGCGTGAATTCAAGACGCTGACAGGAGTGTTCTCGGCCGAGTTTGGGCGCGGCGCGGGAGTCGTCTCCGTCTCCACGCAATCGGGGTCTAACGATTTTCACGGCAATGTTTTTGAGTTCCACCGCAACCACGAACTGGATGCCCGCAACGTGTTTGCGCCGGCGAATCAGCGCAAGCCTGTGTTCCGCCAGAATCAATACGGACTGGCGATCGGCGGCCCGGTGCTGATTCCGAAGCTGTACAACGGGAAGAACCGGACCTTCTTCTTCTTCGATTACGCCGCGCTGCGCACGGCCCGCGGCATCGCGACGGTGAACACTGTACCCACGGCACAGACCCGCGCCGGCGATTTCTCGCAGGTGCTGCGCGACGCCAACCTCACCATCTACAACCCGCTCACCACTCGCGTGGCCGACGGGCGCACCGTGCGCGATCCCTACCCCGGCAACATTATGCCCGCCGCGGCCATTAATTCCGTGGGCCGCAACGTAGCCAGCATCTATCCGCTGCCTAACGCACCTGGCCGCAACGGCGGGCTGTTCGACAACTACATCTCGGTGCCCAACCGGGAAGTGAAGGACAACGTCTACACGGGCCGTTTCGACCAGACGATCAGCACCACCGACAGCCTGTTCTTCCGCTACACCTACAACGCCTACAATCTCACCGCGCCGCAGGGGCAAGCCAACTGTTGTCTGCCAACCCCGGCCGACGCCGCCTCGCGCTTCACGCTTGGGCCGTATGTGGCGGGGTTGCAGGATACGCAGCTCACCACGCAGGGTTCGGCGTTCAATTGGACGCACATCTTCAAACCGAATCTGCTGCATGAATTCCGCGCCGGCTTCGCGCGCACGAATCCGCTCACCACGCAGCAGGACATCGGCATCAATGCGGCAACTTCGCTCGGCATCCGCAACATCAATCTCAACCGCCAGTCGTCGGGGATACCGACGATCAACGTCACCGACATCACCGGCCTTTCCGGCGGACCGGCGTTCCTGCCGGTGAATCCACTGCAGACGCACTATCAGCTCGACAGCGCCTGGAACTGGACGGTGGGCAAGCACACGATCAAATTCGGCTGGCACATCGTGCAGCGCAAAGCGCAGCCGTTCGTGAACGAAGCCGTGCGCGGCAACATGAACTTCACGCGCGCGTTCACGAACAATCCGCAAAGCCCCGCCAACAGCGGGTTCGGACTCGCCACATTGCTGACCGGCTACATGAACTCCGGCGCGCGTTCGGGCGTGTTCGAGCCGTTCTACCTCAACATCTGGGAGAACTCGTTGTATTTGCAGGACGACATCAAGGTGAACCGGCGGCTGACTGTGAACCTCGGCGTGCGGCATGAAGTGTTCCGCCCGGAGACCGAGAAATACGACCGGTTGCCCAATTGGGATCTGCGCACGTTGTCGATGCTCTATTCCAATGAAAACGGCGTTTCGCGCTCGGCGGGGAAGCGCACGAACTGGAAGAACTTCGGGCCGCGCATCGGGATGGCGTACGACATCACGGGAAACGGGAAGACGATCTTGCGATCCGGCTACAGCCTGGTGTACTTCCCCGATCCGGTGACGGCCAACGGGCAAATCGGTCTCAACGTACCCATCTTCTTCACGCAGTCGCTGGCCTTCCCCGACTTCCCCCTGACGATGAACGGGGTGGCTACCATCGACAATCCGTTCCCGCTGCCGCAAGCGGTGAAGCCGCGCACGCCGGGCGAGATCAACGGGCTCAGCCCAGCCCCGCGCTTGAACGGCCACTCACTCGACAACCGCACGCCGTACATGCAAACCTGGACGGCCAACATCCAGCGGCAGGTGACACAGTCTCTGATGGTGGAGGCCGACTACGCGGGATCGACCGGAATGAATCTGGCGCAGAGTTACAATCCCAATGAAGTGCAGCCAGGGCCGGGCGCCTTGGAGCCGCGCCGCCTGCTGCAGCCGCTCAATCGCATTCCGAACATTTTCTTTGTGGATTGGCGTGCCCGCTCGTCGTTCCACTCGATGCAGTTGAAGGCCACCAAGCGCTATGAGAACGGACTCCAGTTCCTGGCGGCATACACTTGGGGCAAGTCGCTCGACTACACGGGATCGGTGGGCTCCGGCGGCGGACAGACGGGCGGCCCGCAAACGGTCACCTGCCTGGATTGCAACCGCGGGCCTTCGGGTTTCGATGTGCGCCACCGCGCGGTGATCAACTACGTGTGGGATCTGCCTTTCGGCAAAGGCCGCAAGTTCGCCAACTCGAATGCGGTTGCGCGGCGGGTGGCTGGCGGATGGCAAGTGTCCGGAATCACCACGCTGACCACGGGGCGCCCGTTCAACATCAATCTGGCGGCGGGTGTGAACAACGGCGCGCCGAGCTGGCCGAATCGCCTGTCCTGCTCCGGCAAGCTGGACAATCCGGCGCCGGACCGCTGGTTCGATCCGTCGTGCTTTGCCGCGCCGGCCGCTTTCACCTATGGCAACGCCGGCCGTGGGATTCTCTATTCGCCGGGCAACGTCAACTTCGATACATCGTTCGTGAAGAACAATCGTTTCGGGGCGGAAGAACGTCTCAACGTGCAGTTCCGTTTCGAGGCGTACAATCTCTTCAACTCGCCGTATTTCGGCTTTCCCAACGGAAGCATCGGCTCGCCGACGGCTGGACGCATCACGACCACGGTGGGCGAAAACCGGAGCTTGCAGTTGGCTCTGAAATTCGAGTTCTGACGCCTGACTCGCGCTCACAGAGAAGAAGGCGGCCTTTCGCGGGCCGCCTTTTTTGTTGTACACAGGAGAAACCATGGCGGAAAACCGGTATTGGGATCGCACCGATTCGTTCGATGAAAAGCTTCGCCTGCTGGAAGCGGCCTACAAGCGCAAGGACTATCGTCTGGCGCGGGCCATTGCCCACTCCATCCGCAACACGGCGGCGCAGGCGCTCTCCGACGAGGAGCCTCCTCCTCGTCCGCTGGTTCCCGTGTCCAGCGCGCAACCGGCGGCATCGCTTCCGGCTGCGTGGCAGCAGTGGGCCCGCGGCTGGCGCCACTGCTATGCGGTTACGCTGGACGAAACCATCGGGCGGAATCGTCCGCCGGAGCCGGTGGAGATCACCGTAGCCGCGCCCGTTGCCCAATGCGCTTCGCTCGCGCGCGAATTGCGCGTGGTGCGCGTTACCGGCGGTTTGCTGAAGGAAGTTCCGTCGCAGGTGTTCCATGAAGTGGTCCGCGGGGATACACGTTCCGCGCAGGTGCTGTTCATGGCTTCCGGGGCGGCGCACCAGCGGCTCACCTATCTGCTCTTCTACGGCAACCCGGACGCGGAACTGCCGCTCTATTCCACCGATCTGGAGACGCGCGGCGAAGGGTTTGCGCTCGACATCGAGAACGATTTTTTCCGCGCGCGACTTTCGCGGCAGATGGGGCAACTGGAGCGTCTCACCTTCAAACGCGAGCACGGCCTGGAACTGTTCGCCGGCGGGGAAGGGCATGGCGAACCTCCCGGCATCGATTGGGCCCACGACTACGTCACAGCAGGGAACATCCAGAAGATGCGCATCACTCTTTGGGACTCCTGCCCCGACTACGAAGTGGTGCGAGGCCCGCTCTGCACTTCCATCCGCCGCTGGGGATTTCCGTATTCGCCCATTCATCCCGTGTTTTCGCCCAGCCGTGTCCATGTCGATGTCGAGTACCGTTTCTACGCGGGCTTGCCGTGGTTCCATAAGATGGGCCGCATGACCGCAGTGAAAACCGTCGAGGCCGATGCGCTTCGCGACGACGAATGGGTGTTCTCCGGCCAGTCGTTCAGCGACATGCTTTGGATGGGTCCCGATGGAAAGATGAGAACGGGCACTCCGGATGCGAAACTCGCGGACGATCTCTGGGCGGTGGGATTTTTTCACAAAGAGAGCAAGGATAGCTTCGCGGCATTGTTTCTGGAACATCGCGCCGACGGCCTTCCGCGGCTGCGGCATTCCGGTTCGCCCCAGATGTTCTACAAATGGCACGGGCACGTTTGGAGCCGCTATCCGCTGCCTCCCAAACACGTGCTGGCCGAAGGCACGGTGCTGCATCAGAAGAACGCCTACGCCGCGATTCCCTATCCGGAGGATGGCGCCGTGCAGTTGGAGACGTTGCGCCACCGGCTGATGAATCCGTATGCGGCCGCCGCCGGCGAACCTGACCGGAGCAATGCTCCCGCGCAGCAGCAAGGGCGTTTGGCGCGGCCCGGTGAGGCCGGCGATAGTCCAATCTCGAAGAGCGCTCTGTGGGATGCACTGCGCCTGTGCAAGGATGAGCAGCTCTATCGAAGCGACGTCAGCGTGGTCGATCTCGGCCTGGTCTACGATCTGCGCGTGCGCGGCGATGTCGTGCATGTGTCGATGGCGATGCCTCATCGCGGGCGCCCGCTGATCGGATATTTTTCGTTCGGCTCCGGCGGCAATTCGATGCCTGTGCGCCAGACGTTGATGAAGGTGCCGGGGGTGCGGCACGTGGTTGTGGAGCAGACCTGGGAGCCCGGTTGGAACTCGAACCGCCTTACCGCTGAGGGGCGGCGCAAACTGGGGCTCGATGCTTAGCCGCAAGGTTTGATAGCATGCCTCTCGCATGGGGCGATGGATTCATGCAACTGATCCGTACACTACTGGTTCTTATTGCGCCTATGCTGCAGGCCGCCGATCGCGACGCGGCCGAATGGGTGTTGCGGTTGGGCGGCACGGTTGTCGTGCAGGGCAGCAGCCAGCGCATCACGGGCATCTCGCAACTGCCTTCGGCGGATTTTCGCCTGCATACGGTGAATCTCGTTCCGCTGGTCCTGCAGCCGGATGAATTCCGGCGTCTCAGCGGACTCAGCGAACTCCGGGAGCTTTACATTTCGGGGAGAACGTGGCATTCGCTTCCGACGAAGACCTCGCGGGACAGCTTCCAGCATTTGGCGGCGCTCACACAGCTCGAACGGCTGGTGCTGAGCTTGCCGGTGCAAACCGACGTGCAGTTGGATGACTCGGCCATCGCGGCCATCGCTGCTCTGGTCAACCTGCGCGAACTGCGTTTGGCGCAAACGAAGGTGAAGGGCCGCACACTGGCGCCATTCACATCGATGCGCGAGCTCGATCTGAAGAATACGCCCGTCGACGACGAAGGCTTGCGCAGCATCGCAGGGATGACGCGTCTGGAGAAACTAAACCTGCGCGACACGCTGATCACGGACGAAGGGCTTGCTTCGCTGGCCGCTCTCACCGAGCTTACGGAACTCGATCTCTATGGGACACGTATCGGCGATGCCGGTCTGCGGCGTCTTGCCGCACTGACGAAGCTTCGGAGATTGAATCTGCTGGGGGCGGATATCGGCGACGCCGGTCTCGATTCGCTGGCCCAACTCACGGGGCTCGAAGAGCTCAATCTTTACCGCACCAAAGTCACCAATGCGGGGCTGGAGAAGCTGAAGCGGCTGCCACGTCTGGCCCGGCTGGATCTGCGCTATTCGCGTGTGAGCCGGGGCGGTGTGGCTGCGCTGCGCAAGGCGCTGCCTGGATGCACGGTGGCGTTTCTCGATACCAGCGTCGAATCCGCGCGCCCGAGAAGCATCTCGGTTTCCGCCTCCGCCACAGAAGTGTCGCTTGCCCGCAGCGAAGCCACCGACGCCGATGTCCGCCCAATCCTGGCGCGCCCACGTTCGCTCGATTTGAGCGTGACGCAAGCGGGCAACCCGGCGCTGGAGGCGATTCCCGCCAATTGCGCCCTGACGGCGTTGTCCATGGCGAGCACCACGGTCTCCGACGCCGGACTGCGGCACCTCGCGCGATGCCGTTCTCTGCGCAGGCTCGATCTGAGCCACACGCTGGTGGAAGGCCCGGGCCTGGCCGATCTGAGCGCCCTTACGTCGCTGGAAGAGTTGAAGCTTGCTTCCACAGCCGTCACCAGCGAAGATCTCATTCACATCGGCAAACTGGGCTCGTTGCGCGTGCTGGATCTTTCCCACACGGACATCACCAACGACGGACTCGTCCATTTGAGGCCGCTGACGCAATTGCGCGAACTCCACCTCACCGGGGCCGATACCGGCGACTCCGGGCTGCAACACATCGGCAGCATTCCATCGCTGGAAGTACTGCTGCTTGGCTACGGACGCTTCACCGACAAGGGCATTGCCGCCTTGGGAGGGCTGACCAATCTGACGCGGCTGGAAATGGTCCGTACGCGCGTTGGCGATAGCGGGCTGGCGGCCCTGGCTCCGCTGCGCAAGCTCACTCGTCTCAATCTGGATTACACCGCCGTTACGGACAAGGGGCTCGCCGCACTGGCCGCGCTCCCCGCGCTGAAGGAACTGCTGCTCGATAGCGCCGCGATCACGGACGCGGGTGCTGCGGCGCTCGCCGCCATGGCGCAACTCCAGCACGTCAACCTGTATCACACGCTGGTGACGGACAAGGGACTGGCCGCGCTGCGCAAGAGTCTTCCCGCCTGCCGCATCGTGTGGGAGCGCGATTCCTCGCAACCTGTCCGGAGGGGAAGCTGATGCGCTGCCTCATCCTGCTGCTATCGGCTGTTGCGGCATTCTGCGCGGGTCCGCTCGACTGGATCGAAGCGCGCGGCGGCGCGGTTACGCGCGACGCCCAATCCCGCGTCACCGGCATCCGCATCGATCTTGCTTGGGTCACCGATGGCGACATCGCTTCGCTCGCCGAACTGCCGCATCTCAAGACGCTGGATCTGTCGTTCACACTCATCACCGATGCCGCGCTGGAACAGCTGAGCCCGCTGCGGGGGATAGAGCATCTCAACTTGCAGTCGGCTGAGTTGCTGACCGACGCCGCCATCGCCCACATTCGCGGCTGGAAGCAACTACGTTCGCTCCAGTTGCGAGGCACCGACATCACCGACACCAGCATGGAGTACATCGCCGAACTGCCGGCGCTCGAAAGGCTGGATGTCAGCTACACGCAGATTACGAACAACGGCATGGAATACCTGGCGGGGCTCAACCGCATGGAAGACCTGTCCATCGGCGGGAACAAGATCAGCGGCGTGGGCCTGCACATTCTCAAATCGCTGCCGCGTTTGAAGCGCCTGAACTTGAGTGGAGCGCAGAAGCGCAACTCCGGAACATGGGGCACCGCGCTGACGGAAGCCGACATGGGAACCATCGCCGCGCTCGCGCAACTGGAAGCGCTGAACCTCGCCGGGGTGCGTCTCACCAACAGCGGTCTGGCGCGGTTGCGTTCGCTGGTGCGGCTGAAGGAACTCGACTTGAGCAAGACGCAAGTCGGTGCGGCGGCGTTGGACACACTGCAATCGATGGCGGCGATGGAGAGGCTCAGCCTTTGGAAGACCGCGGGCATCGACGATTCCGCCGTGCCCGCGCTGGGGGCGCTCAAAGGACTCAAGCTGCTCGACGCCGCTGAGACGAAGCTGAGCGAAGCGGGCGCGGCGGCATTGCGAAAAGCTCTGCCGCAATGCCAGGTGCTCTGGAGATGACGATGCTTGCACTCACCCTGTTTGCGATCGCGCTGCATGCGGAGACCACGCCGCAGATCCGCCGCCTGACCCATCATCAGTACAACAACACGGTGCGTGACCTGCTGGGGGACCGCACCCGCCCCGCCGATCAGTTCCCCGCTGAAGACTTCGTCAACGGATTTAAGAACCAACTCGCGGCGCAGGATATCTCTCCCCTGCTGGCACAGAGCTACGCCAACGCCGCGGAACGGTTGGCCCGTACAGCCTTTCTGGGCGGGCGGGACGACAACAGTCTTATCCCCTGCAAGCCGCTCTCGCCGGCCGATGCGAAGTGCGCCGGCGCCTTCGTCGAGTCCTTCGGCGGGCGCGCCTTCCGCCGCCCTCTCACTCCCATCGAGCAAAGCCGTTATGCGAACCTGCTGCTGAACGAATCGCGCCGGCGCGGCGATTTCGTGCGTGGGGCGCAAACGGTTGTGGAAGCAATGCTGCAATCGCCGAAGTTTCTCTTCCGCATCGAAGAGGGGGGCGCCACTGCTCCCTACGAAGCAGCTACTCGCCTTTCCTACTTTCTGTGGGAGACCATGCCCGATGCCGCGCTCGCCGCCGATGCGCGCAGCGGCAAGCTGTCGAACCCCGCGGCGCGCGAAGCCGTTATCCGCCGTATGATCGACGATCCGCGGGCCAAGGGCGCCGTGGATGAGTTCCTTGCCCAGTGGCTGCGCTTCGATCTGGTGTGGAGTTCCGTAAAAGACCGCCGCATCTTTAATCAATTCAACGAAGAACTGGCCGCGGCGATGACCGAGGAAACGCGGCTCACGATCGCAGAGGTTGTCTGGACGAACAGAAATTTCTTCGACATTTTCACGGCCGGCTACGGCTTTGTGAATTCCGATCTGGCGGCGCTGTACAAGGCGCCGGCGCCCGGGGAGGAGTTCGTCAAAACCGCCTATCCGGAAGGGCGCGCCGGCATCCTCAGCCAGGCGATGTTTCTCTCGCTCACGAGCAAGCCCGGGGAAACTTCGCCCACGGTGCGCGGCTACTTCGTGCGCGACCGCTTTCTCTGCCAAACCGTGCCCGATCCGCCGCCCGGCACCAACAGCAGCTTGCCTCCGCTCTCGCCGGACCGGGCTCTTACGTCGCGGCAGCGCCTTTCCGAGCACGTGGTCAATCCCGTTTGCGCGGGCTGCCACCAGTTGATGGACCCGATCGGATTCGGACTCGAAGGCTTCGATGCCATCGGGCGCCAGCGCGACAAAGAAAGCATCACGTTCTTTCCGGCGCGCGAAACACGCAACGACAAAGCCATCACGGTCGATCTGCCGCTGGACACTTCCGGGAACATCAGCGGCATGGCGAACGGGAAATTTTCAGGGCCCAAGCAACTCGGACAGATTCTTGCAGGGAGCAAGGAATGCCACGAATGCGTGGTCAAGCAGCTCTTCCGTTATGCCAACGGACGGCGCGAAGATGACGGCGACCGCGAGTTTCTGGAGGGGGTGTACTCGAAATTCACCGCCGCGCAATTCCGCTTCAAAGACCTTATGATATGGATAGCCGAGGATCTGGCGTCCCCGCAGGGGAGGCGCCGAACGCAATGAACACGAGCATCGCACTCTCCCGCCGCCGTCTGCTTCGAGGCATCACCTCGGCCGGGACTTTGCTGCGCATCGGACTACCGCCGCTCGATGCCATGTTTAACAGCCACGGCACGGCCTACGGCGCTGAAACGCCGATCCCCTCGCGGTTCGTACTCTGGTTCAACGGCAACGGCATCCCGGAACGCTACTGGATCCCGGCCGAAACCGGACAAGGATACCGGATGACGCCGTGCCTTGCGCCGCTGGCGGCGATGCAGGATCAGATCCACGTGCTTTCGGGCCTGGACAATCCGGCGGCGCGCATGCCCGGTCCGGGCAACGATCATCACCGTTCCATGAGCGGCCTGGTTTCCGGCACACCCTTCACCGGACGCGGGGCAGGCGGGCCGTCCATCGATCAAGCGATTGCGGCGAAGATCGGCGCTGCGTCGCGCTTCCGGTCTCTGCAAATCGGCGTCTGCCAGGAATCGCACGGCGAGAGCATACACCGCAACATGAGCTGGGCGGGATACGAACGGGCGCTGCCTCCGGAACTGGTCCCGCGGAATCTGTTTGACCGTATCTTCGGCACGCGGCCGCGGGATTGGCTCGACCGAAAGAAGAGCGTGCTCGATGCGGTGCAGGACGATTTCAAGGATCTCAACTCCTCACTCGGCAACAGCGACAAAGCGCGGCTGGACGGCTACTTT
>JAEUQG010000314.1 GCA_016789755.1 Bryobacterales bacterium
GGGAAGAGTACGCCGCCGAACGTGCCTTGCTGCGCAGCTACCACGAGCGCACCGAAGGGAATCCGATTTCGATCAAGGATCTGGTGCAGCGCGCGCGGCAACGCGATGCGGTGGCCGTGGAGGTGATCGAAGAAGGGGCGCGCAGCCTGGCTTTGGGAATTTCCAACCTGATTATCGGATTGAACCCCGAGGCGATCGTCGTCGACAGTTGGGCCGCCGATGCCTGGGACATGGTGGAGAAATCCCTATGGACCGTGCTGCGCGAACGCGTGCCCGCGGCATGGCTGGAAGGCATCCGCATCTATTCTTCGGCGCACTCGCGCGACTCCTCGCTGCTGGGCGCCATTGCGCTAGCGCTGACACGGTATTTTCACAGCTTTGACCACGGCGAAAGCGAGGAGTCGCTGATGGTCCACATGCGCTAGCGGAGACAAGAACTCCGCTCTTCATATCCCTTCGGGATAGGGAAGACAGGCGACAGTAGACGGAATGCCCAACAGCGCCCTTCGTCAGGCCAGGACGCTGGTTACCTTGGCGCAACGTGTTGGATCGATCAATCCGCGCATCGCCGCATCGATCACTTCCATTGCCCGTACACCGTCGCGGTGGGTGACGTCGAACGGTTGTCCGGCCTCGCACTTGCGAACAAATTCGAGCAGTTCTGTTTTATAGGCGGGGCCGAAGCGGTCCATGAACTCCGGCGCGCCGGCGCCGTATTCGGGCATCGTGTAGTTCTTCACTTCGATCGGGGTGGTGGCGGGGCGCTTGCCGTACGCTTCCACTATCACATCGCGATAGCGCTGATCGAAGCGGCCGATGTGGATCTGTCCCTTGTCGCCGTAGATCCAGGTCTCGACGCGGTAGCCGGAAACGTGATTGCGCGTCACCTGCACCTGCGCACCCAGTTCGCCTTCAAACCAGAGATGCATGTAGGCATCGTCGAAATCCTCAATGGCCGTGCTCAGCTTGCGGCTGTGCAGGCAGGAGCCGATGGCCGCGGCGGTAACGGGCATCTTGCCATCGCAGAGCCAGAGGATTTCGTCCACGTTGTGCACGGACATGTCGGGCAGAATGCCGCCGCTGTTGTAGCCGTCCGGCGCGGGATTGGAATCCTCCAGAATCGACACGATTTTGAACACACGCCCGATGACGCCGTCCCGCATGAGGCGCTTGGCGTGCTGCAGCGGCGCATCGAAGCGGCGTTGAAAGGCGAGCATCACGGCATTGGGAAAATCGCGGTCCAGTTCCTGCGCGAATTCGCGGTCATCGGCCAGCGTGCCGGTGAGCGGCTTTTCAAGCAGCACGCGTTGCCCGGCGCGGATGAGCGCTGTCGTGTTGGCGCGGTGGCAATCGGTGGGCGAGCAGACGAACGACCCATCGGCCACTCGAGCGGCGGCCATTTCTTCGACGCTGAAGAACGGCTGCACGGGAGTGGGCTGGCCCTGCGAGAGCCGGGCGGCGGTTTCTTTCGCCCGCTCGGCGTTCGTATCGACGACGGCAGTGAGCGTGCCCCCTGTTTCAATGGCAACTTGTTGCGCATGGTTGGCGTGGTATTGACCGATGCGCCCTAATCCGACAACGGCTAATCGCATAAGCACTCTATCTTCCTACAGACCGGGAGCGCAGCGCCACGCGCATTGCCGCCAGGGCGAGGAATCCAACCATCCCGGCGATGCGTATCCATCCTTTGCCGAAGACTACCGTGGCATTGAAGAAGAGGAAAGCGAGGAAGCCGTGAATTGCGATGTGAATCGAGCGCGGACGAGTCACATACCCGGCCCGCCATGCCCACGCCGCGTCGGCGATCCAGATGGCAGTGAATGCGTAGTTCCAATACAACCCTCCGCCGTAGTAGACGCCCATCAGCGCCTGCGTCTGGCGAGCCGTTGCTTGGTAGGCTTCGCTGTGGCTGAAGCGGTGGAAGAAGGCGAACGCCGTGATCATGTGCGCCAGATAGAAAACGCACGCTGCGGTCCAGGTACGCTTCGGAAATGCGCGCGGCTTGAGGATCCAAAGCGTGAGCGCGGCAAAGTAGAGTGCACAGGAAATGCGCACCAACCACAGGCTGAACATTTGTTGCGCGGTGAAGTCAGGCGGCATCGATGTACTTTTGGCTAGAATAACGGCTCATGCGACTGCGAGGCTACTATCCGGGCTGGTGGAATCTGGGCGTGGCGGCACTGGCCATGGTGGCGACGCTTCCCGGGCGCACGCAGGGATTGGGTTTGGTGACCGAGCCGCTGCTCAGGGACTTCGGCTTGGACCGCGTCGCGTATGCCACGGTGAACCTTTGGGCGACCCTGCTGGGCTCGCTGTTGTGTTTGCCTGTGGGCGGATGGGTGGATCGTTGGGGGGCGCGCGTGGTGCTCACCACTGTGCTGGCGGCACTGGGCGCTACGGTGCTCGGTATGAGTGGTGGAACTGGTTTGATAACGCTGTATGCCGGCATCCTGCTTACACGAGCGCTAGGGCAGAGCGCGCTCTCCGTGGTCAGTCTCGCCCTGGTGGGGAAGTGGTTCTCCAAGCGTTTGAATATTGCCATGGGTGTGTATTCGCTTCTGGTGGGCATGGGATTCGTGACGGCGTTTCCGCTGGTGGGGCAGGCGGTGCTTGGCAGTGGCTGGCGCATGGCTTGGACTTACGTCGGCTGGGGCGTGCTGGCAATGGCGCCGCTCGCCTGGATGGTGGCTCGCAGCAATCCCGAGGCGGCCGGGGTGACCGGTGGCCAAACCGTGGAAGTGGAATCGAGCGACAGCGATCTCGGCTTGCGGGATGCGTTGCGCGGCGGCGCTTTCTGGATCTTTGCTCTATCGAGCGCCGTGTTCGGATTGGTGTATTCGGGAATATCTTTGTTCAACGAATCCATATTGCAGCAGAGAGGATTTGACGCGAAGGTGTATCACACTGTGTTAGTGGTCAGCACGCTATTGGGCCTGGTGGCGAACTTCGCCGGCGGGTGGCTGGCCTCGCGCTGGTCCATCCGGCGATTGATGGGTATCGGAATGGCCGTGCTGGCCGCGGCTCTGGTGTCGTTGCCGCTGGTGCGCACTTACGCGCATGTGATGGCCTACGGGGCCGCGATGGGTATCGCCGGGGGCGTGGTGACCGTGGTGTTCTTCTCCGTGTGGGGTCAGGTCTACGGGCGTCGCGAATTGGGGCGCATTCAAGGCTGCGCGCAGATGATGACCGTGTTCGCTTCGGCAGTGGGTCCGCTACTGCTGGCCGAAACGCTGGAGCGCACAGGGTCCTACGACGGGATGTTCTACGGCTTGGCGGTGGTGACGACGGTGCTGGGACTGCTCTGCTGGCATGCTCCTATGCCGGCGCGGCGTGTTGCGCTGGCGGAGGCTTGCCGCTAATGTTGCGAGCGCGTTGGGTGAAGGTGGCGTTGTTTCTGTTGTGCCTTGTGCCGCTGGCCTGGCTCGCCTATCGCTGGCAGACCAATCAACTCGGCTTCAATCGTGCCGAGACCGTGGCTCGCTACACCGGTGACTGGACGCTGCGCATGCTGCTGTTCAGTCTCACTGTGACGCCGTTGCGCCGGATGACGGGCTGGAACGATCTGATACGGTTTCGCCGCATGCTGGGGCTGTTCGCCTTCTTTTACGGCACGCTGCACCTGTTCCACTATTTGTGGATGGACAAGGCGTGGTTCTGGCCGGAGATCTGGGACGATTTGAAAGTGCGGCGCTTCTTCTCGATGGGCTGGGCGGCGTGGGCGATGATGCTTCCTCTGGCCCTGACATCGACGGCGGCTGCCATCCGCGCATTGGGGAAGAAATGGCAGTTGTTGCACCGGTTGGCCTACGCAAGCGCCATTGCCGGGGTGGTGCATTTCTACTGGCAGGGCAAGGCCGCGCTGTGGGATCCGATTCTCTACGGTGTGGCTGTGTTTGTGCTGCTGGCGTTGCGTCTGTGGTTCGCGCGCAAGAAATGGCTAGCGCTTTTCACCGATCGCCCAAAGGTGGCTCCGTCCGCGTAGGAAGATCACTCCATCGGAGACCGCGGGCGACGCCATCACTTGCTCTCCAAGTTCGTTCTCTTTGAGCAACTCATACTGGTTGCCCAACTTCAGCACATACGTGTGGCCGTCTTAGTTGGTGATGTAGAGCGTGCCGGCGGCGGCAACAGCAGAACTGGTGAATCCCGAGGAGCCTGCGCCGAGGCGCTGCTGATACAAACGTTCGCCGGTGGAAAGCTGAAAGACACTGAGCACTCCGTTGTCGAGGCAAAAGTATCCGATCCCATCGTTGAGCAGCGGGGTTTGCATGTAGTTGCCGGAGCGCTCCTGCTTCCAGGCGATGGCCTCCGGCTTCTTCGACAGATCGCCTTCGGCGTTGTTGCGGATGGCGTAGATGGGGCGGCCCGGCCCGTGAGCGCTGGTGAGGATGATGAGGCCGTTGTCGTAGAGCGGTGTGGGGACCGGAATATCGCCCGTGCCTTGCATGTGCCAGATTCGCTTGCCCGACTTCACGTCGTAGCCGGCAATTTCTTTCCATCCGTTGACCACCACCTGCTTGCTGCCGTCCGCGGAGGGGACCACCGCCGGT
This sequence comes from Bryobacterales bacterium, assembly GCA_016789755.1. Classification (GTDB taxonomy): domain Bacteria; phylum Acidobacteriota; class Terriglobia; order Bryobacterales; family Bryobacteraceae; genus CADEFT01. The sequence continues at coordinate 4,551 of JAEUQG010000314.1, forward strand.
GTGCCGAACGTGGGGACATCGGTGCGCGCTGTGCGCCACAGCTCTTTGCCCGAGGCGGCGTCGAAGGCGGCGAGGAACGAGTTCTTCTGCACATCGGCCTGAACAATCACCATGCCATCGCGAAGAATGGGGGAACTGGCGAAGCCCCACTGCGCGGTCGGGACCTGGAAGTAGCCAGCGTCCAGCGTGCCCAGGTCCTTCTTCCAAAGCAGCTTTCCGTTCATGTCGTAGGTGTAAAGACCCTCGGACCCGAAGAACGCAACCAGATGCTTTCCATCGGTGGCGGGCGTAGGGTTGGCGTGGCTCGATTTTGGATGGCGCTTGATCTTCGGTACGCTGCTGGTGGCGGTGCGTGTCCAGAGAACTTTGCCGGTCTTGCGGTCCAGGCAGTAGACATTGAAATCCTGCTTGCCCTCGTCCGGCACGGGGTCGATGTTTCCGTACAGGCCCAGTTTCACGGCGGCGCCGGAACCCGATGCAGGCACTGCGCTGGTGAGGTAGATGCGGTTTCCCCAGATGACGGGGCTCGAATATCCAAGCCCTGGGATGGGCGTTTTCCAGAGGACGTTTTTGCCCGATTCGCCGTTCCATTCGAGCGGAGGCGCGCCTGTACCCGCGCCATTGGCGTCGAGCCCGCGAAATTGAGGCCAGTTGTTGTCGGCCGCGGCGGCCGCGGAAAGCAGCAAGAAGGGTATCAGCATCCTACTTCCTATTAAAACTCATACCGCAGAGCAAACTGCATCTGGCGCGGATCGTTCATCTGTTCGGTGTACTTGCCCCATGCTGCTGAGGAAGTGCGGCTGAGGTTGGGAGCGGTGAAGCGCACCTGGTTCCACAGGTTGAGCGTTTCCCAGCGGAACTGGATCGAGTGGCCTTCCATCGGGAGCTGAAAACGCTTCGCCACATTCAGATCGAAGTTGGAGAGTCCATCGACACGAATCGTGTTGCGGCTGCCGCTCTGCCCCGGGAGCGTATACTGCCATTCCGCCAGTGTCCGCGCCGGATCGGCCCAGACATTCGGTCCGCCGGGGCCTGAAACAGCGGGGGCGTTTTTTGTTTTGGTCGACGGCGTGGTGGCGCCGATGGGCGTGCCGTAGGCCGTGAGCTGCCAGTTGGTGGGCCAGTTGCGGCCGTTGCCGGCGCTCCAGGGAAACTCGGTCGATTGCGTCCAGATGCCGCTCACCTGCCAGCCACCGGCGATGTGATTCCATGCGGGACCGGCCGCACCGAGGAATTTGCGTCCTTTGCCGAAGGGGAGGTCGTATACCCATTGCATGTTCCAGATGTGGCGCTGATCGTAGTCTGAGACGCCGCGGCGTTGCGATGGATCCCAGGAATTGACCAGGAATCCTACGAATTCCCCGCTGTTCTCCTCGGCCGAGGCCAGATCCTGGGATTTGGAGAACGTGTAGTTAAAATCCATCGTGAGACCCGCGGAGAAGCGCTTGCGCGCGGTCCATTGCATGGAGTGATAGCTGCCTCCGGCGATGGAGCTCCAGGCCGACAGCGAAGAGAACTGCGGGTTCATCATCATGTTCGGGCCCAGCCGGCCGCAATCCGGATCGCAGTATTCATCGAGTAACGCCAGCGCAGAAATGAAGTCGTTGGGAAACTCGCTGGCCAAGGCATAAACGCGTTGCGAGGCCGTGCGCGCGGTGGTGCGCAGATTGGAGTAGTAATTCTCGAAGAACGGCACTCGCGGCACCGAGGCGACGGGCGTGCGCGCGTTGACCAGCAGCGCCATCTGTGTGGCCGCCTCGAAGTAAGACTGGCCGCTCACCGGATCGCGCAAATTGCTGGGCATGGCCAGATCGCGGTTGATCAGCGAACGCCGCGACTGCCGTCCCACATAGCTTCCCTGGATGAACCAGCCACCCTGAAATTCACGGCCCACGGTGAGATTCATGTTCATCGTGTAGGGCATCTTGAGCCGGTCATCGATGGAGTTGGCGATGGCGAATCCGCTGTCGGGATCGTCGGGAAATTGCGTCGGAAAGCCGCCTGCCGGCGCGCGTCGCAGCAGGTTCGCCGGGATGTCGTAGAGTCCCGTGAAGCGTGGCGCTGTGGTTGCGGTGAGGATCCCGGCGGGATTCGTGAGCGTAGTGGCGAAGCCGAACGCGGTGAGATCGAACGTGCGCGCCAGCGGCTGGCCGATGATGTCGTAGTACATGCCCCAACCGGCGCGGATGGAAGATTTGCCCGCCGTCCCAAAGAGGAATTTGCCAAGCCCCGACCGCCCCGTGGGCGCGTAGGCAACGGCTACTCTCGGTGCGAAGTTCGTCTTATGGAAAGGATAGATGGGCCGGCTGCGCGGATCGCCTTTGGCCAGGAACACGATGCGTCCCGCCTCTTCCTGGCTTCGTCCAAGATCAGCCAGTGCGCCCCGAGTATCGAACCATGATCCCAACGGAATGTTCGTGGATACCTGCTGGCCGTTCGCTTCGTGCACGGGTGGCATCAGAGACCAGCGCAGCCCCAGGGTGACCGTCAGGTCTTTCCGCGCGCGCCAGGAGTCCTGAACGTAGAGCTCCAGTTCTCTGTTTCGAAAGTCGCGCCGGATCGGAGCGCCGACCGGCAGAACTTCGCCACGGATGGTGTAGTTCCAGTTGGCGGTGACCTCGGAGACCAATCCGAGAATCGCAGCCATGGCATCGCTCACGGCCGTGCGGTCTGCCGGCGCTACATCGGTGGGAGAAATATCCTGCCCCGTGCCGCGCATCGCGCTCGCGTTCGTCGTGGCGAAGTGGTACGACCGCAGATAGCTGCGCGATTGGTTGACGATGAATCGCCCCACGCCGCCGAACTGAATGGCGTGCGCTCCGCGGGTCCAGGTGAGGTCTTCGGTGAATTGATGGACCGGCATCTTACGCCACAGACCGTTGGTAAAACCGTAGCGGTCATCCAGGCCGCGGAAGGAAATGTAGGAGGCGTTCTGGTTGCCCGTGCTCTCCCGCGAAAGACGCGTGAATCCGTAGCGAAAGCTGCTCACCAGGCGCGGCGAAAGCACCGCGTTGTAGCCAACGGCAACCCCTTTCGCGTTGCGTAGGAAGATGCTGTTCGGCGGCTCGCCGGGAAACTGTGGCTCACCGGTGGAGCGGTCGTTCTGCAGTTGGCCGCGAAAGAAGAAGTTATGGTTCTCTTTCAATTGGTAGTCGAAGCGGGAGATGTAGGTGGTGAAACGCAACTCCTGCGGCGCCGTGAAGCGATATCCGAAGAAGTTCAGATTGTCACCCGGAGTGTCGCTGTTGGGAAGCGGGAAGGACCGGAACAGATCGAGCACCGCGCGGTTGGCGCCGAGAGCGCGCGGGTCCAGCGTCCGTACCCGTTCCGGACTCAGCGTGATGCGTTGCCCGGCCCGATTGCGGTACACCACCGACCCTTCGCGCAACAAAGCCGACGGAACCGTGCGCTCGACATTCACCGCGCTGCGGTCGTTGCGTTGCTCCCAATTGAAAAAGTAGAACAGCTTGTTCTTACGGATCGGGCCGCCCACCGATGCGCCGGGAATGTTGATCAGCAGCACCGGGCGGTCCACGCCGTTGGCGTTGTTGAAGAAGCTATTGGCGGCCGTGGCGGTGTTGCGATGATACCAGTAGACCGAACCATTCGTGCTGTTGGTGCCGGACTTGGTGACCAGCGAAACCTGCGCTCCGGAACTTCGACCCTGCTCGGCGCCGGCGTTGGTGGTGGTAGTGCGGAACTCCTCCACCGAGTCGAGCGTCACGCGCAGCACCGTGGTGAAGGCCGTGCGCTCCATCTGCTCGTTGACATCGATGCCATCCAGCGTCACGTTGGCTTGATCGCTCTTGCCGCCGTTGACATTGCCGAACTCGCCAACCCCGGGCTGCAGTGCCAGGAACCCGGCGACATTTCGCGCAAACGACGGCAACTGCATAATGGGGCGCGTGCCGAACGTATTGCCGAGCGAGGCGTCGACAGCGTTGACCTGCGAGCTCTCCACGGTTACCGTGATGGACTCGGTGAGGCCCGCGGCCTTCTCGAATGCGATGTCGTAGCGGGCCGGAGTCGCCACCTGCACCACGGCGCCGGCAATGGTGATGTCTTGCAATCCGGGGGCGCTGGCCGTGATCTTGTAGCGGTCCGGAAGGATTTGCGCGAACAGGTAACGCCCGGTTTCCTCAGTGATCGTTTCACGAACCAGGATGCCCTTGCTGAGACTTTCCAGCCGGATCTTCGCCCCGATGACGATGGCGCCGCTGGGATCCGTGACGGTGCCGCTCACCTGCGAAAGCTGCTGGGCCGTGAGCGTCGCGGGCAGCGAAAGTAACAGTAGGATCTTGAGCATTGAGTTCTCCAGGACTGATCCAGCGATAGCAGGAATGCGGCTGCGATTCAACTGTTACGCCGGTAACGAAACGATTGTTGTATCATCCCCTTCATGCGAGTTGCGTTGTGGATGCTGTTGAGCGGCGCTTTGTGGGCGCAGCCGAAACCCGTGATCGGAGTGGGAGGAATCGTGCATGAGACGAACACCTTCAACCCGAAAAAGACCACCATGGCCGATTTTGAATCCGGTATCGGCGGGCGGCCGGGCGTGCTGCGCGGCGACGATGTGATCAAGCTGTCGCGCAACGCCAACAACACGATCGCCGGCTTTATCAGCGGCGCCGAAGAGCGCGGGCTGCAATTGTACCCCTCGCTGGTGGCCGGGCCGCAGACCATCGGGCTGGTCCTCGATGCGGTGTTTGAGTCGTTGCTGAAAGACATGATCGGCGGCTGGAAGCGCGCCCCCAAACTCGACGGGATTCTCCTGTTCCTGCACGGCACCATGGTGACGGAAAGCCATCCACACGCCGATGCCGAGGTCGTGCGGCGTGTGCGGCAAGCCTTCGGCGAAAAGATTCCGATTGTCGTGGTGCACGACTTTCACGCCAACGTGTCGGAAGAAATCGTGAAAATGACCACGGCGCTCATCACCTACAAGGAATGCCCCCATCTCGACGCGATGGAGAGGGGAGTGCAAGGCGCGCGCCTGATGGCCGATATCGTCAGCGGGAAGGTCAAACCCACACAGGCCATCGTCAAGCCGCCCATGATGCTCAACATCCTGTTTCACAATACCTATGCGGCGCCGTTGAAGGCAGTGACCGACGAGAGCAAGAAGGCCGAACAGAATCCCAAGGTGCTGGTGGCAAGCGTGCCCGGCGGCTATCAATACGCCGACATTCCCGCCATGGGACCGAGTGTGGTTGTGGTCACGGATAACGACCCCGCGCTCGCCAAACGCGAAGCCGAGCGCATCGCGGCCATGTTGTGGGGATTGCGCCCGCAACTTGTCTTTCGTGCCCCCGATGCAGCCGCGGCCGTGCGCATGGCGATGAGCAACGGCAAGCATCCTGTGGCGCTGATGGATGCCGGCGACAACATCGGCGGCGGATCGGCGGGCGATGCCACATTCGTTCTATCGGAACTCATCAAGCAGAAAGCCGATGGATGGGTGGTGGCCATCTCCGACCCCGGCGCCGTCGATGCGGCTAAGCGCGCGGGCGTGAGCGGCCAGTTCGATATGGCCGTGGGCGGCAAGACGGACAACCTGCACGGCGACTCCGTGCGCATCAAAGGCCGCGTCCGCGGCATCTACGACGGCCAGTTCGTGGAGCCCGCCGTGCGTCACGGGGGAGGCCGGTATTGGGATATGGGCGTATCGGCGGTGATCCAGGTGGAGGGCTCGACGTTGGACAGCCCCAACTACGTGCTACTCACACCGAAGCGTGTGATCCCCTTCAGCATCGGGCAACTGACCAGTGTGGGAATCCAACCCGAACGGCTGAAAATTCTCGTAGCCAAAGGTACTGTGGCGCCGCGCGCCGCCTATGAGCCGGTTTCGGCCCGGATCATTACCGTCGATTCCGGGGGCGTGACCGGCATGAACCCCGCACGCTTCACTTACAAACATATCCGGCCTGGATTGTTTGGAATGAAATAATAGGGCGGAGGCAGGGCCGCTTTCAGGCGGCCCCATAGCGGCGACGGCCCTATTCCTCTTCTTCCTCTTCGCCGGTCTGCGCGGCCCTGGCGGCGGCGATAATCTTCTCCGCCTGCTGGCTGGGGACGAAATCGTAGTGATCGAACTCCATGGTGAACGAGGCTCGGCCCTGCGTCATGGAGATGAGGTCGTTCTGATAGGTGAGCATTTCGGACATCGGGACCATCGCCCGGACGATCTGCGTGCCGCCTTTCGTGTCCATGCCCGAGATGCGCCCGCGGCGGCCGTTCATGTCGCCCATCAGATCGCCTGCGAACTCCACCGGGGCCTGTACTTCCACTTTCATGATGGGTTCGAGAAGCGTCGGTTTGGCGACGGCCATCGCCGCCTTGAACGCTTTGCGGCCCGCCAGCTTGAACGACATTTCCGAGGAATCGACGTCGTGATAGGAGCCATCGTACAGCGTCACCTTGAAATCCACCACCGGATAGCCCGCCAGGTAGCCCTTGTCCGCGGCTTCGAGAATTCCTTTCTCGATGGCCGGGATGAACTGCCGCGGCACCGAACCGCCGAAGATGGCATTGGCGAATTCGAACTTGCCTCCGCGCGGCAGGGGCTCCATCTTAATCTTGCAGTCGCCGAACTGGCCGTGGCCGCCGGTCTGCTTTTTGTGGCGTCCCTGAACGTCGGCGAACCCGCGGATCGTTTCGCGGTAGGGGATCTTAGGCGAAGCGAGCGCGACATCGACGTGATAGCGCTTCTTCAACTTGTTGACCACGACTTCCACGTGCTGCTGACCGGTGCCCGCAACCAGAAACTCCTTGGTCTGCGGATCGCGGTAGAAACGCAAGGCGACATCCTCTTCCAAAATGCGCTGGATCGCCTGACCCATTCGGTCTTCGTCCTGGCGCGTCTTGGCCGTCACGGCGTAGGCGATGGAAGGTTCCGGGATCTCTACGGCGGGGTAGGCGATACCGTCACCCTTTTCGCTCAACGTATCGCTGGTAATGGTCTCCTTCAGTTTCGCCACGGCCCCGATATCGCCGGCGTGCAATTCGGTGACCGCTTCCAGGGTCTTGCCGCGAAGTACGCTGATGTGCGCCAGCCGCTCCGCCGCGGAACTGCGCTGATTGACCAGATTGGCGTCATTCTTCAGTACGCCCGACATGACCTTGAAGTACGACACGCGGCCGGAAAACATGTCCGCAACTGTTTTAAACACAAACAGGGCAACATGTTCTTTGTCGCTCACGGCGCGCTGGCCGGCCTGCCCGTTGGCCGTAACCTTCGCCGGGCCGCGGTCGCAAGGGCCGGGCAGATACTCGTTGATGAAGTTCAACACCTGATCCGTGCCGATATTGTGGAGCCCGCTGGCGCACAGGACGGGGAAAATCCGGCGGTCCATCACGGCCTGACGAAGGCCGGAGGTGAGATGCTCGATACCGATCGTGCCCTGCTCGAAGAACTCCTCCATCAACTCGTCGTTGCCTTCCGCCACCATTTCCACCAGCGCTTCATGCGCCTTTTCGGCGGCCCCGGCCAGATCGGCAGGGATGGGGCCTTCCTTGCCTTTCCCGTCGCCATCGGGCGTGTAGGTGTACGCCTTCATGTAGACAAGGTCGATCACTCCCTTGAAGTCCTTCTCCGCTCCGATGGGGATCTGGACCGGCACGCAAGCCCGGCCCAGAGTGCCGTGGATGCTCTCCAGCGCGCGCTCGAAGCTCGAACGCTCACGGTCCAGCTTATTGATGACAACTGCACGGGGCAGTTCGAAGCCATCGGCATAACCCCACGTTTTCTCCGTCTGCACTTCAACGCCGGCCACGCCGTCGACAAGGGCCAGCGCGGCATCGGCGGCCACCAGCGAGCCTTTCGTGTCGTTAATGAAGATATTGAATCCCGGGGTATCGAGAAGATTGATCTTCAGCTTCTTCCACTCGCAGGCCGAAATGCCGGTAGAGATGGTGACCTTCCGGGCAATTTCCTCCTCGTCGAAGTCGGTGATGGTGTTGCCTTCATCGACCCGGGTGAGGCGGTTGGTAACGCCGGTGGTAAAGAGAATTCCGGCGGCCAGAGAGGTCTTTCCGCAGTTGCCGTGACCGATGAGCCCGACGTTGCGAATATCAGTGCTTTCGTAGACCTTCACTTTGGTGTGACTCCGATGGATGAAATTTGACTACAAGGATATGGGAAGTTCAGAACCAAACCGGGATAGTAACACAACTGAGACGAAGGTAGGACGGAAGAGCGGTTCCGGAGCGGCGGCGGGCCGCTTCAGCGGCGGCCCTGCGCAATCCTAGTTTTTCTTCACCGTAATCGAGTATTTGCCCGTGCCTTGTTGCTGGTTGTAGTGGCGAATCTGAACGTAGTACTCGCCTGCGGTCAGCGGGCGCGAGATGCGCGCGTTCGTGGCCAGGCCGGAATCGTCGTCCTCGGCGATGACGTCGGTTTCCGAATCCGGCCCGAACAATTTCATGAACACATCGGTGTTGCCGCGCGTCTCGATCGTGTACGTTCCGGCCGTGTTGGCTTGGAACCGGAAGAGGTCTTCCTCGCCGGGCATGCCGATTTCCGCCGCCGTTCGCTTGCTGTCGTTGACTTTGATAACCGTGGCTTTATCCGTTCCGGTGTCCGTCTTCGGATACATCTTCGCCCCTGCCACGAACGCCTTATCCATGGCGGAAAGAATTTCGTTCGCTTTGGTTTCCACCCCATTCAGCGTCCATTCCTTGGGAAAGAAGTAGAGCATGATCGAGTCTGGATCGAAAGTGGTGCCGTTGATCTGATTGGCAAGGTACTTGTGCAGAACGTTATGGCGCGCCGTTGCCTCGTCCCAGAAATTCGGCGGACCCGCCAGCGCCCGGATCACCTCCGCTTCGTTCCACTCGATGCCTCCCGCGGGGTTCTGATGCTCGTGCGCGAGGCCGATGGCGTGCCCGAACTCATGCGCCGCTGTACCCCCATCCAGGAACCCCAGATTCATCGTGGGTCGATTGACAGGTATCTCCCGTGCCTCGGTGCCGACATAGCTCCAAGCGCCGTCGTTCCGATCGAAGGCAATGCGAATTTCGGAGTTGGGATCCGTGCCGAATTCAAACTTCAGATTGGCGTGCTCCGTCCACCAAAGCGCTTGTTCTCTGGCAATCGATTTCTGACTGGCTGTGCCTCCCAGAAATCTTACCCGCAGCGTGGAGCCGTTCATCCACAGCACGCCCAGCGGGCTGATGGCGCGCATCGGGCCGCCGCGGCGCGTGCGTACCAGCGTCTGCGGCCGGAAGCGATTCCGCGGCAGCACGCGGTCGAAACAGACTTTTGGAATAGCCATTACCGTTCCCCTCTCAATCGACAAATCGAACGCAACCACTGAGAATTATATATTCACTGGAGCGGAATTCAAGTAGAATTGGCGCATGCCACTCTCTTTTCGCGTGGACGGCAACTGGACGGTGACCCGGCAGGCGATGCCCGCCGGCAAACGCCGGGGCGCGGCCGCTGCGTCGATTCTGCCGCATTCGTTTCTCGCGGCGGGCGTGACAGTGGAAGCCATCCTGGATGCGTCGCTTCCTGCCGGTGCGCGCCGCGGGGAGTCAGGGGCTTTGCAATTGAACGTCGGCGCCGAAGGTGGCGAAGGATGCGTCGTTGCAGCGCGGCATGCCTCCGGCGCGCTCACGTTTCATCGCCCTTTGGAACGGGTATCGCGGCGCAGGGGCGCCGTCACCGCCGATCAACTCGCCTTTCACATTCCCGTGCGGGCGCAGGAGGCGCGGCGTGGCATCCTCAGCAAAGCGGTGAAGGTGGTGCTGTTGAAGGTCGCCGCCGCGGCAGCCAACAAGGCCGTCGAAATCGTGTTGCCCAAGGTTGCATTGGCTTGGGAGAAACTGGCGTGGCAGCGGAAAAAACTCTCTGAGGGATGGTTTCAGGTGGGCTGGGGAGGCGGAAAACTGCAATTGACTCCCGCCGTGCCCGCGGCCAACCGGCGAAACCTGTTGCTGATTCACGGCACATTCTCCGATGCCGCCGGCGCCTTCGGCGCGCTCGACGCCAATGGCTTTCTCGACTCGGTGAAGCCCCTCTACGGCGACCATGTCTACGCGTTCAATCATTTCACCGTCAGCCGCACCCCCGAAGAGAACGTCCGCATGATGCTCGAACAGCTACCCGATGGCGCGCACAGTTTCGATGTCATCACCCATTCGCGCGGCGGCCTGGTGCTGCGCAATCTGGCCGAACGCCGCTCCGCTTTCGGCGCACTCGCTTCCCGCTTTTCACTCGGCAAGGCCGTGCTGGTGGCGTCGCCGAACGCCGGCACTCCCCTTGCCACCGCCGAACGCTGGGAAAAGACCGTGGGCTGGCTCGCGAACCTGATGGAAATTTTCCCCGACAATCCCTTCACCACCGGCGCCGAGTTCGTCTCCGAGGCGATTGTGTGGCTGGCCCGTCACGGTGTGGGCAACCTGCCAGGGTTGGCGTCGATGGATATGGCGGGCGATTCCATTCAGGAATTGCAGGCCCCGCCTGGACCTCCTCCCGGCGCCTACTACGCGCTGGCGGCCAACTATCATCCTGACGAAGCGCTGTGGCAACGCCTGCTCGATGTGGGAGTGGATCAATTCTACGCCGGAGCGAACGATCTGGTGGTGCCGACGGAAGGCGGATGGCGCTTCGATCACGACTCTCCCGGAGCGATCGCCGCGGACCGTGTCGGCTGCTTCGGATCGGGCGGCAACTTGCAGGCCGACGCCGGATTCCTGGTGCATCACACCAACATCTTCCAGCCCCAGCAAACCGCGGCGTTCCTGCAAGCCGCCCTGGAAGGAAAGCCCGCGGGGCTTGCTCCGCTCAACCTTGCTGCTGCCTTGCCGGACCGCCGGGTGTTGCGCGGCGGAGCAGCAGCCGCGGTTGCGCCGCTGGCCGCCCCGGCTTCCGTTCCCGCGACGCTTCCTGCTGGCCCAGTCGCTGCCCCCGAAGCCGCTGCCTTTGCCGCCCGCTATGGCGCGGCCTTCGATAACTTCCACCTCATCATTCTCGAACCCGACGAAAGCGGCACCGAGCAAGCCCCCGTGGCCCGCATCCTTGCTTCCTATGGCGGCGCCCGTGTGGTGGAGCCCTTCGTCCTGCGCCGCGTGGAAGGCGGTCCCCAGACCCGCTGGCGCGACATCATCGGTTTGCACGAACGCATCAAGAATTACACCAACCAGCAGCAAGGATCGCTCCCCAGCGATCCGGAACTGCTCAAGCTTGGTGTCGATTTGTTTGAAACATTGTTCCCCGGAAATGTTCGCAGGCTCTACGACGTGGCGCGCTCCCAACAAGGCTCTCGGCGGCTGGATGTGATTCTCACTTCCATGATCGCCTGGGTAGCCGACAAGCCCTGGGAGTTTGCCTTCGATCCCTCGCGGCGCAGTTTCCTCGCCACCGAAGAGATCCACTTCGTGCGTAACGTGCTGACAGCCATCCCCGCCGAGCCGATCCTCAAAGTGCCCCGTCCTTTGCGCATCCTGGTGGCCAGCGCACAACCCCTCGGCTCGGCGCAGCTTTCCACCGACCAGGAAACGCAACTGATCCGCCGCGGCTTTGATTTGCTCATCGACGCAGGCGCGGTGCAGGTGGACGTGCTGCCTCAGGCCACTCCCGCCGCCATCCATGGCTACCTGTCCACCGGCAACTACAACGTCATCCACTTCATCGGTCATGGCGACTTCGACGATGCAAAACAGGAAGGCTGCCTCGTGTTTCAGGATGAACGCGGCGGCGAATACCGCTTGGGTGAGCGCAACGTGCGCGAGATCTTCTGCCAGCGCGGCGTGAGCCTGGTGTTTCTCAACGCCTGCCAGACCGGCCGCGGCGGCAAAGCCGATTTCAACAAGGGCGTCGCCCAGGCGCTGGTGGCCCACGGATTGCCCGCCCTGGTTGCCAATCAATACAGCGTCCTCGATACCTCCGCCACTTCTTTCGCGCAACATTTTTACTGGTCCTTGTCGCAAGGCATGTCGATCGGCGAATCGGCTCGCGAAGCCCGCATTGCGGTGAATTATTCCATGCTCGGCGAAACCATCGATTGGGCCGTGCCCGTCGTGTACGCCCGCGATCCGAACGATCGCTTGTGCCCCGCCGGCGCAAAGCGGGAAATGGTTCCCGCCGTGACCGGCGCGATGACGCGGCGCGGAGGCGCCAAGCAGGCTAGGCGCGTCGCCATTTGGGATGTCGATCACGATTTCCCCGCACTCGATCAGACTCTGCGCAAGCTCAACGCCGCGCAGGACCGCTTCGCCTTCGAACTAGTGGAGCTGTCCAGCCCCATCGATGCCTGGCATCGCAATGACGACGGCACCGTCTATTTCCACGCCAAGCGATTCTCGCAGCGCATGCGCAGCAGGGTTTCGGCAATGAAGGTGGATTACATGATCCTCCTCACCCACCACTGGATGACCGATGGCGAAACGCTCAACCTGCTGGGCTGGTGGGATGTCGATGAAAGCTCGCCGATGATGGCGCTCTCCTTTGCCGGCTTCGAGGATCGCATTGCGCCTTCCGGCCCCGCCACAGAGCGCATGCTTACGAACTCCTTCGTTGCCGCGCTGTGCGGGGCGATGACCGAATGGAGCACGCACGAAGCGGGCTCAAAGCAGTGCCCCTTCTACTACAACGGAGAGCGCGATTTCGACGTTGTCCGCGGCCCCGCCAGGTTCGACGCCCGATGCCGCAAGGAAATGCAGAAGCAGATTCCCGCCGACCTGCCCGCGTTCGAAAAGCTGATGACGTTGTTTGATGACGAGTTGAAGGGCTTGGTACGATAGACGTTTACCCCGCCGCTTCACCCGGCATTCGTCTACGAAATCACTTCTATGGGAAATATCCTGCAATCTCTTCCGATCGGAGAGAAGGTCGGCATTGCCTTCTCCGGTGGACTCGATACCAGCGCGGCCATTTATTGGATGCGCCAAAAGGGCGCTGTGCCGTATTGCTACACCGCTCACCTCGGCCAGCCCGATGAAAGCGACTACGACAGCATTCCGCGCAAGGCCCTGGAATACGGCGCAGAGAAGGCGCGGCTCATCGACTGCCGGCGCCAGTTAGTGCGCGAAGGCTTGGCGGCTCTGCAGTGCGGAGCATTCCACATCACCACCGCCGGCGTGCCGTACTTCAACACCACGCCCATCGGACGCGCGGTCACCGGTACCATGCTGGTCGGCGCCATGAAGGAAGACGCCGTCCACATTTGGGGCGACGGCAGCACCTATAAAGGCAATGATATCGAGCGCTTCTACCGCTATGGCCTGATGGTCAATCCGAAGCTGCGCATCTACAAGCCGTGGCTCGATCAGAAGTTCATCGATGAACTCGGCGGCCGCAAAGAGATGTCGGAACTGCTCGAAAAGGCCGGGCTTAATTACAAAATGAGCAAGGAGAAGGCCTACTCCACCGATTCCAACATCTGGGGCGCCACGCACGAAGCAAAGGACCTTGAATTCCTCAACAAAGGCATCAAGATCGTCGAGCCGATCATGGGCGTCGCCTTCTGGAAGGACGATGTCACTGTTCCCGCCGAGACCGTCTCCGTCACGTTCGAGGCCGGTTTGCCCGTGGCGATTAACGGCAAGACGTACGAAGATCCGGTGGACATGGTGCTCGACGCCAATACCATCGGCGGCCGCCACGGCCTCGGCATGTCCGATCAGATCGAGAACCGTATCATCGAGGCCAAGAGCCGCGGTGTGTACGAAGCTCCGGCCATGGCGCTCTTCTTCATTGCCTACGAACGCCTGATCACCGGTATCCACAACGAAGGCACCATTGAACAGTATCGCGACATGGGCCGCCGCCTGGGCCGTTTGCTGTATGAAGGACGCTGGTTCGATCCCCAATCCATGATGCTGCGCGAAACGCTGCAGCGCTGGGTGGCAAAGGCTGTCACGGGCGAGGTCACTCTGGAACTGCGCCGCGGCAACGATTATTCCATCCTCGACACGAAGAGCCCCAACCTTACTTACAAGCCCGAGCGCCTGACCATGGAAAAGCACGAGGGCGCCTTCACGCCGCAGGATCGCATCGGCCAACTGACGATGCGCAATCTCGACATCACGGATTCGCGCGACAAGCTGTTCGTCTACGCCAGCCAAGGGCTGCTCAGCCCGCAGGCATTCGAGGGCATGCGGCTGCTCGACGAGCCGTCCGGCGAAGAATAACGCATGGCCGGCATCGTAGTGCGGCCCGGCAGACAAGAGGATTGCCGGCAATTGATCGGCCTGCGCGCGGCCCTCTGGCCCGATTGTCCGCTCGAAGAACACCGGAGCGAAATCGAAGGACAGTTGAGCGGCGCCGGGCCCTATCCTTTCCCCACCGTACTCTTGGTGGCGGAAACCGAGGGCGGGGAAGTGGTGGGCTTCCTCGAAGCCGATTTGCGCTCCCATGCCGACGGCTGCGACGCTACTTGTCCCGTTGGCTACATCGAAGGCTGGTTCGTGTCGGAGGCCTACCGGCGCCTCGGCGCCGGCGCTAAACTCGTAGCTGCCGCCGAACAATGGGCCCGTGGACTGGGATGCGTGGAGATGGCCTCCGATACATGGATCGCCAACGAGCCTTCCATCCGCGCCCACCTCGCGCTCGGCTACGATGAAGTCGACCGCTGCGTCACCTTCCGCAAAAAGCTGTGATATGTTCGTGGGAATGCTGGGAACCCTCGCATTCGCACTGTCCGCGCTAGCCGCGCCCCCGGCCGTCGCCGCGGCTGTTCCTTCCTTCTCGAAGGACGTCGCGCCCATCTTCTTCGCGCGATGCACCGGTTGCCACCGGCCCAACGACATCGCGCCCATGTCCCTGCTCGACTACAAATCGTCGCGGCCCTGGGCGAAGGCGATCCGTGCCTCAGTGCTGGCGCGCAAGATGCCGCCCTGGTTCGCCGACCCGGCCCACGGCCATTTTGCCAACGACGCACGCCTGACCCCCAAAGAGATGCAAACCATCCAGGCCTGGGCGGACGGTGGAGCCCCGGAAGGGAATCCCAAAGATCTGCCGCCCGCGCCTCGCTTTGCCGAAGGCTGGCAACTCGGCAAACCCGATATCGTCGTCGACATCGGTGAGGATCATGTCGTAACGCCCGGAGAGGATGCCTACGACCACTTCGTAGTGAGCACGAATTTCAAGGAAGGCAAGTGGATCCGCGCCGCGGAAATCAAGCCGGGAAACAGGCAAGTGGTGCATCATGTCCACGTCCTGTTGGTGCAAGACGACATCAAGGCGATGGAGGTTGCTTCCACGAAAAACATGCCCACACTGCAGCAGTACCTGCTGCGCGAAGGCAAGCTCAGCCGCATTCGCAATGATGCTCCCGTTCTCAACGATGCTTGCCAGGAACAACTTCCCAACCTCCCGTTTCTCACCGGAGGGCAAGAGGGATCCTTGACTGCTTTCCTGCCCGGACGGCAGCCCGACACCTTTCCCGCCGGCACCGCCAAATGGATCCCGCCGGGTGCGAAGTTGGAGTTCGTCATTCACTACGCCAAGATTTCCGGCAAGCCGCAGACCGATCGCACCAGCGTTGGATTCTATCTCGCCGATGGACCCCCGGCCCGTGTTCTGCGCCGCATGGACCTCAGGAATTTCTTCATGCAAATCCCCGCCGGCGCGCCCTCGCATGAAGTCCGCCGCTGCTTCACCTTCGAGGAAGACCGCGACCTGTTGTCCTTCACGCCGCACATGCACTATCGCGGCAAGGAAGCCATCTACGAAGTGACGCACCCCGATGGACGGCGTGAGACGCTGCTGAAAATTCCCAAGTACGATTTCAACTGGCAGTTGAACTACAAACTGCGCGATCCGGTCCGCATCGCAAAAGGCAGCAGGCTGATGGTCACCTTCCGCTACGACAACAGCGCGAATAATCCGGCCAATCCCGACCCCAAGGATGTTGTCCGCTGGGGCGACAAGAGCGAAGAAGAGATGATGACCAGTTGGATCGAGTATCTGGAAGTGAAGCCGCGCGCGGCGCCGCCCAGCGGCGGGAACTAGACGGCATCGCACCCGGGCTATGCTGAAAGCATGGGCCGTTTTCTCGCAATCCTATTTCTTTCCCTCTGCCTGCACGCCGAAGAAGGCATGTGGACCTTCAACAATTTCCCCTCGGCCGTCGTGGGGAAGAAATACGGGTTCGCCCCCACCCAACAATGGCTCGACCGCGTCCGCCTCTCTTCCGTGCGCCTGGCCGAAGGCTGCTCCGCGAGTTTCGTCTCCCCCTCCGGCCTGCTGATGACGAATCATCATTGCGCCGCTACTTGCATCGCGCAGCTCTCCACCAACGAAAAGGACTACATGAAGCTCGGTTTCGCCGCTCAGTCGCCGGCCGGGGAAGTCCGCTGCCCGCGCCAGGAAGCCAACGTGCTCGTCGCCATCGCCGATGTCACCGCCCGCATGGATCAGGCGACGAAAGGCCTGCAGGACAAGGCCGCCAACGAAGCACGTAAGGCCGAAACTGCGCGTCTTGAAAAGGAGTGCGCCTCCAGTGAGAGCGTGCGTTGCGAAGTGGTGCCTCTCTACGGCGGCGGCATCTACAACCTCTACAAGTACCAACGCTATCAGGATGTGCGGCTGGTGTTCGCGCCGGAATTCTCCATCGCTTTCTTCGGCGGCGATCCCGACAACTTCATGTTCCCGCGTTACAACCTCGATGCCACCTTCCTGCGCGTTTTCGACAACGGGCAGCCGCTGCAGACTCCGCAACATTTCAAATGGTCGAAGGCCGGCGCCAAGGAGGGCGAGTTGACGTTCATCTCCGGCCATCCCGGCGCCACCAACCGTCAGCACACCATCGCCATGCTCGAAACCGAGCGCGATTTTACCAACCTCCACCGCTTGGCCTATCTTTCCGAATACCGCGGAATGCTGACGCAGTTTCAGACCAAAGGACCAGAGCAGGATCGTATCGCCCAGGACGACCTGAACGGCGTGGAGAACTCGCTGAAGGTCTACAAAGGCCGCCAGCACGCCATGGTGGACAAGAATTTTTTCGGACAGAAGATCGCCGCTGAACGGGAATTCCAGAAGCGCGTCCAAGCCGATGCGAAACTGCGCACCCAGTACGGCAAAGCCTGGGACGACATCGCCGCCGTGCAGACGAAGTTTCGCGCGCTCTACTATCCCTACCTCTACCTGGAGCGCAACTACGGATTCCGGTCGCAGTTGTTCCAGCACGCGTTGCGCCTGCTTCGCATGGCCGACGAATTCGAAAAGCCCAACGAGAAGCGCTTGGAAGAATACGCCGATGCGCGCAAGCCGAGTCTGCGGCAGGCCGTGCTCAGCCCGGCGCCCATCTATCCCGAACTGGAGATCGAGCAACTGACGTTCTCCCTCACCAAAATGCGCGAACTATTGGGACCCGATGACCCCACCGTGCGCGCTCTGTTCGGCAAACGCAGTCCGCGTGAGATCGCCACCGGCGCGGTGAAGAACACCAGGCTCTTGGATGCCGCCGCAAGAAAGGCTCTCATGGAAGGCGGCAAGCAGGCCGTCGCAGGCAGCCACGATTCCATGGTGGAATTGGCCCGCCTGGTCGATCCCTTCGCCCGCGCTGCCCGCAAACGTGTCGAAGAAGACGTGGAAAGCGTGCTCACAGCGGGCATGGAGAAACTGTCCCGGGCTCGCTTTGCCGTCTACGGAACTTCGTTGTACCCCGATGCCACCTTCACTCTCCGCCTCTCCTACGGCAGCGTGAAAGGGTGGACCGAAAACGGCAAGGCCGTCACACCGTTCACCATCTTCGGCGGCGCCTATGAGCGCAACACCGGCAGTTTCCCCTTCGCCCTCCCGCAGTCCTGGCTTGACGCTAAGCCCAAGCTCGATCCGCAGACCCGCTTCAATTTCGTCACCAACAACGACATCATCGGCGGTAACTCCGGCTCCCCGGTAATCAACAAAGACGCTGAAATCGTTGGCCTCGTGTTCGATGGGAATATCCATTCGCTCGGCGGCAGCTACGGTTTCGACGATGTGATGAACCGCGCCGTCGCCGTGCACAGCGAAGGCATCCGCGAAGCGTTGCGCAAAGTGTATGCGGCCGAGCGTGTGCTGCGCGAACTGGAGCAGTAAGCCGTTACGCGCCTATCCCTGAAGGGCCACCGCGGCCGCGCCAAGCACTCCCGCTTCATAGCCCAGGCCCGACGGCAGCACTTTCACTCCGCGCCGTTCCCAGGCAAACACCAGCTCGGCCAGCCGGTCCGGCAGCAACTCGAACAGCCTTGTGTTGTTCACCGCCAATCCGCCGCCAATCACGATCGCACTGGGGTCGTAGGCATGGATAATCGAGGCGCACCCGCGCGCAAGGTATTCGGCCAACGTATCCACCGAGCCCGAATACCGCGCCAGCGCCGCCGAATTGGTATACACCTCCAGGCACCCCTTCTGTCCGCACGTACAAGGCAGCCCGTTCGGTTCCACTACAATGTGGCCCAGCGCATTCGCCAAATGATGCGCGCCTCGCAATAGCGAACCATTCATCACGACACCAGCTCCCAACCCTGTGCCTAGCGTCAATCCGACATAACTCGATGCGCCCCGCGCCGCTCCGAATCGTCCTTCCCCCAAGGCAAACGCATTAGCGTCGTTTTCCACGTGTACCGGCATGTGCAGCACCTGCTGCAACGCCGCCGCAATCGGCGCCCCGGTCCAGAACGGCAGCGTTCCGGTAGCGTGCACCACCGTGCCCGTTTCGCGATCCACCCAACCCGCCGTGGCGATCCCAACCGCGGCAATCGAATCCGTGGTCGCATCCATGGCGCGCCGCACCTGCTTTTCCAGGTGGTCCAGTAAGTCGAGTTGCGTGGCGCGCGACGGAGTGGGAACCGTGCAGGACTCCACTAACTCGCCATCGCTGCGCACCACGCCGGATTTCGTATTCGTGCCGCCCAAGTCGACGCCGATCACCGTCCGCGACCTGGTGTCGCCGCGCATCGCCGCGACAAACCGCTTCGTGATCTCGATCGGCTTCGTGATGGCGCCGCCCACCACCACCGCGTAGGCCCCGGCATCCAGAGCCGCCTTGGCCAGTTCGGGCGAATGAATCAGCCCTTCGGCAATCACCGGCGTGCCCAGCCGCCGCACCAGTTGGGCCACAAATTCCGGCTGGAAATGGCGGATATGGCGCGTATCGGTGGTGTGCCCGCGCATCGTGGTGAGAATGTAGTCCGCGCCTGCAGCCTCCGCATACACCGCCTCGTCTTCGGTGGCGATGTCCGCCAGCACTTCCACTTGCAGCTTGCGCTTGATGCGCGCCAGC
>JAEUQG010000322.1 GCA_016789755.1 Bryobacterales bacterium
GGTCAGCACTCTGTCCCATTCGTCGGCGGGAACCGAAACCTGCTGTTTGCCGGACTCCTTCGATAGCGCATGCTCGCGGCTGAGCAGGCTGGCGAGGATGGCGATGGCGCTGGTGTCGGCAGTCGCGCTGGGCACGACCGGCGCCCGTGCGGCGGCTTTGGCCGATTGCGCTTCCTCTTCCTCGAATACCTCGAATACGGGGCCCTGGCGCGCGGCGGGCACGTCGGCGGGGACTGGGCGGAAGCGCGGCGCGGGTTGCAGCGCGGCAGCCGGCTGTTCGGCGATTTGTGGCGCTTCGAGCACGGGTTCGACGTGGTAGTAGGCACGCAGTTGTTGGTGGATCTCTTCGTTGGCGGCGATCTCCAGGCGGTAGCGGCCGGGATCGGTTTCGTAGAGGTCGCGGGCCCGCGTGAGGCTGCTGCCGGCGTCGTTCAAACGGCCGGAAAGCATGTACACCACGGCGAGCTTTTCGAGGGCTTTCGGCAGGTTGCCCAGGCGTTCCACTTCCGCCTTGCCGATCGCCTGCTGGAGCCGCTCGGCGGCGCGGCCGAAGCGGCCCATCTCGGATTCCACACCGGCGAGATTCATGAGGATCTCGACCGAGTCCGAGGCGCTGCCGCCCAACTGGCGTTCGCGCAGATTGAGCGCCCGCTCATAGTATTCGGCGGCGGCCTCGAAGTCTTCGGCGCCTTGCGCCGCCACGGCCAGCAGTTGCAGGTTGCGGATCACCACCTCGGCGTCGTTGCCGAACATGGTTTGATGGATGCGCAAGGCCCGTTCCATGCTTTGCTGGGCCTGGAGATGCAGCCCGCAATGGGATTGGCACTGTCCGAGTTGCAGCAGGCATTTGGCGGTCACCGTGTGCAGTTCGCCCAGCGTCGCTTCGGCGCGTTCGAGCGAGGCCTGTAACAATGCCAGGGCCTCGCCGGGCTTGCCCTTGTATTCAAGCAGTTCCGCGAGTTCGATGGCGCGCCCCGCCACGGCGGGTACGTCGAGCGGTCGCACCTCCTCTTGAATCTGCAGCGAGCGGCGCAGCAGATGCTCGGCTTCAGCTTCCTCGCCGGCGTGCAGTTCGATGCGGCCCAGCAACTCGATGGCGGCGGACAAATCGGTGGAAGGCCTTAGACGGGGCTCGCTGAGCAGATCGATAGCGCGCTCGGCCATGTGCCGCGCCTCGGCCCACTTGTCCTGCCCGATCTGAGCCGTTGTCAGACAGACCAGCAGGTGCCCGTGGTGCGGACGGACAGCGTCGTTGTCTTCCAACTCCGCCAATAGCCGCGCTAGTACGCGTTCCGCTTCCTCAAAGCGCCCTTCCTCAAGGTGGCGCTCAGCGGCACGCACCTCAGGCGCCGACCAGGGCCGCTGATCGGGAATCGCCTCGCGCACTGAGCGGGCCGCGGAGCGGAGCTTCTCAAGAGGGTTCATAGGCTATCCGGGAATATCGACAGAAAGTGGTTCGTCTTACAGGCCGTTTACGCGCTTTTGCGGCTTCGGCCCGAATTCCGGGGGAGGGATTTACCTGAGATCAACACGAAAAGCGCCCCAGAACGGTTAACAACGGTAGTACTTCGGTTAGCATCGTATTGGAGGAACCGCCCCAGTGGGTACTGGTCTTTTGCGCACACAACCCGCAGCCCCAAAGGATGAGCCGATGAAGGGCGCGCTCCTCTTGCCGGAGAGCATTAAACCGCGGCCGGGCACGATCGAAGTCGTTTTGCCGGAGAGCGGCTCGAGTATCGCACCGCTCCTGCCGGTGCAACCGCTGCTCGGTTTGGGTGGAAAGAATGCGCGGACAGCCCCGCGGCGGCGTTTCCAGTATGGCTGGTCGGCGCGCAGCACGATCCGTTTCATGTTGAGCCGCTCGGTGGCGAGGCTGCGCTATCTCGAATCTTACAATCCGATGGATGACTGCCCGCCGGTGACGCCGCACATGGCGGTGCAGCCGGTGTATGCGGCGGCGCCGCGGGAGCGCTCGCTACGCATGTTGCGGCCGGGTCTGGATGAGACGGCGGTGGCGGCCATTCCGCCGCAGTCGCCGGTGCTTTCCACGCGCGATGCGCTGCATGTGGCTGCTCCGGGAGTTGTTTGCGGACTGGCGCCGGTAGCGCCCGTGTGGGTCCGGACAGAGAAGGTCCGTCGGCGGCTGAAGAGCAGTGCGCCCGGCGCGGACGGCATTTATCTGCCGCAAAGCGCTGTCGCTCCGCTGATGGTAGGGTTTGCGATGGGGATGGCGCCGGTGGAATCGATCGGCGGCAACAGCGACCGGCGTGCGGTGGTGATACCGTTCGGCGAGTTGGCTGCGGCGGCATCGCAGAACAAAGAAAAACAGAATGTGGTCACGTTGCGGAGGCTGAGTTCATGAGCGGATTGTCGGCGCAGTGGCTTTGGTTTTTCGACGATCAGCTCGTGCGCGGTTTGCAAGACGTCAAACCGGAGGATTCGCGGCTGACCAAGCGCGCCGCGGCCCATCCTGCCGTGGTGCAGGGCGTGCGGCAATGGCTGGCCGGGCGTCCGGATGAGGCCATCGAAACGCTGGCCGAGGCCGTGCAGCAGAACGATCTGGATGCCATTGCGCTGATCGGGCAGATTCAATTTGAAATGGGGGCGATGCCCGAGGCGACGCTGTCGTTCACGAATCTGGCGCTGCGCGATCCCGACCATCCCTGCGCGACGCTCAACCTGGGATTGTGCCAGGCGCGGATGGGCAATTGGGCCGAAGCGATTGTGTGCCTGCAGCGCGCCTTGATGCTGCATCCCGATCGTGCCGAGATCTGGTTCTCGCTGGGCGTATGCCTCATGAATGAGCAGCGTCTGGCCGAGTCGCGGGCGGCTTTCTCCCACAGCCTGCGGTTGAATGAGCGCTACGCTCCGGCGTTGTTCGGGCAGGCGGTATGCCAGCATCTGGATGGGAAGCCGGGCGAGGCGCTTGCCCTCTATGAGCGGCTGCTCGAAGGCCAGCCGGCGCGGGAACAGATTCTGGGCAATGCGCTGGCGGCGGCAGCCGATGCGCGCAACATGGCGAAGGTTCGCGAAATGGCGTCGCGTCTGCTGCAATTGCAGCCGCGGGCGATCGAGCCGCATCTGGCGTTGGCCTTTGCCGCGCTGCAACAGGGCAATCAGGAAGAGGCTTCGGGGCACTGCGAACGGGCGGGCAACGCCATGGCGACCCTGTTTGAGCACCACTACAACTACGGCGTTTGCCTGTTGGAACTGCGACGGTTCCATCTCGCTTCGGCGGCCTTCGAGAACGCTGTACGCCTGCGTCCCAACGATGTCGATGCGAACGAAGGGCTGGCCATTGCGCTAACCGAACTGGGGCGCGAATCGGAAGCCCGCAAGGCATGGCTGAAGCTGGTGGAGAAGCTGCCGGACCGGGAGGACGCCTGGTTCCAACTGGGGCTGCTTTCGGCCGAATGCGGCGAGCCCGGCGAATCGGTGATCGCCTTTGAGCATTGCGTGCGGCTCAAGCCGGAGTGGCAGGAGGCGTGGA
>JAEUQG010000366.1 GCA_016789755.1 Bryobacterales bacterium
GGCATGGCCAATGACATGTTGCGCGCCAAACTGGACTAGCCGCTCTCAGGCTATTTTCGAACGGCGCCAGCCTCCGCCTGGCTCTAGCCAAGCTCGGGGTTCGACTTGCCGGATGCATTCGGACCCAGAATAAACACGCGGTCCGAGAGTGGCGCATCCCACGACCGGAAGTTGCGCCAGTTCTTCAGGATCAACTTAGACACGATCGCGATTCAATTCCACCTTCCTACCCCAGACAGCGAAATACCTCGCGGTAAAAATCCGGATGCGACTGCCACGTTTGCGCCGAAACGATGCGGCCGTCGCGCACGGCTTCGCTGCTGGCATACGTCCCGCCCGCCAGTTTCACTTCGTACCGGATGTGTTCGTAGCAGGTGACGCAACGTCCTGCCACCACCTCCGCCGCGATCAGCACCTGGATGCCGTGACAAATCGAGAACAGCCACTTGTCCGCGCGATGGAACTGCTTCACAATCTCAATCAGCTTCTCGTTGTGACGCAGATACTCCGGCGCACGCCCCCCTATCAGCAGGATCGCCTCGTACTCCTCCACGTTCACTTCATCGAACGTCATCTGCGATTCCAGCGAGTACCCAGGGCGCTCCACGTAGGTGTCCCATCCCGGCTCGAAGTCGTGCAGTACCAGATGCAGGCGCCGCTTCGACGGCGCGCAGATGACCGGAGTCATTCCGGCTTCCAGAAACCGGTGATAGGCGTAGAGGGTCTCGTAACTCTCTCCGGCGTCGCCGGTGACGATGAGGATCTTGTGAGACATGGCTACTTCACACCTACCACCATCCAGTCGGGCCCGGCAAGGTGTTCCACACGCGTCGAACGGAAACCTGCTTCGCGCATCCAACCCTGGCAATCGCCGCTCGTATAGTCGAATCCGCCCGGCGTCTCGATCAGCATGTTAAGGCTCATCAGCAGGCCCATCGTATGCCGGCTGCGGTCGTTGTCGATCATCGCGTCGAATGCCACGAACGATCCGCCGCTGGGCAGCGCCTCGTACGCTTTGCGGATCAGCATCCGCTTGGTCTCCAGATCCCAGTCATGCAGGATGTGCCCCATGGTGATGACATCGGCCTTCGGCAGATCGTCGGTAAAGAAGCTTCCTGGGGCGAATGTCACCCGGTCCGCCAACCCGTTCTCTTCCACGTAATCCTCGAAGATGGGCGCCACCTCGGGAAGATCGAACCCGGTACCCCGCAAATGCGGCTGCAGCCGGGCGATCTGCACCGCAACGTCGCCCTGTGCGCAGCCGATGTCGGCAAAGCTGGAATAATCGCTCCATTGCAGGCTCTGGCCGATCGCGATCGCGCTTCCTCGCGACAGCCCTGTCATTGCCGCCAGAAACTCCCGCAATCGCGCCGGGTCGGCGTAGAGCGCCTCGAATACGGGCGTTCCGCCCTCCCTCGTTTCATTCTGCGGCTTTCCCGTTCGCAGCCCCTCGGTCAAATTGCCCCAGTACCTGTAAAGCCGGTGGTTCGCCATCTCCAGCATTCCGCCCATATAAGACGGCTTGTGCTTGTCCAGGAAAAAATCGGTTTCCGGAGTGTTGTGGTAGACCCCGTCGATGCGCCGCAGAAAACCCATGGCAACCAGCGCGTCCATGAAATCGCCTGCCGAGCGTGGATGCAACCCAAGGCGTCCCTGAATGGTTTTCAGATCTTCCGGGTGCTTGGCGAGTTCGGTGAAAACCCCGATCTCCACCGCGCTCAACAGCGTCTTCGATGCCCAGAATCCAATCCCCACTTGCATGATGTGTCCCGGGTCAAGTGCTATGCTCATGCGATCTTCCGCATCCTTTCCGTGGTATGCCCACTTAGTCCCTGGCAGTATAGCATTGCACTCTTGCGCTGCCCGCAAGCGATGGTCCATAGTGAAGATTGCCGTGTGTGCGGCGAAGCCTATGGGCATAGATCTACCGGCATGGCAGCACCCATCCTTTACCTCACCGAACTGGTCGGCTTGCGGGTCTTCGACCTCAAGGGGCGCGGTATTGGCCGGATCAAGGAAGCGGCCATCGTGCCGTTGGTGGATGCCGCCCGCGTAGACCGCTTCCTGGTCGGCGCTGGAGATGCCTGGTGGACCATCCGCCATCAGCAGGTGGCATCCATCACCATGGACGGCATTCGCCTCAAGGATGAACGCGTCACCCCCTACCATTCCGATGAGTACATGTTGCGCCTCGTCCGCGATCTGCTCGATCAACAGATCATTGACGCCCGCGGGCGCAAGGTCGTGCGCGTCACAGACGTTACCTTCGAGATCCGTGCCAAGGACGATGGCGCCGAATTGGCCGTCGTCGAAGTCGATGTGGGGCTGCGCAGCGTGCTCCGCCGCCTGTTGCAAGGCGTGTTTCCGCCGCGCTGGATTCGCCGCCTGCAGGCGCCCATTGCACCCAATTCCATTGCCTGGGAAACCTGCAACATCATCGAGCCCGACCCCATGCGCCGCCTGCGCCTGAACATCACGCCCACGCAACTCGAACAGATGCATCCCGCCGATCTTGCCGATATTGTCGAAGAACTCGGCCCGGAAGAACGCGAGGCGGTGCTCACTTCGATGGACAGTGAAGCCGCCGCGGAGACCCTCTCCGAAGTCGAGCACGATATCCAGGTCAGCATCCTGGAGAATCTGGAAACCGACCAGGCTGCGAAAATCCTTGAGGAAATGGCCCCCGACGAGGCCGCCGACGTGCTTCAGGAACTGGAAGAAGAGCGCTCCGGCGAAATCCTCGAAGAGATGGATGTCGAAACGAAGGAGGATGTGGAAGAACTGCTCGAATACGACGAACACACCGCCGGCGGGTTGATGAACGTCGATTACGTCTCCCTCGATCTCAACGGTACTGTCGCCGACGCCCGTGAGTTGCTGCGCGCCTCCAGCGAAACGGCCGAAATGCTGCCCGCCGTCTTCGCCACCGAATCGGGCGGGAGCCTTGCCTCTCAGATCCCCGTCACCAAGCTGCTGCTGGCCGAGCCCTCCGCCCGCCTGCTCGACCTCGACCGCGAACCGGCGGTGCATGTGGGCGTGGCCGCGGGAGAACAGAAAGTGGTGGAAATGTTCGACCGGTACAACCTGCTCTGCCTGCCCGTCGTCGACGAGGACCGGCGTATTCTGGGCGTCATCACGGCCGACGACGTGATTTCCCTGCTCAGGAAGAAGAGGTAGCGCGGGCGTCATGTGGCGGAAATTCAAATATCACTGGCTGGTGTTCTTCTCGGTCATCGGGCCGGGCTTCATTACCGCCGTTGTCGACAACGACGCCGGCGGAATCTTCACCTATTCGCAAGCCGGCGCCAAGTATGGCTACCTGCCCCTTTGGACACTGCTTCCCATCACATTGCTGCTGATCGTGACTCAGGAAATGTGCTCCCGCATGGGCGCCGTCACCGGCAAGGGATTATCCGACCTGATCCGCGAAGAATTCGGACTGCGCACCACGTTCTTCCTCATGATCACCCTGCTGCTGGCCAACCTCACCAACGTCATGGCGAATCTCGCCGGAGTGGCCAGTTCCCTGGAGCTCTTCGGCATCACGCGCTATCTCTCCGTACCGCTGGCCGTCGCCGTGGTTTGGATCCTCATCACACGCAGTTCCTATCAGCGGGTGGAGAAGATTTTTCTCTTCGCCTGTTCGCTCTACGTATGCTACATCGTGTCGGGATTGCTGGTGCGCCCCGATTGGAAATCGGCGGCCATTTACAGCGTAAAGCCGGTGCTCTTGTTGGAGGCCGACTATCTGGCCATGGTCATCGGCATGGTGGGCACGTCTGTCGCTCCGTGGATGCAGTTCTTCCTGCAAGCAGCCGTCGTCGAAAAAGGCATCTCCGCCAAGGAATACGCCGAATCGCGAATCGAAGTCATTGTCGGATGCGTCGTGATGACGGTGATCGCATTCTTCATCATCGTCGCCTGCGCGGGCGCGATCTGGAGCGTCGCCCCCCGCGACATCAAAGACGCCACCGATGCCGCCAAGGCCCTCAAACCGTTCGGAGATTACGCCTTCATTCTGTTCGGCGCCGGCCTGTTCAATGCCTCGCTCTTTGCCGCCTGCATCCTGCCGCTCTCCACGGCCTACACGGTGTGCGAGGGCTTGGGCTTCGAATCCGGCATCAACAAGACCTACAAAGAGGCCCCCATTTTCTACGGCCTCTTCGGATTCCTGCTGCTCGCCGGTGCCGCTGCCGTCCTGCTCCCGGACGTGCCCCTTGTCAAGTTGATCCTCTGGAGCCAGATCCTCAACGGCGCCGTGCTCCCCCTCGTGCTCGCCTACATGACCCTGCTCGTGAACAAGCAGCGCCTGATGAAAGAATGGTGCAACTCTTCCCTCTACAATGTCACTGCATGGGGCGCGGTCATCGTGATGAGTGGGCTCACCGTGGCGCTGGTAGCCATCAGCGTTCAGAGCCTGTTGGCTCAGCGCTAGATGGCTGTGGCGGCCAGACGCGTCCGCGCCGGCCGGATCGCCAACGGGATGTGGTCCGCGTGCAGCGGCACGAAGCTCTCCGTCTCCGCTTCGTAAGCTTCGATTGCACCGGTGTGAATTTCGTACACCCAGCCATGCAACTGCAAATCCCCGGATTTGAGGCGCGACGCCACCGCCGGATGCGTGCGCAGGTGATCGAGTTGCGCCAGCACGTTTTCATGAATCAGGGCGTTGAGCTTCTCTTCCTCGGCCAACTCTCCGTAGTTGTCCTCCACGATGCGGCGCGCCAGTTCTCCGTGCATCAGCCAGGACGCTACCGTTGGCATCTTCGCCACCTGCTCCGGATGCAGCACTCCTCGCATAGCGCCGCAATCGGAGTGCCCGCAGACGACAATATGCCGCACATTGAGAGCCAGCACCCCATACTCGATCGTTGCCGACACGCCTCCCATGCGCTCGCCGTAAGGAGGCACGATGTTCCCGGCGTTGCGCTGGATGAAGAGTTCGCCGGGGTCGGATTGCATGATCATCTCCGGCAGGATGCGTGAGTCCGCGCACGTGATGAACAGCGCCCGCGGATGTTGTTCTCCGGCAAGGCTTTCAAAGGTCTTCTGTTTGGCGGGAAATACATCCGCGCGGAATTTTTCGTATCCGGATACAAGCTTCTTCACAGATTTCTCCTCGGAAATACAAATCAGCCAACTGGATTGTGGATGGTTCTAGAGAAGAAACGAAGGGGGAGCCCGGCCGGAAAGGCGATTGCCCCGGAAGCAGTCGGCCGCCCGCGAATCGAAGCAAACCACCGGTGTCCCAATCTCGAAATCGGGAAGCAGGGAAACTTTCGCCGCTGCCGGAAAAGCCCCGTGTGGCTGCGGATTTACCTGCGAGCTCAGATTCGACGCATGCGAACCGGAGAGCAGATCGCCCGCATGATCGTAGGCATCGTGGTCGGTATCCAGCCGCGTCGTGCGTGTGGAGCGCGAACGCTGGTTGCGCAGCGCCTTCTCCGATTCCTTGCTCCATTCGCAGGTGCCCGCCAGCAGGCACAGCATGAAGAAGGACCCGGCCAAGGCCCAGAATGTGGCGAAACGCCGCATGTTACTATGTACCCCTAATCGGACATGTTTGTCAAGATCCGCCCGCTTCGCGCACCAGCGCGGCGCACAACGGGGCATTGTACTTCCGCTCCAGTTCCTCCGCCACCTCCAGCAGCCGCTCACGTGCCGTGCGCCCCGGCCGCAACGCCTCGTACACCGCAAGGATGAAATCCTCAGGGACCGAAGCCAACTCCGCTGCCCGCAGCAGATTGTCTGCAAGCTGCCGGCGTCCCGCATCCGCGGCGATCCCTGCTTGCCGGCGCAGCGATTCCGGCGTGATCCGCAGATCGTCCATCGTCACCTCGCCGCTCACCACCGCCTCCAGCGTGATCGATGCAAACTGCCTTCCAGACGGGGTACGCAAATCGCCCGGACATTTCTCGGAAAGTGGATATTGGCTCATGAGTTCACCTCCATTTCCAGCGCCGCGCCGCCGGACACTACCTCCGCCGTTTCCTTCAAGTGAAGGATCGTCGTTGGCACGATGTAGCGCAGGCGCGCCATATTGTCGATCTGCGCCGGGACCGGGAGCACCGGCTCCCCTTTGGCGTAACGCGCGGCGTTGCGGCCGATGGCTCGATACGATTCCAGCGTCAGGTTCGGCGCCTGCGGGAACAGTTCCAGGTTGTTCAGCGGAGGCAGGCCGCGCCTTGTGATCACAGTGGTCCCTTTGCTCTGGATGCCGATGGCGATGGACGATCCGCTCAGCAACGCGCCGGAATAT
This sequence comes from Bryobacterales bacterium, assembly GCA_016789755.1. Classification (GTDB taxonomy): domain Bacteria; phylum Acidobacteriota; class Terriglobia; order Bryobacterales; family Bryobacteraceae; genus CADEFT01. The sequence goes on from JAEUQG010000366.1 coordinate 6,257, forward strand.
CCGATAAACCCACAGTCGGAACTGGCGCGGACCTTCACGATGCGTGGCCGCATTCCCTCCGCCTCGATGCCGCTCTTCAGTTCCGCCAGCACCTCGCGGTGGCTCAGCCCGAGAATGGTGGCTTGCAGCGCGGTGCCGAAGGCGGGGCCGACGGCGATGACCACATCGGCGGCCTCCTGTGAGACGCCAGCCTCGCCGGCCGGCGCCAGCACCGGCGCATCGACGCCTCCACCCACGCCGATCGTCCGCGGATCGGGCGCTTGCGGGATCGCGCAAATCTCCTCCCACCGCTCCCCTTCCAGCCGGTAGCCGCTCCCCGGTCCCTCATAATCGTTCGGGTCGTTGATGGCGCTCACTACCTTTGCTCCCGGCAAGACGACGGCGGAGGTTTGCAGAAAATCCCCGGAAACGCGGAGCTTCTGCACCGCCAGTATTTTCTCGGCGATATCGGCAAATCCCGATTTCGCCAGCGCCCGGATCACGTCGATCGCGTTGCCGCCTCCACCCAGAAAGCGCTCTGCCGCCGCCAGATCTCCCACGACATCCCTCGCCAGCATGTCCGCGCTCGAAAGGGCAGCCACAGCGGCATCCACCTCGCCGTCGCTGATCTCAGGAAAACCCAATTCACGGAATACCGCTTGCACTGCTTCCCCCGCACGCCGCCGCACCGCCAGGATCTCTTCCCTCCCGGCTGGACGCACTCCGCCATCGACGCGCATGTCGCGCTGCAGCACGTTGTAGTCGTCGATATCCAGCGTGTCGAAGTTGCCGCCTCCAAACAGATTGTCCTCCCGCGGCATGGAACTGTACCCGGAATGAATGAAATCCGTCCCCGGAAGAAATTGCAGCATCAATTTCGCGCTCTTTCGGATTTCCGAATGCGAGGCCATCGCGTCGTTGCCCGAGGCCAGTTCCAAGTCCAGCAGACTCGCGATGAGATTCTCCGCCAGCACCCCGCGCACTCCGTCCGGCAACGATTCCGGCAGCGCGATGCAACTGATGGACCCGTTCTGCACCCCTTGCGAGCCTCCCCCGCGAATCGCCATCAGGCAGCGCGCCTCCAGATACAACATCGATTTGCCTTCCGAATGCCCCATTAGCGCTTCCGATCCCGTTCCCGACGTGAATCGCACTTTGATCCCGCGCGACGCATACGCCGCCGCCAGGAAGGACTTCGACCACGGCGTGTCGTCGCCATCGCGAAACGCCTGTTCCGTGCCGTAAACCGATAGAGTCTCGGCATACGTGGTGAGCCCGGCCAGCGCCAGTTTCAGGCTCAATGCCTCTTCTACTGCGCATTGCGTCAAGGCCGAACCGCGCCCGGTCTGCGAACCGATGAGAATCGCCAGCGCATTCAACGGCGCATAGCGCGCCACTCCCACCGTGGTTTCCAACTCGGCGAATCCGCGCTCCACGGCTTCCGCCGCATCGGCGGCAAGCAGCGCCGGATTCTCCTTCCGGTTCGTTACGTGCGCCTGATTGAACGGCTGCCGCCTCGCCCGCATCTTCTGCAGCGCCATCATCATTTCGACCGCGTTCAGCAGCGCCACAATCTCCACGATGCGCGCCGGTGTCAGCCCGCGAAAGAGGTGGATCACCTCATCCCGCCGGACATGGATGTCCACCAGCATGCGCGCAATCGCCAGCGCGGGCAGCGCCATCGCCTCCATCGCGATTGCCGGATCGATGGCCCGCAGAGCGATGAACCGGTCCAGCATGTCGAACCGGCTTTCCGGCTTCCCGTCCAATTCCACAATGCGGCCGTCGCGCACCACGATGCCCGGCGCTGGGTCGCCCGGTCCTGGAAACAGGCGCAATCCGGTTTCTGGCCACTCTTCAATGAAACTATCCCTCTGAATAGGGCGTGCCGCACGCGCATCGAACCGCTTGGAGGACTCCATGGGCTTCAGGATACACAAGCCACCATGCCCTCAGCGAGAATAAGCTTCCTGGCGCAGCGTATCCCAGAAGCACGGGTTGGCATTCGCCTCCACCGGCAGTTCCGCGGCCGGCTGCATCAGCGCGCGCCCGAACTGTATCGCGCATTGTCCCAGCCGCGAATCGAACCCTACCGGCTCGGCCTTGTTTACGGATTTGCTCACCGCGGCGCCGTCGTTCGGGAAGGTCCATGCCACGGGCCTTTCCAGCAACGCTTCCATCTGCGGGATGCCCAACTCTTGCCGCTGCCAGCGATTCACCACCAGCGCGCAACGGTTCGCTTCCGCCCGCCAGTAGCTCAATTCCTTCACCCGCGCGTGGGCCAGTTTGATCGCCGGTATCTCTTGCGTACCTACCAGAAACACTGCCCGCGCCCGGCGCACCAGTTCCGACGTGGCCGCATTGATCACTTCCGGCATATCCGCAAGCAGGAAATCGTACCTCCCCTTGGCGAACTCCAGCAGCGCGAAGTAATCGTCCCAGGCCGGCCGCATCGCCACCGGACTGCGGTCGGAAAAAAGAAAATCGATCCCGTGGCAGCGTGTCACGTACCGCTGAAAACTCGGCTCATCCAGCGGCAGTTTGTGCTCCAACAGGTCGCGCACCGATTGCAGCGGATATTGGTTCAGCACGAATGACAACACCCCGGAGCGCAAATCCGATTCAATCACCAGTACACGCTTCTGCAAAGGGCCGGCCAGCGCCGTGGCCGTCGCCAGCAACACCGTGCTCGTCCCGCTTCCCGCCTTCGCCGGCAGAAACGTGTACAGATTGTCCACCACCGCTCCGGATGCTGCGTGCACCGCCGATTGCAGCGCCGCATCCAGATCCGATTCCTCAGGCAGATCTGCGAATACCTGCACCACCCCCGTGGCAAACGGCTCGGGAAACTCTCTCATCCCCGCCCCGAAGGCAAGGATCGCCGTGCGCGGAGAAATGCGGTAGATCTGCCGTGCCAACTCCCCCGCCGCGGCCCGCTGCTGGTAGTCGAGGATCACCACCTCGGGGTTCACCGCCCTCACTAATCGGATCGTTGCCGGGGCATCGGGATAACGATTATAGGACCGCAACATCCGCGTCCGTCCCGATCCGCGCACCAGACTCTGGATGGCCAGGAGCCGTTCTTCGTCTGCGGCGATGACGATAACCGAAAGCAATCGGGGAGATCCTTGCTAGGCCAATTATACTCCCGCTCTCCGCTAGTACCTTTTTTGCCCCCGGGTGATGGGTTCCTCCGCACGTTTGCCCGTTACCTGTTGAGGAGCACGACAGAGGCTCCGAAAAATACTGGGAAACACTAGAGGAGCTGAAACGATGAAACGGAACAACAAAAATAGCGGTTTCACACTGATTGAACTTTTGGTCGTTATCGCGATCATTGCCATTCTGATTGGCTTGCTTCTGCCCGCCGTGCAGAAGGTCCGTGAGGCCGCCAATCGCAGCCAGTGCAACACCAACCTTCGCCAGATCGCAG
>JAEUQG010000374.1 GCA_016789755.1 Bryobacterales bacterium
ACATCTTGTAGTTTCATCATCCGCTCCACTTCCGCGGCTGGGTAACGCTGTAGGTCGTTCAACCTCCAGTTTCCCAGCCGCTTCTTTCAAAGCGGACAGATCATGTGTGAATTGGACCGGACAGATCACATACTAGCGACACACCGTATAACCCGCCCTTGTTGCCCGCAACGAAACCATGTAGACTGTTGCGAACCAGCTCGGTTGCAGGTATCGCTCGCAAGGAGGGTCCGCATGAATAAGAAGCTGTTCACCCTTTTCTTTTTCGCTTTTTGCGCCTGGGCGCAGGATTACCGCGGAAAGATCCAAGGCATCGTCACCGACACATCCGAAGGCGCCGTCGCCGGTGCGAAGGTCTCCATTCGCAACATCAACACAGGCATCGCCGCTACCCGCGACTCGGGTACCAACGGCGCCTACCTCTTCGATAACGTCGAACCCGGCAGCTATACCGTTTCCGCCGAATTCCCCGGCTTCTCCCGCCAGCAGCAGGAAGGCGTCCTCGTCCAAACCCGCGCCGATATCACCGTCAACTTCCAGTTGAAGCCCGGCGCCGTCGTTGAAACCGTCACCGTCACCTCGCAAGCTGTCGCCCTCCAATTCAATACCACCACGCGCGAACTCACCATCGACCGCAAAATGCTCATGGATCTCCCCGTCAAAGCCAGAAACCCCTTTACCCTCGCCTTGCTCGACCCCGCCGTCGTCAGCCGCTACACCGCCGAAAAAAATCCCTTCTTCATGTGGTCGTCTTCGCAAATGGACGTCGGAGGGAATACCACTACCAAAAACGACCTCCTCCTCGACGGCGCACCCCTCCAGATCGGACCCAAAGGTTCCTACGCGCCCCCCATGGATGCCGTCCAGGAATTCTCCATCCAGCAGAATTCCGTCGATGCCGAATTCGGCCACTCCGCCGGCGGGACCATGTCCGTGTCCATGAAATCCGGCACTAACGAAATTCACGGAACCGGCTACTACTTCGGCCGCAACCCCGCCTTGAACGCCGTCGTCAATCCCACCGCCATCCCCCGCGCCCCCAACTTCGTCCGCAATCATATCTGGGGTGGCACCATTGGTGGACCCGTCAGGAAAAACAAGCTGTTCACCTTTTTCACTTACGAAGGTTGGCGCACCAAAGAACCCCGCGACGCCGTGCGCACCATGCCCACAGACCTCGAGCGCACCGGCGATTTCTCCCGCTCCCTTACCCGCTCCGGCACTCTGCGCACCATTTACGATCCCACCACCACCGTCCTCAACGTGGCCTCCAACACCGCCACCCGCCAGCCCTTCGCCGGCAACATCATCCCACAGGCTCGAATCGATTCCACCGCCCGCCGCATTATGGCCGACTTTTGGGGACCCAATAACCCCGGCGACGATCTCTCCGGTTCCAACAACTTCCGAAAATCCTATCCCTGGCCCATGAAAAACGCCAACTTCTCCGACAAGACCGACTGGAACATCAACGACAAACTCAAGGTCTTCGGACGCTATTCCCAGTTCCGCACCACACTCGATCAGGGCAACTACACCCCCAACAACTCCCGCGCCATGCCCAACGACAACGGCGGCATCATGAACTCGCGCAACGTTGCCGGCGACCTGGTCTACACTATGTCCCCCACGACGGTGATCAACCTGCGCGGCAGCTACGCCATGCTCGAAGACGACTACTCCGCTCCCGATTACGCCGTCGGCGAAAAGGGCCTAGCCGAATTCTGGCCCAACAATCCCTGGTATTCCCCCTACGTCAAAGAGATGCCGCTCGTCTACTACCCCAACGTGATCATCAACGGTCAGACCGCCTCCTCTTACGGCAAGGGCAGCTATTGGTTTCAACACCCTCACCACTACGCCTTCAGCGGCAAGGTGTCCCAACAGCGCGGATCGCATTATTTCAAGATCGGCGCTGAATACCGCTACCACGTCGGCATCGGTATCTTCCCCAACCTCATGAACTGGAACTTCTATCCCGATCAGACGGCCAGCACCTACCTCTCCCCCAATACCGCGCTCTCTGGAGATGCCCACGCATCCTTCCTCCTCGGCGTCATCGACAACCGTTCCGCTGCCCGCGGCTTCCCCTTCCAAACGATGCGCGTGCCCTTCCTCGGCACATTCTTCCACGACGATTGGAAGATCAGCCGCCGCGTCACGCTCAATCTCGGTCTACGCTATGAATGGGAGTCTGGCCCCTACGACGACAACGACATCTTCTCCCGTCAACTCGATCTCTCCAGACCCAATGAGGCGATGCAGCGCACCCCTCCCGTGATCCCCGCCGACCTCCTCGCCCTCTCCACACCGAAGTTCAACGGAGCCTGGGAATTCACCGACAGCAACAACCGCAAGGCCTGGACCACTCAGAAGAATCTCTTCCTCCCGCGCGCAGGCGTGGCCATCCGCGTCAACGACAAGTCCGCCATCAACGTCGGCTTCGCCCGATACGCCGTGCCCGTCATCGGCGGAGGCGCAGCCAGCGGAGCCAATACCCTCGCCGCTTGCACCTGGTGCACCGGCTTCAGTCAGGTCTCCACGCCACTCCCCTTCGTCGAAGGCCGTCCCCAGGCTGTTCTCTCCAATCCGTTCCCGGCCAGCTCGAATCCTCTCCAACTCCCCATCGGCAGGAGTCTCGGCGCCTACACCAACGTCGGCAACCCCGCCAACTGGGCCAGCCAGGCCTACCGCGCGCAGGTCAACGACCGTATTAACTTCACCCTCATGCGCGAAATCCCCGGCCAGTTCAAAGTGGACACTACCTGGTTCATGAACTTCGGCCGCGATGTCCCCTTCGACATGGCCATGAATCAGGCCGATCCTAACCTCGGCTACACCTACAAGGCGCAGTTGTCCCAGAACATCCCCAACCCGTTCTACAACTACCTCACGCCGCAGTTGTTCCCCGGCGTCCAGCGCAACCAGCCCACCGTCACCCGCGGCAGCTTGCTCCGTCCTTACCCTCACTACGGAGCGCTCACGATGAACCACACCACCAGTTGGCGATCGCGCTACCAGGCCTTGCAATTGCGTGTCCAGCGCACCTACGCCGCCGGCGCCAGCGTGCTCTTTGCCTATAACTACAATCAGGAACGCAACGAAGCCTACTTCAACGACATCACCCAATACGCCAACCAGGTCTTCTGGCTCGGCTCCAACAATGCACGCCATCGCGCCACCCTCGCCGGCACTTACGACTTCCCCGTCGGACGCGGCCGTAAATTCGGCGCCACCATGCATCCCGTCCTCAACGCCTTTGCCGGCGGATGGCAGATCAGCGGCATCTACACCTACCGCTCAGGCGAGTTCATCCGCTTCCCCGCAGCCGAGGTTGTGGGCGATCCCCGCATCGACAACCCCGGACCGGCAAAGTGGTTCAACACCGACGCCTTCCGCGTCCTGCCGGCCTTCACCCCGCGCACCAATGAATTCCAGTATTCCGGCATCACCGGACCAATCTTCTGGAACACCGACGGCACCGTATCCAAAACATTCCCCATCAAGGAGTCCTATAAACTCGAATTCCGCTTCGAGGCTTATAACCTAACCAACTCCCTCATGTGGGCCAATCCCAACACCACGCCCGGCAACCAGCTCTTCGGACGCTCCACCGCACAGGCCGTCACCAACCGCGGCCGCGAGATGCAATACACTCTCCGGCTGCAGTTCTGACCGTACCGCCTTCAGCGCACGGGCAGCTATTGCCCCGGCCGCCCGTGCGCTTCCAGCATCTGCAAGAATTTCTCCACCAGGTCTGGACCGTGCAGCGGCGTGAAGTGCCCCGCAATGATCGTCGTGTACCCCAGCTTCTTCGCCTTCAGCTTCTCCAGCGTCTTCGGATACTCCGCAACATCCGCCGAATCCAGATTTCCCAGCCGTTCTTTCAAAATGCAGTTCCCATACAAAATCCGCTCTTCCGGAAAAAAAACGAACACCCCGTCCGGGGTATGCGCCGGCCCGGTGTAAATCGCCCGCACCTTGCCCCCCTGCAATTCGAAATCGCCTTCATGCACAATATCAGGCAACGTCAGCGGAATCGCCGGGTATCCCACGTACGCCTTCTGCAACTCCTTCATGTGTTCTGCCCATCGCTCCCGCAACAACTCCACCGTCTGCCGACGCGAAACCACCTTCGCGCCAATCGACCGGAAATACGGACTCCCTCCCGACCGGTCCGCATGATAGTCCGGCACAATCACCTCCCCCACCGGTTTCGACGTCACCTTCCGGATCTCGCTCACCAGCAGTTTCGCCGTCTCCGGAGTCCATGTCGCTCCCACCACCGTCACGTGTTTCGGCCCCACATACACCACCGAATTCTCCTGCACATAGAACGTATCCACCGCTAGATAAACCCCACCTCGCACGTGTTGCAGCGTTACCCCCGGCGCCGCCGCGCCCACCGCGCACAGCCCCAACAATCCCGCAATCGAATAGGCTTTCATCTTCACCATCCGATGGTACCGCAGCCCGTGAATGTCCCCGAATCCACCTCGAAATTCATGTGCCACCGCGGGTCGCCGGTCGTGTTCGGATCCTGGACCTAATCCTCGAAGAAATCGCCGTAGACATGATACCCAACGCGTAATCCGCGTTTATCCATTCATCCGTGGCCCGGTCCCAAACGCCCCTCACACCCGCAAAATCCGCCGCACCAGCCCCGCATTCTCCCCCACCTGATCCTGATACCGCGGATACATCCCGATTATCATCCCATCGCTCGACTTCATCCCATTCAGCGCTCCGCGGAACGCATTTTCCACATCCGCTGCCCGGTCCGTCAGCCTCCCGGCCGCCAGCACCTTATACGCCAGACAAGTCTTCGGAGTCTGCCGCATCGCCGCCAGCATCTTCGGCGGGTCCTCCGGCAGATAAATCTCCCCCAGCGGCTTCGTCCCCAGAATCTTCTTAAACTCCTCCGACGGCCGCGTCAAATAATACAGCGCCGTCATATACAAATCGGTTTCCCACTTCTGCTCCTCGGCCTCCCGCAAAAACTCCGGATCGTGCGTCGACAACCCCGCCATCACCCCCGCATCGCGCACCGCCTTCAAAAAGTCCCGTATCTTCCCCGATTGCCCCGCCCGCCTCTTCCTCTCCGCCGACCCGCCATGATGCACAATCGCCACCGGGTTCAGCTTCGCCACATCCTTAATCAGCCGGTGATCGTTCTCAATCTCCGCATGGCTCAGCAAAATAAACTGGATTTTCCCGCCCTTTTCCCGATACCTCGCCAAATCCCCCATCCCCCGCTCATGATGCGAGAACTGCCACGTGTTAATCCCCTGCCGTTCGCAACTGGCCAGAATCCCCGCCACCCGCTCCCGGTCCGCCCACTCCACCATGTGCTTGCTGTACAGCGAATTGAAATGCGAGTACCCATGCAGCGGATTCCCTCCGATGATCAACCGCGACACCCGGAACTTCCCCACTGCAATAGTCGGCAGCGTCCCCGCCTGAGCCTCCCCCGCCGCTCCGCCCACCTCCGCCTGCGCCGCCAGCGCCTCCGCTTCCGCATCGCAAGGCATTGCCGCCGTCGCCAGCGCCGCCGTCAGAAACTTCCGCCGAGCCTTCATTCGCAAAACCTCCGCGCCCAGTATACGCCCGTTCTCGCTCCCAGAACACCCAACCTCGCCGCCCGCGCCGCCCGCCCCATGAGCACTATGAGCACTATGAACCGGTGGGCGCTAAGATTGGCTGAGAATGAAGAATCCAACCCAAAGATGGCTGATGGCGTTGCTGATGGCCTCCTATTGCGCGTGGGCACAAGGGGTGGAGGCGGGGGCCGCCCGTCGCGATGTCACTCCGAGGAAACCGGTGCCGATGTGGGGGTACGGGGACCGGCACGACAAGCTCTCCGAAGGGACGCTCGATCCGCTGTTCGCCGATGCGGTCGTGCTGAACGTAGCCGGCACGAAGATGGCGATTGTAGGGCTTGACCTCGGCCGTTCACCGGGCGAGAGGTCTCTTGAGAGGATTCGCGCGCGCATCAAGCAGGAGACGGGCATCGAACATTCCTTTGTCGGCGGATCGCACACACATCACGGGCCGGTGTTGGAGTTAACCGAGAGAGAAGGACGGGGTAAAGGGAAGTTCGATGCGGCGTTGCGCTACTACGCGGATCTGGAGGAAACAATTGCCGGCGTGGTGGTAGAGGCCGATGCGAAGCGAAAACCGGCAAG
>JAEUQG010000390.1 GCA_016789755.1 Bryobacterales bacterium
ACGTTGACCATCATCAGCACGATGCGCGGCGGCTTCTGTTCGCCCGTGCGCCCGCGCTGGAAGAGGAAGAAGCGGTAGCGGTTCTTCGGCTTGGCTTCCACCGATGCTTCGGTCAGCACCAGCGCGCGTTCATCGCCTTGCCCGCCCGCCGCCAGTTCGCCCGCGGCAAACAGCATGCGCGGCCAGTCGATGAGGAACTTCTGCAACTGCTCACTGGCCTTGCGCGCGGCATTGGCGGCATCGGGTGAGCCGGGTGCGGGGAACTTGCGGAAGCGGGCCACTACCTCCGACATCGGATAGGTGGGCGCGGGCTGATCGAGCACGCTGCGGATATGTTCCAGGAAGCGGAGGCTGATGTCTTCCGACTTGGCGATGGAAGCGAGCGTTGCTTTGGCGTCGCCGAGAGCGGCGCGGTGCTGATAGCGCCAGGCGCCGTGGAAGGCCCGCGCATAGCGCTCCAGGCCGTAGGGCTTGGCGCCTTCACCCGCCGCCGCACGAAAGCCGTTGGCGGTGTAGATCTCTTGAATGCGGTGGATGGCGGAAAGTTCCATGCCGCTCTTGCCGGGGTCGTCGTAGAAGCGCAGCGGACCGGCGCCGACGACAGCGTGCGAGGCGATGCTCTTGGCCGCGGCAAGGTAGCGCTCGAGGTTGGCATCGTCGAGGAACTGCACGTCGCCGAAGTTGGTGAAGCCTTCGCCACCGACCGAGTCGCTGACGAAGTCGCGGTCGAGCTTGTAGTCGAGCCCGGTGAGGTCGCGCACGGTGTAGGCGTACTCGCCGCTGGTGAGACGCCGCATGGTAACGCGGCCCGGATCGCCGGCGGTGCGGCGCGCATGGTCCTGAATGCTGGAGCGGATCCAAGTGATGGCGGCCGTGCGTTGGGCATCGCTCAGTTGCGGCATTTTGGCCGGAGGCATGCGCTTCTGTTCCAGCGCCGAGGCCACCTTCTGCCATTGCTGGAAGTGCTCGCCGACAGAGGCCCCGGCGGTGAGCTGTTCGAGATTGATGCCGCCTGCCGCGGTCTTGGCATGACAGCCGAAGCAGTACTGGCGGAAGGCCGCCGTGGGATTGGCGGGAGCCTGCGCCGCCGAAGCGGACAGCACCCATAGAAATACGGAGATGGAGCCCAGAAAACGCATGCCGGTTGCTCCCTATTCTATAACGGCCCGCACGGACTTCGAGGGCTTTGACTCCAAGCCCACGCTGTTGACGGTGACGATGCTGTAGGTGTGACTGCCGGGCGCCGGATCGGTGTAGTGCATGTTGGGGATGGGCTGCTCCGGCGTGTCGTGATAGGACATGGATTGAAACAGGGGGCGGCCGAAGCGGCCCTTGGGTTCTTCGGGGACTTGGGCGATGCGCACGCCGTCGCGGAGGATGAGGAAGCAGCGGATGCCGCTTTCCATGTCGGCGGCGGCGCGCCAGGATAGCTCGATGGCGCCCGAGGCGGCACGGGTTGCGGTGACGATCGAAGGGGCCGGCGGCGGCGTTGTGTCGGAGACAGCGCCTGTCTTGATGTATTCCTCCCAAGCCTTCGCCACGCGCTCATCGGGGAGCCACACGGACTCCTTCAGCGGGTCCAGTTTCCTTGTCACGCCCTTGCCGTAGCGGCCGGCAAGCACGGCGTCGAAGAAGAGGATGGCGAGGTAGCGCGAGTCGGCGCACTCATGCGAGGAGCGCGGATCGGGAGCGAAGCCGATGGGCGCGCCACCGGCCCGCAGCCGCTCAAACCAGATGACGGAGTTGTCCCAGGCTGCCTGGAAACGGCCCTCTTTCTCTTTCACTCCGGCGTTGGTCATGGCGGGGATGGAAAAAACATCTTCGGGGATTTCCGTTTCGGCCACGGGAGCGCCGGAGCGGTACCAGACGGCGGCCACCTGCTTGGGGTGGAGGAGGGTCATGATGCCGACCCAGGTGCCGCCGCCGGAGTGGCCCCACAAGACCCAGGGCACATCGAGCAGTTCGGGGCGGCGCAGGTGGCCGGCGAAGTCGCGGATGGCGGCGAGGAAGGTTTGCTCCGATCCGTTGCGCGGGTCGGACCATTCGCGGCAGCGGCTATCTTCTATCTGGCCGTAGGACGGCGCCATCAAGGCCGCGTCATGCTGGGCGGCGAGCGCCTGCCAGTGAAGGTCGTACGCGGCCGTGGCGCCGCCGCGGGCCGCGGGCGCTCCGCAGCCGTGCTGATGCACGATCAAGGCGCGCAGCGGTTTGGGTGTGTCCGGCACCCAGAGGGTGTACTTGGAGGAGATCGGCAACCTGCCGGGGTTCCGCGTGGGCGGGAAGTTCATCTCGAGATAACGCCCGCCCGGCGCGGCTTGCAGCGTGGCGGCGGCGAACAAGGCAGCGATGCGCCACATGGCTATTGCTCCACCCGCAGGAAGCCGAGTCCGGCCAGTTCGGCGAGGTGCGCTCCGAAGGATGTGGTGTCGCCGATGCCGAGTTCCTGGGCGATCTCCAGGCCGGTGCGTCCGTCGAGGCGAGGGACGATGTAGGCGGCCAGGTCGCCCACCTCGGAATCGATGGGGTAGGGACGGGCGACGCCGAGGCTTTGCGACTCGGTGGCCCATTCGCCGTCCTCGATGCGGTTGCGGACGGTGAGGACCGCGCCGCTGTTGTGCAGCCGGGAGCGAAGCACGATGTCCGCAGCCTTGCCTGTGGCCATGAGGGTGTGCCAGTCGAGCATGCGGGTGAGGTCCAGAGGGCTGGTGAACTCGTTCCTCTGACGGCGCACGGTGAAGGGCTGGCGAGGCGCGTCGTGGCGCTGGATGATGAAAGCGCAGACGAGGAAGCGCTCGATGCGGAGGGCGTCGATCATGTCGAGCCATTGCACGATCTCTTCGCGCGTGGGGGGAGCGCTGCCGGGGCTGCACTGCCGGTTGCGGAAGACATGCACGGGGGCGATGTATCGCATGGAGTGCAGGACGATGTCGAATTCACCGGCGTGCTCTCCCAGCCACTTGCGCAGGCGCGCTTCGAGCGGTTCCCCTTTGCGGTCCGTGGCCATGCCACGGGCGTAGAGGCGGCCGCCGGGATTGAGATGCGCGGGCAGTCCAGCGATGTGCATGCGGGTGATCTGTTCGCCGTCCTGGCCGCCATCGGAGAAGACGAATTCGCTGTGCGATACCGGCGTGTAGGGCGGATGCATGGCGATGCAGTCGTAGGTTTGGCCCGCGGCTGGAGCGAAGCCGTCGCCGGTAGCGGCAGTGAAGTTGCCGATGCCGCTGAGCCTGGCGCTGAAAGCGGCAAAGTGAGTGCAGCGGGGGGAGATGTCGAAGCTCGACGCATGGGTTGCGCCGTGCGAGGCGGCGATGAGCGCGGCCACTCCGCTGCCGCCGCAGGCTTCGAGGAAGCTGCCGGCAAAGCGGCCGGGAAGATGGCTGATGTATTCGTGAGTGTGGCTGCCGTCGGGAGGGAAGACGAAGTCGGCGTTGTGCTCTTCGTACCGCGTGTGGAGATCGGCGGCGATGTAGAGGCCGAGCATGGGACGGAGGCGCACGGTGGGACGCAGCAAGTCCGCGCCGCTGTCCTCGAGCAGATCGAGGGCGCAGAGGTCCTGCACGATGCCGGCCCCAAGGAGGATGCGCAGTTCGGAGGCTCTCACCGAGCCGCCGGAGAAGACGCGGATGAGGGTTTGCGCGGCATCGAAGCCGGTGACGATGTTGCCGTGGACGAAGGCGGACATCAGCTTGGGATCGCCGTGCAGTTGGCGATCGATGGCCGGCCCGTCATAGCCGGCGGCAACGAAGGACTGGCGGACGCGGGCGAACACCTCATCGGAAGCGAGGCGAAGGGGCATGGCGCTCATAGGGCTCCTTTGTGCCGCACGTGGCAGCCGGTGAGATGATCGTTGACGAGTCCCATAGCCTGCATGAAGGCATAGACCGTGGTGGGGCCGACGAAGCGCCAGCCGCGCTTCTTGAGGTCTTTCGACAGGGCCATCGATTCAGGCGATGTGGATTGCTTCATGAGCCACTCCTTGGTGATTTCCGGCGGGCGGCCGGCGGGGCGGTAACGCCAGAGATAGGCGTCGAGCCCGCCGAACTCGGAGGCCATGTCGCAGGCCCGCCGGGCATTGTTGATGGTGGCCTCAATCTTGCCGCGGTGGCGGACGATGGAGGCATCCTGGAGCAAGCGCTCCACATCCTTGCCGCCGAAGCCGGCGACCTGGGCGAAATCGAACTGGCGGAACGCGCGGCGGAAGGCCTCGCGCTTGTTGAGGATGGTGAGCCAACTGAGGCCGGATTGAAAGCCCTCGAGGCAGAGCTTCTCAAAGAGCCGGCGGTCGTCGTGAACGGGGAAGCCCCATTCGGTGTCGTGATAGAGGCGGTAGGCCGGGGTGGATTGACACCACCAGCAGCGGGGCAGGTTGTCCTCCCCGAGGAAGAGACCATCCATGAGGTAGATGGTACGCTACTCGCCGGGCCAGCAGGATTCCTGCTGCCAGCCGCGGCGTTGCGGGAAGCCGCTGGTTGGGACGGCGGGGGCCGTCCATTGGATCTTCGGGTCGAGAATACGGGCGATCAGGTCCTTGGCGTCATCGAGGTGAGAGCGGGTGGACGGGTCTGTGGAACGGGCCATGGCGGCGGTGAGCTCGGAGGAAAGCTTCTTCAGTTCAGAGCGGAAGAAGGGGCGTTGATCGTCATTGGCGCGGGCTGTGCCGTTGAGGCGTTCGGCGAGGGTGTCGAGGTAGCCGCGCTGGAGGTTGCGGCGGAAGGCATCGATCTTGACGGCAGGCGAGGAGAGCTCTTTCCAGAGGCCTTTGCGCAGGTCGGTGAGGAAGTCGATGGGGCGGTAGGATTGGGGGCCGTCGAGGGCTTCCTGTTCGACGAGGCGCTGCATGCGGCTGGCATTGAGCACGGAATTGAGGATGCCCATTTGCGCGGTCTTGAGGCGGGTGGTGGCTCCGGCGGGTTCAATGCGGCGGAGGATCTCGGGGCGGAGGAAGAGGGCCGGAGTGGCGAAGGCGTTCTCGTTGAGGAAACGAGTGGCGGCGGCCTGACGGTCGCGCGGGACGGGAGTGAAGCGGACTCCGGGTTGGCCTCCGTGTTTTTGCTGGGAATCGAAGCCGCCGATGAGGCCGGTGACGTGGCCCATTTCGCGGCCCCACTGGCCGATGACGCGGCCGTAGAGGCGGTCGAGGTCTTTCCAGTCTTCGCCGTCTTTGGTGCCGGCTTCGAGGACGTAGCTCATGATGCGCTCAATGTTCTTGAGGCCGAGGCGGGTGGCTTCGACGGCATCGGCGTCGCCGACGGCTTCGGTGTTTTCGCCGGGGTCGGCGCCGTTGGTGTCGGCAGTGGAGAAACGGAGGTAAGGCTTCTGGTCCTGCACGCGGGCCCACTCATCGAGGGTCTTCTTCTCGCCGTCGGGAGTGGATGCGCCGGGGATGGGCATGTAGCCCCACATGGTGGCCCACTTGTCGTAGGGGCCGATTTTGGGGATGAGGTCGGCGGGCGGGATTTTGTCTTCGGGCTGAGCGACGTAGTTGAAGCGGGAGTAATCCATGAGGGTGGGAGTGTGGCCCATGGTTTTGACCCATTCGGGATTGCGCACCTGGGTGAGGGAGTAAGTGGAACTGGCCTTCATGTTGTGCTGGAAGCCGAGGGTGTGGCCGACTTCGTGGGCGACGACGTAGCGGATGAGTTCGCTCATGAGGTCGTCGGGCATGGGGAGCTTGCGGCCGCGCGGGTCGAGGGGCGAGACCTGGGTGAAGTACCAATCGGTCTGAAGCTGGAGGATGTTGTGGAACATCTGGATGTCGGATTCGAGGATTTCGCCGGTGCGCGGGTCATGGACGTGCGGGCCGACGGCGTTCTCGACAGTGGAGGGGAGCCAGCGGACAACGGAGTAACGCGCGTCTTCGGGGGACCAAGTGGGGTCGTCTTTGGGCGCTTCGCGGGAGAGGATGGCGTTCTTGAAGCCGGCGGCTTCAAAGGCAGGCTGCCAGTCTTCGATGCCTTTTTTGACGGCGGAGACCCATTTGGCGGGAGTGGCGGGATCGACGTAATAGACGATGGGTTTGACGGGTTCGGAGAGAGCGGCGGAGGGGTCCTTCTTTTCGAGGCGCCAGCGGGTGATGAAGCGGCGGGAGGCGGCGCGGTGCTCGTTGGTGCCGAAGTCGGTTTGGGTGATGGAGAAGTAGCCGACGCGGGGATCGAAGAGGCGAGGCATCATGGGCTTTTCGGGGAGCTTGACCATGCTGTAGTGCATGACGACGGTGGCGCTGGAGCCTTGCATGCCGGAACTGCCGAAGCGTCCGGTGGGGGCGGGCTGCGGCGGGCCGCCGAAGGGGGAGTTGCTATCGGAGGAAGCCGTGTAGGTTTGGGTGGCTTCGACCTCGATGTTGGTGGGATAAGGAGTGATGCGGTCGAGGAAGGTGCGGCTGGAATCGAGGGAGCGTGCGCGGAGGCGGGAGCGGGCGGAGAATTCGGGGATGTCGCTGGTGAAGAGGCGGGTGATCTCGATGACGGGGGCCTTGTCTTTGGCGTAGGCTTCGACGTTGAAGGACATGAGGATGGAGCTGGTGTTGGCGGCTTCAACGGCCTTGGCGATGGGGTTGGCGCTGTCGGCGACGATGTCGTAATTGATGTGGCGGAGGAGGATGCGATTGCCGCGGAGTTCCCAGCGGACGACGCGATTGCCGAGGGACTGGCCGCCTTGACCGACGCCGAGAGTGTTCCGGGCGATCTGGCTGACCCAGAGGAATTCCTTACCGAGCTCCTGGGTAGGGATCTCGTAGTAGTAGCGGTTGCGGATCTGGTGGACCTTAAAGATGCCGGGTTGGGATTTGGCGTCCTTGGTGATGACGCGGTCGTAGGGCTTGGGGTCGGGCTCGGACTGGCGTCCGGAGAAGGGGGCGCCGCCGCCAGGGCCGGAAGGAGTTGGGGACGAGGGTTCCTGTGGTGCAGGCGGTTCCTGGGACAACAAGACCCCGGTAAGGGCGAGGAGCAGGATGGTGTAACGCATTACTCACACCGTAGCATGGGAATCCGGGCAGGGGCGCAAGGGTGGCGTGGAATTTTCGGGTGAAGTTGGATTGGAGGATGAATTTTTTCGATTAGCGTGCTCCCTGGGACATGGTTTGCGGAATATTGGAGAGATTGGAGAAGACGGAGGCCATGCGATTCGCCTCATCTTCGAGTTTTTTGCGGAGGGCGGCGGTGCTTGGCTGGTTGTTGCGGTTGAGGAGATTGCTTTGTTTTGTAACCTTGGCGTAGTCGGCTAAGCCTTCGTAATTTTCGCGGTTGAAGCCGGGGACGGTGTCCTCGAATTTGAGCATGGTGAGGCCGTGGATGCGGGCGATGGTCTGGAGTTGGATGAGCTGGCGCAGGGCGCGGTTGAAGGCGCGGTCCTGGTCGCATTTGTGGCGCTGGAGTTTGCGGACGCGATCGGAGACTTCGCCGGAGAAGAGTTCGCGGGTGGAAGAGGCGGCTTCGGCCAGGAGCGTGCCGACGACGTGACGTTTCCAGGCGGCTACGACGAGCTCGGCGAAAACGAGTTCCTGGAGGGTTCCGCGCGGTTTGACTTCGGCGCGGAGACCGGCTTCGAGGCGATCGAAGACGGGGCGCTCTTCGGGCGAGAGCGGGACATGGCGCGCGGAGAGGCCATGTTTGCGGGCGTTCTGGGAAGAAGCGGTTTTGCCGGCTTCGGTGCGGGGTCCGGTGGAAGCCTGCGCGTTGGCGCGGCTTTGTTCGGGGGAGCACATAAAAGAGATATTCTCCTGGCTGGAGTATATCACATGTTTTCCTGAATTGCGTTTATTATTATTCTATTTGTGGATTTTTATGGAGTTTTTGTTTTGGGCCGGGGTGTGACCGGGTTCAACAGTAGGGGAGGATGAGGGCTTTGAGGGCGTCCCATTTCCGGTGAGATGGGGTGCAAGGGGCGACGAGGAGGCGGGGGCCGGAGAGGTCGATGCGGCCGCCGGAGGAATGGATGCAATCGAGGAAGCGGCGGCATTCGGTCCAGTAAGGCGCGCCTTCCTGCCGCAGTTGGACGATGCGGGCGGCGAGGCGTTCGGGGATACCCTGAGTCCATTTGTAGTGATGGACGGGGATGAAGTGGCGGGAGGGCGGGCAGGCAAGCGGGGAGAAGGAGTAGTGCTGCCCGCGGACGACATAGACGGCGCCGCGGACGAGGACGACTTTGCGGGGATCGCCATTGAGGATGGGGTAGGTGAGAAAGGCTCCGAGGGGGAATTGCCGGGGAAGAGGGAGGCCGGTGTCGATGGCGGGGAAGCCGCCGGTGGCGGAGAGGCGGTCGACGAAGCAGCCGCGGACGTGGTCCCAGCCGTGGCGATCGCATTCTGTCACTTTCAGAATTGTTTGGCATAGATCGTCAACATTACTTGGCATAGCGGACCTTCTTGACACTCGCCCGAGCGAGTAGCCGCGAAACGGTCGCCGGATGGACTTTGAACAGCCGAGCGGCATCGGCAGCGCTCTTGTCGCCCCTGGTAACCATCTTCCGGATCTCCGACTGTTGCTGTTCGGTGAGTTTCGGGCGGCGGCCTCCGATCCGTCCGTCGTCTCTGGCGGCATCCAGGCCGGCCTTGGTACGTTCTCGCAGCATGGCGCGCTCGAACTCGGCGAATGCTCCGACCATCTGCATCATCATCCGTCCGGCTGGAGTTGTGGTGTCGATCGCCTCGGTCAAACTGCGGAATCCAGCCGAGGCTTCCCCAAGCCGTTCCATGATCGTGAGCACGTCGCGAAGAGAACGGGATAGTCGGTCGAGCTTCCAGACGACAAGCACGTCGCCTTTGCGGAGCTGATCGAGCAGCTTGTGTAGTTCCGGTCGGTCCCATCTTCCACCAGAAGCCTTTTCACGATAGATCCGCTCACACCCCGCCGCCTTCAAAGCCGCCACTTGCGTGGCGGTCTCCTGATCGTTGGTAGAGACGCGGGCGTAGCCGATGAGCATTGCAATAATCTATTGCCATAAGCTTACATTAAGCAATACCTTTGTGCAATGCGAATATCCACAGAAACGGGGGGCTGGCTGAATGTTGCAGAAACGTTCCTTTGTGCAACGGCGCTTCACCCCGCTTAGGGGTCAGGAAAACCGGTGGTAGTCGACGACACGCAAAATTAATGCTCGCGAATAGATTCGACCGAGTCGATGTGTACAGCTCGGCGTGCTGGAATGAGGGCGGCGGTCACCGCTACGGGCTACATCACGAAGATGATAAGGATAAAGACGTCTGGCTCGGTCGGGCTGACGCCGTAAAGAAATTCTTGTAGAAGACGGGTGAGTGCGAGTGCGGCGGCGCGGCGTTCTTCCTCTTCGTTGATTCGGGATATTCGACACTTCCTATGACGGTCTGCAAGAACGGCGCTATACTTTCTTGTAGACCGTCATGGGAAAGCCAATCGACCTTGTCCAGGGAACTCTGGATGTACTCATCATGAAGAGCATCGCTCACGACCCGCTTCATGGGTGGGCGATAGCGCAGCGCATTCATCTTTTCTCGAACGAAGTCCTTCAGGTCCAACAAGGGTCTCTCTACCCCGCGCTCCACCGGCTTGAGGAACAGGGCTGGATTCAATCCCAGTGGGGTGAATCGGAAAACAATCGCCGGGCAAAATACTATTCGCTAACTAAGGCTGGAAGGAAACGCCTCCAACAGGAGCTGGACAAATGGGACCGGCTCTCCTCGGCAATCACCCTCGTTTTGCAGAAAGCGTGATATGCGGCGGATTGCGTCCATTGTTCGTTACCTACGGCGGTCACAAGCCGAAGCCGACCTCAATGAGGAGTTGCACCATCATATGGAGCGACAGGTCGAACTTCACATTAGATCAGGGATGAGCGAAGCCGAAGCTCGAAACGTCGCTCAGAAGGAGTTCGGGAGTATGGCGCAAACGCAGGAAGAATGCCGTCAAGCACGAAGAGGCTATTCGCTAGAGGCGTTCTTCAAAGACATCCGGTTCGGCGCACGAATTCTTTCGAAGGAACCCGCCTTCACGGCCGTAGCCGTACTGACTCTGGCGCTCGCAATCAGCGCTAACACGGCAGTTTTTAGCA
>JAEUQG010000226.1 GCA_016789755.1 Bryobacterales bacterium
CGCGCTGAACAAAGAGTTCTTTTCCACCGGCGTACGGCGGAGTTCCGGCGAAGCGGTGATTGGCAACGACCTGACCCACCGGATCATCGGCGGACGGACTCTGCTGCGAGAGAAGCTGGTGGTATACCCTAACCTGACGGAACGGGGAGAATATCGTGTCAATTTCGACTTGAGTCAGGCGACCTCGTTGAATCGGTGGTTGGCCTGGCAACTGAGTTTCTCCAACCGGTACTTAAGCAACCCGGTGCAAGGCCGGAAAACAAATGACCTGATCATTACCACGGGCTTCCGGGTGACTTTCGCGAGGTAACGCTAATGCACATGACGCGGAGAGGATTCCTGACGGCGGGAGCGCCGGCGCTCTTGCGAGGCGCGAACCGGCCGAACATAGTGCTGATCATGACCGATCAGCAAACCCGCGATGCGATGTCGTGCGCCGGAAACCGGTGGCTGAAGACCCCGGCCATGGATCGGATTGCGGCGATGGGGACAAGGTACACGCGGGCGTACTGCGCCTACCCCGTCTGTTCCCCGTCGCGTAGCAGCGTATTCACGGGCGTATTGCCCCACGCTGCGGGCGTGATGGAGAACGGAAAGCCGATCCGGCAGGGTTTGCCGACACTGGGAGAAGTATTTGCGAAAGCCGGGTACCAAACTGCATATGGTGGGAAGTGGCACCTGCCCAAGAGCTTCGATGGCATGACTGGGTTTACGAGAATCGCCGGCGGAAGCGCGTTGGGAAAAAACATGGATTCTCCGCTGGCCGATGCCTGTGTGCAGTGGGTGCAAGGAAAGCCCAGCGCGCCGTTTTTCCTGGTAGCGTCGTTCATGAATCCGCATGATATTTGCGATTGGATACGGCAGCACAAAGGAACTCGCGAACATCCGGAACTGGCATCCTACCCTGCCGCGCCGAGGAACATGGCGATCGATCCGGGCGAACCTGAGGCAATTCAGTACCATCGGGAACAAGGCTACGATTTGATGTCGCAGGCGGTTGGGATCGCATCCGGATGGCGAACGGAAGAATTTCGCCATTATTTGTACGATTACTACCGAATGGTGGAGGATGTCGACCGGCAGGTAGGGCGCCTGTTGGACGCATTGGAGCAATCCGGTCTGATGCACGATACGGTGATTGCCTTCTGTTCCGATCACGGCGAAGGGTTGGGCGGGCACAAGTGGGCGCAGAAAGCTTCGTTCTACGAGGAATCGGCCAGGGTTCCGCTGATGCTGGCTGGCCCCGGTGTGCCTCGCCGCAGACTGAACCCGGCGCTCTCTTCGTTAGAGGATCTAATGCCTACCTTATGCGACTTGGCAGGTCTTGCGACGCCTGAGTCATGCACGGGGGTGAGCCTGTTGAAAGGGGGGCGGGCAATGGTCTCATCCCAGTTGCGCTACGGGGGCGCGGATAGGGAAGGACGAATGATCCGGACCCACCGCCACAAATACGTCCTTTTCAACAGCGGACGAAATCCGGAGCAGTTATTCGACCTGGCCAGCGATCCTGGAGAAACACGGAATCTTGCGGGAATTGGCGCGATGCGCAAGGTCCTGCTGGACCACCGCCGAATGCTGAAAGATCTCGCAAAGCGGACCGGAGACCTGGCCTTCGCCTAGTTTGCTGGAACACGCGACCTGGCTGCTATTTACCTTGCACTGCTACGGGGTCTTCCCGGCGCTGCGATACACTTCTATCCATGTCAAGCCGACGAAGATTCCTTGCCTCCGCCTTCCTCTCGCCCTTCGCGCTGCCGGCACAAACACGCAAACCCAACATTGTGCTGCTTGTTGCCGATGATCTGGGGTTCGCCGAGATCGGTGTACAAGGATGCAAAGATATTCCTACTCCGAACATTGACTCCATCGCCAAGTCCGGCGTGAGATTCAGCCACGGCTACGTGACGTGCCCTGTGTGCAGCCCGACTCGGGCAGGGCTTCTGACAGGGCGCTATCAGCAGCGCTTCGGCCACGAATTCAATCCGGGCCCTGCCAGCCAGGCGAGTGACGACTTCGGGTTGCCCTTGAACGAGGTTACCCTTGCCGATCGTCTGAAGTCGCTCGGCTACGCGACAGGGATGGTCGGCAAGTGGCACCTCGGCTATAGACCTGCTTATCTGCCGACCCGGCGAGGCTTCGACGAGTTCTTCGGGTTTCCTGGCGGCGCGCACTCCTACCTTGATTGGAAAGATCGCGGCAGAGAGGGGAATCCCGTCATGCGCGGTGCAATCCCGGTGGAGGAGACCACCTATCTCACCGACGCCTTTGCCCGCGAAGCGGCGGCCTTCATTGAAAAGCACAAATCGCGGCCATTCTTCTTGTACATGCCGTTTAACGCGGTCCATGCTCCCCTGGAGGTTTTTCAAAAGTACCATGACCGCTTTGCCTCGATCGCAGACTCCAGGCGACGTACCTATGCGGGGATGATGTCGGCCATGGACGACGCCATCGGCCGGATTCTGAGTAAGCTGCGCGAACACCGGATTGAAGACGACACATTGGTATTTTTTGTGGCTGACAACGGGGGGCCAACGCTGCAAACGACATCGAGCAATCTGCCGCTGCGCGGCTACAAAGGCCAAGTGTATGAAGGCGGTATTCATGTTCCCTTCCTCCTCCAGTGGAAGCGCCATCTGCCCAAAGGTGTAGTCTACGAGAAGCCTGTCATCGCAATCGACATCCACCCCACTGCCGTAGCCGTTGCCGGCGGCATGCCCGGCGCAGGGCTCGATGGAGTGAATCTCATTCCTTACTTGACAGGGCAGAACAGGAGGGCGCCTCATGAGGCTCTTTTCTGGCGTTTCGGGCCGCAGTGGGCCGTGCGTAAAGGAGACTGGAAACTGCTCGCTTCGGGGCAGGGCACTCCCGAGCTTTACAATCTTGGAACCGATCTCGCAGAGAAGAACGACCTCGCCGCGTCACTGCCGGACCGGGTGAAGGAACTGCAAGCCGCCTACGATGACTGGAATACGAAGAACATCCCCGCTAAATGGCGAACCATCAGAGAGCGCGGAGGGCAGAAGAAAAAGAAGAAGCGCGTCTGAGCCCCACAAAATTGACCTTTTTTGCCGGTCTTTTGCGCATGCAGGGGTAGGATGAAACTTCTAGCGCTGCCGTTCCTGATGCTCGCCGCCCTGCTCGACTTCATCGTGTCTCATCTGGCTGGGTTCGAGGACGGCACCGTTCCGGTCCGGCGCGGCGCGCGTGTGCGGTAACCCTCTACACGGTTGCCGGGTCGGGATGCAGCCAAGGTTTGCGGTAGGGCCGCGCGAGAAGGCGGTTGGCCTCGGCGTCGCCGACGACTTGCTGCCTCGCCTGGTCCCAGCGGAGGCTCCGGCCCAATTGAAGCGACAGATTCGCCAGGATGCAACTCGCCGTCGAAATGTGGCCTTGCTCAATGTCGGCTACGGGCTTAGTGCGCTTTTCGATCGCGCCGAGGAAATCCAGCATGTGATGGCGGATTGCAGGAGCGACGTGACGCTCGAGCGCGGGTTCCATCTCGTCTTCGGGATAGCGTGCAAGTTCGTACACTACTTTGCGTGAAACTGCCTGCCCGGCCCCGAAGGGTTTGAAGTCGTAGCCGTTCACACTGCACTGCAACGTGCCTTTCTCTCCGTAGAAAGTGGCGGCCCAAGGATACTGCGGGTCGGGCGCGTGGCCATAGGTGCGATGCGTCCAGACAACGGGGAATTCCGGAAAGTTGAACGTGGCGGTCTGCGTATCGCTGATGTTGGACTTGCTCGCTTTGTCGATCAGGATGCCTCCAGATGAAGAAACGCTGGTCGGCCATCCGAGGTCTGCCATCCACCGCACCATGTCCAGCATGTGAATGCACATGTCGCCTATAATGCCGTTGCCGTATTCCATGAAGGCCCGCCATCGGCGGGGATGCACCAACTCGTTGTAGGGGCGCATGGGGGCGGGGCCCGTCCATGCCTCGTAGTCCAGATGTTCGGGAGGCGCGGTGTCGGGAGGGTTGTTACGCGCCCGCATATGGTAGTAGCAGCAGATATCGACGTAGCCGATCTTGCCAAGCATGCCTGTCTTCAGAAAGCGGTCCCGCGCTTCCACCAGATGAGGCGTGCTGCGGCGCTGCGTGCCCACCTGCACGACACGCTTGTACTTGCGCGCTGCCGCAAGCATCGCTTGGCCTTCGACGATATCCACGCTGATCGGCTTCTGCACATAAATGTCGATCCCGGCTTTGGCTGCGGCAATCATGGGAAGGGCGTGCCAGTGGTCCGGTGTCGCAATGAGAACAATGTCGAGATCCTTCTGATTCAGCATCTCGCGGTAGTCGGAGAATGTGCGCGGCTTGTTCTTCGATACCTGGCGTGAAGCCACAATTTCGGCTGCTTCGGCCAGCATTCGTTTGTCCACATCGCACAGCGATACGACTTCCACCGGGGCGACCTGGACAAGGCGCAACAAGTCGCACTTGCCGTACCATCCCGTGCCGATCAAACCAACGCGTTTCTTCGTCTGTGCGGCAAGTTGGGATGCGTAGGCGGCAGCGCCCGTATGCACGAATTGACGACGGTTCATGATAGGAAAAGTATACTTGAAGAGCTATGCGTCCCACTCTTTTCGCCCTGCTATGGGTCATGTCCCTTCAGGCTGACGACATGTCGCACCTGATGACGCTGAAGAATTACACACAGGAACGTATCTCCTCCTACGACCGCGATGGCGCCAATGACGATGGCGGGCGAAAGACCCCACTGAAACCGGGAGAGACTCGGACGATTGGAGAGGTGCAGGGACCTGGCATTATCACCCACATGTGGTTCACCATAGCCGCTCCCGAGCCCTACCACTTAAAACAAATTGTTCTTCGCATGTACTGGGACGGGGATCCGCTCCCAGCCGTGGAGGCCCCTATCGGGGATTTCTTCGGATTAGGGCTTGGCGAGTACTTCGTCTATGAGTCCGGACCGCTCTCGGTCGGTTCGCAGAAAGCGTTGAACTGCTATTTTCCTATGCCGTTTCGCAAATCGGCGAAGATCACGGTGACGAATGAAGGGCCTCAGAACGTCGGCTCGCTCTATTACAATTTCGATTGGCAGAAACACAAGTCGCTGCCGGCAGATACTCCGTACTTCTATGCCGAGTATCGGCAGGCGACTCCGACGCCGGGTTGGACATCCGACTGGAAGACAAACGGAGATCCGAACGTGAACAATCACCCGAACCTTGACGGGAAGAGCAACTATGTGATCGTCGAGGCGGAGGGTCGCGGCCACTTCGTGGGGGTGACGCATTCGATCCTGCAGAATCAGGGCGCGTGGTGGGGCGAAGGCGACGAGATGATTTTCATCGACGATCTTACGAAACCGAAGATCACAGGCACCGGCTCTGAGGATTACTATCTTGGCGCGTGGTGTTACGGTGGCTGTGGGATTTCCCCATTCGGCAGCGCGAAGCCGACCTTCGCCTTCAAGCATTACGGAAACCCCATGAACGGCGGTGATGCGCGGGGTGCAAAGTGGATGGTCTACCGCTTCCACACCGATTCCCCCGTGCCGTTCGACAAGCAATTTAAGATGACGATTGAGCACGGGCACGGAAACCACCGCTCGGACAACTTCTACACGGTGGCCTACTGGTATCAGTTGGGTTCTCACAAGAAGCGCCCGCCGTTGCCGCCTGTCGAGAAACGCATGCCGCAGATGCACAACGTGGAAGGGCCGACCGTAGGAAGGCCGTAAGTGAAAGAACCGACTCCGCTGCTTCGGATGCGGCGCATCTCGAAACGATTCGGTGCAACGCAAGTGCTGCGCCAAGTGGATCTGGATGTCTTTGCCGGAGAAGTGCACCTGCTGGCGGGGGAGAACGGCGCGGGCAAGAGCACATTGATGAAGATCCTCGCGGGGACGCTCACGGCGGATGCGGGCGTCGTTGAGGGTTCGGCGGATGTGGCCGTCATCTATCAGGAACTCTCGCTGATTCCGACCATGACCGTGGCGGATAATCTCTTCTTGGGCAGAATGCCGGCGACTTGGGGATTTGTCTCGATGAGCGAGATGGCTCGGCGATCTCGCGAATTGATCGATGTGGACCCGTATGCGCACGTAGGCACATTACCGATCGGCGCGCGGCAACGCGTGGAGATCGCCAAAGCTGTCTCGCGCAACGCACGGGTGATTGTAATGGATGAGCCCACCAGCGCCCTGACCGCTCTGGAGGCGGCCGAGTTGTTCGCGCTGATTGGTGCGCTGAAGTCGCGCGGTTGCGGCATTGTTTACATCACTCACAAGATGGAGGAAACTGAGCAGATTGCCGATCGGGTAACCGTGCTCCGCGACGGACAGGTTGTTGCGTCGTGTGCCGCGGCCGAGTTGAAGCGCGCGGAACTGATCCGCCTGATGGTGGGCCGCGAAGTAAGCGAACAATTCCCGCTGCGACAACCCGTGCTGGGTGAGGAGAGAGTGCGCTTCCCGGAGTTCAGCGTGCGCGCCGGCGAGATTGTGGGCCTGGCCGGATTGCGGGGGGCCGGAGCGAGTGAGCTGTTAATGAGCCTGTTCGCCGCCCCCCGAAAAGCCATCGCGCAAGGCGTGGCCATGCTGACCAGCGACCGAAAGACAACAGGCCTGGTGCTCTCGATGTCCGTCACTGCCAACTGCCTGATGGCCGGAAGGCGCCCCGTCTGGCGGAGACCGGAGAGGGAGCGGGCCGAGGCTCGCGGCTTGGCGGATCTGCTCCGTTTGCGCGCGGCGTCGCTGGAGATGGAGGCCCGGGAGCTATCGGGCGGAAATCAGCAGAAAGTGGCTCTGGCCAAATGGATTCGAACTCGCCCGTCGCTGCTCCTGCTGGATGAGCCGACGCGCGGAATCGACGTGGGAGCGAAGCAGGAGATCTATCAATTGATGAACGAGTGGTCACGCCAGGGAATGGCCATCTTGCTGATCTCTTCAGAACTGCCCGAACTGCTCGCGCTGAGCGACAAGGTGGTCGTGATGCGAGGGGGCAAGGTCTCGGCGGTGCTCTCCAAAGAGGAGTCTACCCCGGAGCGTGTGATGGAGGCGGCATGCTGAGAGCCGCCGTCGCGCTGCTGATCGTGATTCTCTTGGGCATGGCGTTTCACGCCGACGGGGCGTTCTACAAGGTGGGAACGCATCGCGACGCCCTTCGCCAGGCATCGGTCTATGGCATTCTCGCCTGTGGCATGACCCTGGTCATTGTCACCGGCGGTATCGATCTCGCTGTTGGGAGCATTGTCGGATTCACTGCCGTGTGCTTTTCCATGATGACCATTTGGTGGAGTTGGCCGTGGTGGATCAGCGTCCCGTCGGCCTTGGCAATCGGCGCAGCCTGCGGAGCAGTCAGCGGCGCTCTGGTCGTGTGGCCACGGCTGCAGCCTTTCATCGCTACGCTGGCGATGATGGTGTTCGCCCGTGGAATGGCCAAAACGGTGAGCGGCGGAGTGAAGGTCTCGACGGCCTTGCCTACCGGGGATGGGACCTTCCGCTACGTACAAGTGCCGGAGTTGTTTCGGACCATCGATTCCCGTATTCTTTTTGGAAATCTGTCCATGGTGACGGTAGTTTTTCTGGCCATCGCCGCGGCGGCGGGAGTGCTGCTCGCCCGCCACATCTGGGGCCGCGATCTCTATGCTATCGGCGGCAACGAAGAAGCGGCGCGATTGTCCGGGCTGGCAGTTAGAAGATCCAAACTACTCGCCTATGTCGCCTGCGGATTGTGCGCCGCGGTGGCGGGAATCTGCCAGGCAGCACAGGAACAGCAGGGTGATCCCGAGGCCGGCGGAGGCTACGAGTTGACGGCCATCGCTATCGTTGTAATCGGCGGGACGAATCTTATGGGCGGGCGCGGGCACATGGGCCTCACGCTGCTCGGCACCATCACGATCGGATATCTGGAAAAGATCTTGAGTATCAATGCAGTGCCGGAAGCCGGACGGTTGATGTTGACCGGCGTGATTCTTGTGGCCGCTGTGCTGACCCAGCGGCGGAGGCGATTCTGAGATGCATCGTTATTTTCTAACTTTCCTTGCCGCAGTACTCCTGGCTGGTTGCTCCCGTTCGGTCTCGAATCCGGCCGGAGAAAAGGTCTTCACTGTAGGAATGAGCCAATGCAATCTGGGTGAGCCGTGGCGCGTCCAGATGAATGCCGATATCGAAGCCGCGGCGAAGAAGCACTCGAATCTGAGAATGGTGTTCAAAGACGCCCAGAACGATACCTTGAAGCAGCGGGCGCACATTGAGGAACTGGTCAGCGCGGGTGTGGACGCGATCATCGTCAGTCCCAAGGAGTCGCAGCCGTTGACTGAGCCGGTGGCAAAAGCGTATCAGGCGAAGATCCCTGTGATCGTTCTCGACCGTGCCGTGCAGGGTGATGACTTCACCTGTTTCATCGGCGCGGACAACAAGAAGATCGGCAAGGCTGCCGGAGAATGGCTGCGTAATAGGCTCGGTCCAAAGGCCACTGTTGTGGAACTGAAGGGGCTGATGACCTCCGTGCCCGGTCAAGATCGTAATCAAGGCTTTCGCGCTGGTATCGAGGGCTCCGGCATTCACGTCGCATTTGAGGCCGACATGAAGTGGCTGGAGCCCGACGCGCGAAAGGAGATGGAATCGGCACTGGCACGTCTGTCGAGAATCGACGCCGTCTATGCCCACAACGACCCCGGTGCTCATGGAGCCTACCTGGCAGCCAAGGCCGCCAATCGCCACAGGGAGATGATCTTTGTGGGCATCGATGCGCTGCCCCATGAGGGAATTGCCTATGTGAAACAGGGAATTCTCAACGCGACCTTCCAGTATCCCACCGGCGGCGCGGAGGCGATTGAGACCGTGCTCAAGATCTTGGGCGGACAGCAGGTGCCGAAGACGATTGTGCTAGGATCGCGCGTCTTCACTGCGGAGAACGCAGACCAGGGCGGCGAGTCTCTGCCGTAAATCGTAGAACTTGGACAAGAACGGCAAGCGGATTGTATTGAAGGAGTATATGATCGACTAATGACGCTTCACGGTCTTCTTGCCATCGTGTGCCTAAGCCCAGCAATGCTTCTGGCGCAGACTGCCGGGATTCAAGGGATTGTTCAGGATCAATCGGAAGCAGCGGTGGTGGGGGCGCAAATCGCCGTCACCAATATCGAAACAGGTGTTCGAAACGAATCCGTTTCGAACGATGCGGGCTTATACCGCTTTCCCAGCCTTCCGGTGGGCCGCTACAAGCTGACGGCAACGATGGCAGGGTTCTCGGTTGCCGAAGTTTCCGAAATCAAGCTTGACGTGGCGCAGACGGCGCGCGTGGACTTCACACTCAAACCGGGAGCAGTGACGGAGAGCATCAGCGTTAGCGCTTCGGCCGCAATGATAGATTCCGAGACTGCCACGGTCGGGCAGGTCATCGACAACAAGCGCATCGTGGAACTGCCCCTCAACGGACGCAATTATCTGGAACTGGCCCGATTGACGGCCGGCACCACTG
This sequence comes from Bryobacterales bacterium, assembly GCA_016789755.1. Taxonomy (GTDB): domain Bacteria; phylum Acidobacteriota; class Terriglobia; order Bryobacterales; family Bryobacteraceae; genus CADEFT01. Next base: position 9,451 of record JAEUQG010000226.1, read on the forward strand.
CGGCCCGCGGATCGAGGCCCGAGGGCGAAGGCGTCTTCTCCGCGGGCGGGCAGCACGGTTATCAGGTTCAGGTGAATATCGACGGTGTCGACAACTCGCTCACCTATTCGGGCGGACCGCTCGGATTCGAAGCCCAGGCAGTCAAGCCAAGCGTTGACGCCGTGGGCGAGTTTCGCGTTGTCACCAACAACCTGTCGGCGGAGTATGGCACCCGCATGGGCGGGCAGGTCTTCGTCAATATCAAGTCGGGGACGAACCAGGTTCATGGTACGGTGTTTGAGTTCTTACGGAACTCCTCGCTGGACGGAACAAACTTCTTTGCCAACCGGAGCGGAGCAAAGAAGCCACCTTACCGGCAGAACCAGTTTGGAGCGACAATCGGTGGGCCTATCCGGAAGGACAAGACGTTCTTTTTTTTCTCCTATGAGGGAACGCGCACGAGACTGGGGCGAAGTTTCACCTCCACGGTACCCGTGACCGAAGCCAGGGAAGGGAACTTCAGCCGGATACGGCCTGTGTTCGATCCCGCCACCACGGTGGGGACCCCAGCCAGCTTCACCCGTCAAGCGTTTCCCGGAAATACTGTGCCCAGGTCGCGGTGGGATCCTCTCTTTCCGAGACTGCTCGCCTTGTATCCGTTGCCGACCAACAACGGCCTGATCAACAACAACTACTTCTATTCCCCCAGCGAAAAGAACGATGTCGACACTTTCGATATCAAGGGCGACCACAATGTCAGTGACAAGGGCCGTTTTTCGGTGCGCTACAGCAGGCGCAACAGGGACCGCTTTGAGCCAGGTCCGTTGCCGCTGCCGGCCGACGGCGGACTGTCAACCACCACAATCATTCGCGGTAATAGCATTGCCGCGTCGCATACCTACACTTTCGGCCCGACGCTCACTAACGAGTTCAAACTCGGCATTACGGATCTGCCGACACGCTTCGATATCCCTTACGACAAACCGCTGTTCGACGAGTATGGCATCAAAGGAATTCCGAAGACGAATTTGGCCTCTTCCAACGATCATGGCTACTCGCGGTTCACACCCGCGGGCTATGTGGAGATCGGGTCGCGGTCGTTTTGGCCGAATACCAACAACCTGAGGAACTACCAGTTCTCCGATACCATGTTCAAGATCATGGGAAAGCACAATGTCCGGTTTGGCGGCGAAGTGCGGCGCGAGGATGTGTTCCGCAACGCGGCCCGATTCGCCCGCGGACAGTTTGCTTTCAACCGCGAGTTTTCCGCCAATCCGGCCAACCGCGCCGCTACTGGCGACGGACTGGCGGAGTTCATGCTCGGGTTGGCGGCTGGCGGCACCGTCGGCAACGAGAACGGCGAGTACATCGTGCATACGGGCTTGGCCGGCTTCATCCAGGATGACTGGAAAATCACGCCGCGGTTGACGCTCAATCTAGGAGTTCGCTGGGATGCGTTTCTCGCCCCGTTTTTCCCCGATGGGCGTGCGACTAACTTTGCACTCGACTATTCCAACGTCGGAGCAACCGCCCGGTTGCCGATGACGCGTTTTGCCAAGGGCGAGTGCAACTGCAAAAACGACTGGAACAATTTCGCGCCGCGGTTGGGCTTTGCCTATAAGCTGACGAACAAGACAGTGCTGCGCGCGGGAGCAGGCGTGATCTACGCACGCGCCGATTCCATCCAAACGCAGTGGGCCCGCGGTCAGAACCAGGCTCCTGATTTCCTCGAATTCGGCTTCGGCACATTGGACCGTATCACGCCGCGTCTGACGCTGAGCGGCGGATTCCCCGCCGTGGATTTCAACGTAAGCGAAGTCCCGGGCCCGAACGCGGTGGGAATTACGACCTCGCACAAATTTCTGCCTACCCAGTATTCGCAGCAGTGGTTCCTCGATATCCAGCGCGAACTGCCGTTCGATACCCTGCTGACGTTAGGCTACAACGGCAACGGAACCCGCAAACTCCAGGTTGGGATTAACCACGCCTTGCCCTTCGATATCGCGCCGTCGCCCGTGCCCTTGGCGCAGCGGCGTCTTTGGCCTTTCTACAACAACGTGACGCAGCAGGAGATGATGGGCTCGCTCAGCTACAACGGTTTGGTGACCAAGCTGGAGAAACGCTTCTCGAAAGGCCTGACATTTCTGATGTCGTACACGTGGTCACACGCTATCGACAATGTGGATGAGGTCGGCAATGGCGAAGGCGCCGGAGTGCTCAAGCCGTGGGATCGCAGCCTGAACCGTGGCAGTTCGCTCACAGACATCCGGCACGGATTCGTTTTCTCGTCTACCTACGAACTGCCGTTCGGTAAAGGCAAGTCGTTCTTGAGCGATGCCGGAAGGCTGGCGGATCTTGTGATCGGAGGTTGGCAATTCGGCGGCGTGTTCAGCCGCAGCACAGGCGAGCCATTTACTGTGACGACTTCGGGCGGCATAACCAATGCCGGTGGCGCGGATCGCCCCAACCGCATCGCCGATGGTTCACTTCCGCGCGGCGTGCGTTCTATTGACCGTTGGTTCGACGTGACGGCATTCGCCGTGCAGTCGCAGTTCACCTATGGCAATTCCGGACGGAGCATTCTTTATGGCCCAGGAGTGACGAATCTAGATTTCTCTCTTGCCAAAGTGTTCTCACTCACCGAACGGTTCCGCCTGCAGTTCCGGGCCGAAGCGTTCAACGCGTCGAACACCCCGGCGTTTGGAAATCCTGCGGCGAATATCAACACGCCGGGCGCTGGCACAATCAATTCCGCCGGCGAGCCGAGGCGCGTACAATTCGGCCTGAAGTTGATCTATTGATGCGGTAGATCGCGCGGCGTTGTAGTGTAGTAATGATGATCGACCGCCGGAAAATTTTGGTTGCGGCAGCCTCCGTACCGGCTGCCATGGCGCAGGCGCCGCGCGATTGGACGGGTAAGACGCCGGTTCGCTATCCCGAGCCCGATGTCGTCGTGCTGGACAAGCGATTCAACAAATACAAGATCGGTAATACACCGATCCAAAGATTGGCAACTGGGTTCCTCTGGTCGGAAGGTCCGGCCTGGAACGGTGTGGGCCGGTATCTGGTGTTCAGCGACATCCCTAACAACGTACAGGTGCGCTGGCTAGAGGAAAACGGCAAGGTGAGTACCTTCCGTAATCCCGCCGGCAACAGCAACGGGAACACCTTTGACTACGAGGGGCGCCAGATTTCATTCGAACACGGGAACCGCCGCGTCGTGAGGTATGAGTACAACGGCAAGGTCACCGTACTGGCTGACAAGTTTGAAGGCAAGCGGCTCAATGCCCCGAACGATGGCGTTGTGCATCCGGACGGCTCCCTCTATTTCACCGATCCCGGTTACGGATCCTTGATGGAATATGAGGGAAACAAGGGACCGCTGGAATTGAAAGAAGCTGTTTATCGGGTCGACGCGAAGTCGGGGAAGATTGAGAAACTCACCGATGAAATCTTCAAGCCGAACGGCCTGTGTTTCTCTCCCGACTACAAGAAAGTGTACGTCGCAGACACAGGGTCCTCGCACTATGAGCAGGCGCCGAAGAACATCAAGGTGTGGGACGTCGCCGACGGAAAGTTGCGCAACGGACGGCAGTTCTGTTCGATGGATCTGCCGGGGAAAGGCGCAGGGATGGCGGATGGTATTCGCTGCGACACCGATGGCAACGTTTGGTCCAGCGCGGGGTGGGTAGGGGCCGGCTATGACGGTGTGCACATCTTCGCCCCGGACGGCATGCGAATCGGCCAGATTCTGCTGCCGGAGATCTGCTCGAATGTTTGCTTCGGCGGGACCAAGCGAAACCGGCTGTTCATGACCGGGAGCCAGTCGCTTTACGCGGTGTACACGGAGGCGTTGGGTGCTCACATCTGTTAGGGGAAACCGAAAGGTTTGAGCATCACGTTCCGCTTCCCTGTGCCAGGCGCCGGACGTAGCGTTCCGCCAGGGTGCGGATCCGTGCGCCATCGCCGATTAGCCACAGTCCAGTGGCAAGTGCATCGATGCGAAACTCGCGCCATGCGCCCTCGGCTCCTTCGGGACGGTTTTCGAAGATATCTCCGCAGAGGGCGTGCAGGATTTCGTGCGCGCAAGTGTTCACCGAAAGATAGGGTATCTGATGCCCGTGCGCGTACTCGAGAGCGATCACGCAAAGATGGAAGCCCTGGTGCATCGTCGTCACGCCGTTCAAGCCTCTGCCTTTATCCCAGGCCATCGGGAGTTGCTTCGTAACCACGACGTTCAACCGGGCGCGCTCCAAACCCACGAAGGACGGCCGCCCGCTGGGAAGTCGTTTCACTTCACCGTCCGAACGCTTCAC
>JAEUQG010000391.1 GCA_016789755.1 Bryobacterales bacterium
ACTGCTGATGAACCGGGATCCGTTCGATATCGAGCGGAATTGGGACATCTGCTGGCGTTCGACGATGTCGTACGGGCGGATGGGGGTGACGATGAACGCGATCAGCGGCGTCGATATGGCGATGTGGGACATTATCGGCAAGGCGCTGGAGATGCCGGTGTACCGGCTGATCGGGGGGGAAGTAAAGGATCGGGTGCCTGCTTATTGCACGGGGAACGACATTGAGCAGCATGTGGAGTTCGGATACAAGCGGTTGAAGCTGGCGATACCGCATGGGCCGGCGGATGGGCGCGAAGGGATGAAGAAGAATGCCGAGTTGGTGAAGCGGGCGCGGGCGGCGGTGGGGCCGGATGGGGACATCATGCTCGATTGCTGGATGGCGTGGACGGAGCGCTACACGGTGGAGATGTGCGAGATGTTGGAGCCGTACCGTGTGTATTGGGTGGAAGAAGTGTTGCAGCCGCACGACTACAAGGGATTCGGGCGGTTGAACGCGGCGATCCGTTCGACGCGGATTGCGACGGGGGAACATGAATACGGGCGCTACGGATTCCGGTATTTGCTGGAGGCGAACGGGGCGTCGATCTGGCAGCCGGACATACAGTGGTGCGGGGGATTGACGGAATTGCGGCGGATTGGGGCGATGGCGGCGGCCTATGACATTCCGGTAATTCCGCATGGAGGCGGGCTGAACGGGGCGACGCACTGGATTATCGCCAACGTGAATGCGCCGTGGGCGGAGTTGTTTTTGCCGGCTCCCGGGGGGCCGAAAGAGGTATACCAGATTCACGAAGAGCAGTATCAGATTTCACGCGGGCCGGAGGGGATTTACACGCGTCCGCGGGAGTTGCCTGGCTTCGGCTGGGACATCGAAGTCGCGTCGTAACACATGGTACCCTCGGAGTTATGTCTCCAAGGGGTATTACACTCTTCGTCTCTCTCTGTCTGTGCGTAACAAGCGTATACGGACAGGGCACCACATCGAAAGCGCTGGGTACAGTCCAGGATGCCTCCGGCGCCGTTATTTCAGGAGCCACCGTTCGTCTCATTAACGAAGGAACGAGCGTATCGTTCACAGCGAAAACTTCGGAAGCGGGCACATACGGTTTCGAGGCGGTGCAGCCGGGAAGCTATTCGGTGACCGTGGAGGCAGCGGGATTCAAGAAGTTTACATCGAAGGGGAACACGGTTTCGATCGGTGTACCGGCGACGATCAACATCCGGCTGGAAGTGGGGGATCTGGCGCAATCGGTGGAAGTGGAAGCGGTGGCGGAAGTGGTGCAGACGTCGACGTCGGGCAACTTCGGCAACCTGTTTTCGGGGGAAGTGATCCGGGACCTGCCGATTGTGGGCACACGCGGGCGCAATCCGCTGGATCTGGTATTACGGCAACCGGGGGTGGTGAACGGGGCGAACACGGGCGGCGGCATTCACGTGCATGGGGCACGCGACCGGGCCTGGAATTTCACGCTGGACGGCATCGATTCGAACGAATCGTCGGCGGGCGGGTCGAATTTTTCGCCGCTGAGGACGAATCCGGACTCGATCAGCGAGTTCCGGGTGCTGACGGGGAATTTCACGGCGGAATTTGGACGCAATTCGGGCGGGCAGGTGGCGATGGTGACGCGTTCGGGCGGCAATGAAGTGCACGGGAGCGGATTCTGGTTTTACCGCACGCCGCGGCTGAATGCGAACGAATGGGAATCGAACATCAACGCGATCGGGAAGCGGCAATTCGTGCAGCAGATTCCGGGCGGGTCGATCGGCGGGCCGATCATCAAGAACCGGACCTTTTATTACGGGAACTTGCAGGTGTTGCGGGCGCGGGAATCGGCGCTGGCGAGCCGGACGGTGTACACGGCTTCGGCGCGGCAGGGGCTTTACCGGTATAACCGGGGCGGGCGTAACGGAGCGTTCGGCAATGCGAACGCGGTGATTGACGCTAACGGAAACGTGTTGCCGGGAATCAACGTGGGCACGTATAACGTGTTCGCTTCCGATCCGCAGCGATTGGGGGCGGATCCGCGGATCAAGGCGCTGATCGATGCGACGCCGTTGCCGAATAACTTTACGGGAGGCGACGGGCTGAACACGGCGCTGTTCCAGTTTGCGGCATTGCAGTTGGAGAAGCAGTACGATGCGACGATCAAGCTGGACCACATTCTGAACGCGAAGAACACGGTGTATGCGCGGGCGGCGTGGGGGCGGCAGGATACGACTTGCGACCGGGCGAACGGCGGGCAGCCGTATTTTCCGGGCGGGCAGTGCGTGGTGGACACGAAGCGGGACCCGCAGAATCTGGCGTTCAACTGGAGGACGAATCCGTCGCCGCGGTGGACGAATGAATTTGTGGTGGGGACGAACTATTTCGCCTTCGACTTTGCGATTCCGTTTTCGGATTTGAGCAAGGTGACGCTTGCGGGCGCTCCAGTGACGGTGCCGGAAACGTTCGAATTCGGGAATGCGCGGGCGATCCGGACGTGGCAATTCGTGGATAACGCGGCGTTCTTCCGGGGGGCGCATGCGGTGAAGTTCGGGACGAATTTACGGTTCCAGCGGCACACGGATACACGCGGTTCGATCGGCGGGTTTAACGCGACCCAGGCTGTGGATTTTTCGCGGACGATCAACACGGTGGACGCGACGCGGTTCGGACTGCCGGCGGATATCAATCAGCAGTTTGACCGGGCGACGTTGGAGTCGCACATTAACTTCCTGCTGGGGCGGGTAGGTGCGACGACGCGCGGGTTCCCGTCGGAGGGGGACAAGTTTGTGGCGGGGTTGTACAATTTCAGCGCCGTGTTTCCGGAATACGATTTTTACATTCAGGACACGTGGAAGGTACGGCGCAATCTGACTGTGGATCTGGGTTTGCGTCTGGAATCGAAGCTTTCCCCGAGCAGCGATCCGGATGGAAGGATCCGGAGGCCGAATCAGGCGGCGGTGGCGGGTGGGGCTCCGAGTACGGCGCTGCGGTGGGAGGCGGGGAGTTTGCATCCGTCGCGGCACAATCTGGGGCCCTCGATCGGTTTTGCGTGGGATCCGTTTGCGAAGGGGAAGACATCGTTCCGGGGCAATTACCGGATTGCGTATGACCGGATCAACACGTTCGTGCTGTCGAGTTCGGTATTCCAGAATCTGCCGGGGCAGGTGCAAGGCGTGGTGAACCAGGAGTACGGGCAGGGCGGCGGCCGGTTGTCGAATCTGCCGGTGCTGGCTCCGCCGGCGGTGAAGCCGAGCGATTTCGCGCAGCCTCCGGCATTTTCGCTGAACAATATTACGGTGGTGGATCCGAACTTCAAGACGCCGACGACGCATCAATGGGGATTCAGCTTCCAGCAGGAGATCGCGTCGCGGACGGTGCTGGAGGTGAACTACATCGGGCGGCGCGCGTACCGGCTGTTTGGGGCGTATAACGCGAATCAGGCGGATATTTTCGGAAACGGGTATTTGGATGGATTCAAGCAAGTGGCGGCGGGCGGGGATTCGGCGCTGTTCAACCGGTTGTACCAGCCGGACACAAGGCGGCAGGCGACGGAGACGGGGTCGGCGATGATCCGGCGGCTGTTCGCTCCGGAGTTGCGCAACAACGCGGTGGCATCGGTGGCGAACGACGCGGCGCGGCGCATCCAGGGTGGGCGGGCGTTGAGCGATCTGGCGGGGCTGGGAGCACACTTCTTCATGCCGTATCCGCAGTTCACGGGAGCGCTGAACGTGATCGATTCGAACGATTTTTCGACGTACCACGCCTTGGAGATGCAGGTGGAACGGCGCTACAGCAACGGCTTCAGCGTGCAGGTGAGCTACACGTTGTCGAAGTCGCTGGACACGCGGTCGTTCGATCCGGCGTTTACGACGGCGGCGACGGGGAACGCGCAATCGGCGTCTTCGACACCGTTTGACGTGAACAACCGGAAGCTGAACTACGGGCTGTCGGATTTCGACAGGACGCACGCGGTGCAATCGTATTACATTTACGAATTGCCGTTCGGGAGAGGGAAGAGGTTCCTGAACGGGGCCGGGGCGTTGGGGCAACGGGTGTTCGGCGGATGGCAAGTGGGCGGGTTCACGACGATTGTCGGGGGGCGTCCGTTCACGATCTATTCGGGGTTCAATACGGCGAGCCAGGTGGTGCAGAGCACGGCGAATTGCAGTGGCTGCACGCGCAAGGACGGGGAAGTGTTCGTGGGTCCGGGGAGCTTTATCTGGTATCTGGATCAGGCGGCGATCGGGAAGTTTTCGACGCCGGGCGCCGGGGAGTTCGGGAATACGGGACGCAATTTCTTCCGTGGACCGGGCTCATTCTCTCTGGATGCGAACGTGATGAAGCGGACGGACATTACGGAGCGAGTGAAGCTGGAACTGCGCGCGGATATGACGAATCTGACGAATACGCCGACGTTCGGATTTCCGACGGCGACGGTGAGCAGCACGCTGTTCGGGCGCATTCGCGACACGGTGATCAGCGGGAGCCGGAAGATCCAGTTGGGGGCGAAGATCCACTTCTGATCGTGGACGAAGCGGTGGCTCTACAGTTTTGGCTGAGGGCTGCCGTTAGATGGGAACAGCAAACTCTCGGAGGACCGATTTTGATACGACGCCTGGTTTCCGCCGCGCTGCTGGCACTGCCGCTTTGTGCCGCCACCACCGTTCTGTACGACGACGCTTTGCCATCGGGGCCTGGGGCGCAGGGATGGCTGATCTTCGGCGACAACAGCTTCGGCACGGGCGCATCGCAGACGCTGGTTGCGGGCGGGACCAGGCTGACGACGAATGCGGCGACTTCGGCGGGGTATGCGAACCGGGCGCCGTTTTTCAACACGCTGGTGAATGCGGGGTTTCCGGCGATGAACAGGACGCCGGGCTATGCGCTGCAATTTGAGCTGCTGGTGAATTCGGAAACGCATGCGAATGCGAACCGGGCGGGGTTCAGCGTGATTCTGCTGAGCGAGGATTTGTTTGGGATTGAGCTTGGGTTTTGGGCGAATGAAATCTGGGCGCAATCGGGGCCGGGGTTTACGCATGCGGAGGGAGTGAGCTTCGATACGACGGCAGCGCAGCGGCTGTACGAGTTGCAGATTCTGGGGTCGAATTACCGGCTGCTGGCGAACGGATCGGAGATATTGAGCGGGGTGCTACGGAACTATTCGAGCTTTGGGTATCCTTACAACCTGTCGCGGTTTGTGTTTTTGGGGGACGATACATCGAGCGCGGGGGCGGATGTGGTGCTGGGGGACGTGACGCTGCTGACGGATGTTCCGGAGCCCGCGGGCGCCGGCGTCATTGCTCTGGCGGGGTTGCTGTGGATGGTGGGGAAGCGGCGGCGGGCGA
>JAEUQG010000442.1 GCA_016789755.1 Bryobacterales bacterium
CAGAATGATGAGGATGTTGGGACGCGGCGCAGCAGCCTGCACCGCCTGCCGCGCACCGAACGCCGCCGCCGCGCCGAAGAATTGTCTGCGATTCATGTGTTTCTCTATTCTAGAATCCCAGTTTCAAGGCGAACTGCATCACCCGAGGCAGCACTGTCTGCTGGCTCGCCGTGATCCGTCCGAAATCCAGGCTCCCGAACGCCGTGTTCGGCATCCAGAACTGCGGACGGTTGAAGGCGTTGAACGCCTCGGCCCGGAACTGTACATCGAACTTCTCTTTCACCGCCACATGCTTCGACAGCGAGAAATCGAACGCCAGTACCCCAGGGCCGCGCACATCGGGCAGAGTGCGGCTCACGTTCCCCATGGTGAACGACGCCGGCAGCGTGAACTGCGATATGTCGAACCAGCGGTTGAGCTCATCGTTGCGGCTGCGGCCGCCGCCGGTCTCCGCGCTTGTCCCCGTGCTGTTCGGCCGGTTTCCGCCGCCCGGAATCGGAGCACTCAAGGCCAGCGGCATGCCGCCCCGCGCCGTCATGATCGTGCTCAGGTTCCAACCGCCCAGAATGTAGCCCGCCGCGTTCTTTGCGTTCAGCAACGCCCGCCCCGGTCCGAACGGCAGTTCCAGCAGGTGGCTGATGGTCATCGCCCGCGAAATATCCATCTCGCTGATCGAACGCTCCCCGCGCAGGTTGTACCAATCCTGCGTCCCGGTGCCGTTGCCTTGCACCCCAAGCCCCGCCAGGTTGTTGTTCGAGTTGCCGATCAGCTTCGCCCCCGTGAACGACACCAGGAAGCTCTGGCCCTTCGACAACCGTTTTTCCAACTTCAATTGAATCGAATGGTACGCCGAACTCGCCGCCGCGGCGTTCAGAATCGTGACCCCTGTGAACTGTGGATAAGGCAGCAGCAATTGCCGCCGCTGTACGCGCTGCTGGGCCAGCGTCCCGACATTGACTTTGCCGAAAAACGGGTTGTCCACCAACTGCTGCAAGCCCGTACCCAGCGACAGCAGGTTCGTCGGCAATGCGTTGTAATCGTACACCCGTGCTAAATGCAGCCCGCGGCTGCCCGCGTAGGCCACATCGATCAGCAGATCGGACGTGATGCTGCGCTGGACATCGAAGTTCCACTGCATCGTATGCGGTGTGCGTCCGGCGTAATCCCAACTGGAAATCCCTTGCCCCACCATCGCCGCCGCGCCCGCGCCGCTTCCCGGAGGCGCTTGCAACCCGTTCGGAAACGGATTGCGCAAATAGGCAAACGGAGTCACCGAATCGATGGTCCCCACAAAGGGAGTCAGTCCGCTGAATCCGTTGCCGTTCACCGGGGTGAAATTGTTCAGGTCGTTGCTCAATTCCAACGCTCCATAGAACACGCCAAACCCGCTGCGCAGGGTCGTCTTGTTGTTCGCCGCATAGGCCACGCCCACCCGCGGCGAGAAATTATTGCGGTCCCAGGCATACGCCGTCCGCCCTAGTCCGTTCTTGGTCACGAAGCGAAGCCCGCCGGTGAGGTTTGGGAAGGAGGGGTTGGCCAGCGGACTCGCTTCGTTGACGTCGAAATAAGCCAAATAGTCGCGCCGCTCCGTGTACGGCGATTCCGTCTCGTAGCGCAAGCCGAAGTTCAGCGTCAGCCGTTGCCCGATACGCCAGTCGTCTTGGAAATATCCCGAATAATAAAAATTCTGCAGCGACGCGCCCGGGTAACTGCCGATCTGCCCCGATGCCGCCGTCCCCAGCAGCAGGCTCGCCACTCCGTTGCCCGCATTCGCCGTGAAGACGTTCGGATCGGGACCGCGTGTAAACGCCCGGTTCACCGTGTACGATCCGCCGCCATTGGCGATGATCCACAAATTGTTCCGGCGCAGACGCAAATCGCCACCCGCCTTCAACGTGTGCTTGCCCCGGATGACGGTCAGCGAAGGCAGCAGGCTGTGCGTATCCTGTCCGGTATCGATGAAGCTGCCTCCCGCCATGCCGCTGTAGCCTTCCACGCCCATGTTCGGAAATACCGGAATCTGCATCTGGCTCACCACCGAGTCCGCCATCCCCAGGGTCCTCTGGTCGAACCCGTAGCTCCTCGTCTTGCGCGCCCAGTTGAACCGCGCCAATCCGTAGCGCACATTCAATAGCGAGTTCGCCGACAGCGTGTAAGTGGCATCGAGCGCCGCCGTGTAGTAGCGGAAGGCGATATTCCCGTTCGCTCCCACTCCAGGGGTCGCTTCATTGCGGAAGTGGTCCGGTTGCCCCAACACGTTATCGGTTACGGCCAGCCGCCCGAACATCCGCAGCTTGTCCGATACGTTCTGGTCGATGCGGATCGCCCCTTCGTTTTTCCCGATCTTCCGCGCCGCATTGCTGAGGAAATTCTGCGTCTCGGTGAACGGAGTTCCCACCGTGTTCGGAACAGGATAGAACTTGACGATGTTCGCCCCCACCGCATCGAAACGGCTTCGCGGAATCACGTTGCCGGCAAACGCCGTGCGCCGGAAGTTCGTTCCCCCGGGCGTAATGGCGGCGCTTGTCAGCGGATCGTAGATCGTAATCAGGTCCCCTGTAGGGGTCAGCGTCCGCGAAAAATCGCCGTCGCGCTGCAGCAGCGTCGGAACCGTCTGCTGGAAAACGTCCCCCCGCCGCCACCGGGTCCCCTCGTAGTTGGCGAAGAAGAAGGTCTTGTTGCGCACCACCGGCCCGCCCACCGACCCGCCGAACTGGTTCATCCGGAACGGAGGAATGTCCCGGCCGGCCCGCCTGTTGAAGAACTCGTTCGAGTCGAAGGCGCTGTTGCGTACAAACTCGAACACCGACCCATGCACCTGATTCGTTCCCCCACGCGTGCTCACGTTGATCACGCCGCCTCCAAAACGTCCCCACTCCGCCGACATCGAGTTGCTTTGTACCTTAAACTCCTGCGTCGCATCCACCGATGGCACCGTCGTCATCAGGTTCAGAAAGCCTGTCGTTGAAGGCACGCCGTCCACCATCACCTCGTTGCTTTGCGCCCTTCCTCCATTGATCGAAAAGTTGATGTCGTCGAACGTCCCCACCGATACATCCCCAAACTGACCGCTCGATCCCGGCGTCACGATGATCCCGGGCGTCAGATTCACCAGCCGGAATGTCATCCGGCCGTTCAACGGCAGACTGAGAATCTTCTGGTTATCCACCACCTGTCCGAGCGCCGAGGTGTCCTGTTGCAGCAGCGGCGCATTGTCGGTCACTTCCACCGTCTCCGACACGGCGCCAAGGTCGAGAACGAAGTCGATGCGCGCCACCTGGTCCACCTGCAATATCACACCGCTCCTCACAATCGGCTTGAAGCCTTCTTTCTGCACGCTGAAGCGGTATCGTCCCGGAGGCAGCAGCGGCACCACGTAGACGCCGCCGTCGTTTGACGTCGTAGCCCGCCGAAGTCCTGTGTCTTCGTTCGATGCGCTCACCGACGCCGCTGGAACAACCGATCCGCTGGGGTCGGTGATCTTTCCGCTTACCGTCGATGTGGTGGATTGCGCGGCAAGGGGAATCGCGCAAGCCAATGACAGGGCAGCCGCCCACGTGGCCACTTGGCGTGTCATATACAGACCTCCTGGTTTGTCTACTGACTGAGTGGCGCGCTTCTCCCCTTTTTCGCGACAACCGGAGAAAAATTGTCGCTAAAATCGTTCCCAGTGCCCACCTACCTATCAGGAGCCCTTCTTGTCGCGTGACAATGCCACCGCTGTGGTCAACGCCCTGTTCGACTCCTGGTATGACGCCATGGTGCGCTATGCCGCCCGCCTGACCGGCTCCGTCGAGGAAGCCGAAGAGATTGTGCAGGAGGCGTTTCTGCAATTGTTCGACGAACTGGTGAGCGGCAGGTCCATCGATAATCCCCGCGCCTGGACCTTCTGCGTCGTGCGCCGCGGCGCCGGCCGCCGTATCGAGCATCATCTCAGCCGCGAGGTCTCTATCGAGGACGCCGGCCTGCTCGATTCCGCGCCCGCGCCGCCGCCCCCTTCCGGCGACGTTGACCTCGACCGCATGCTCTCCGTCCTCACCCGCCGCGAATCCGAAGTCGTGCTGCTTCGCTTGGAGTCCATGAAGTACCGCGAGATCGGCGCGGCCCTCGGTATCAGCATCAACAGCGTCAATGTTCTGTTGGCCAGAGCCCTGCGTAAACTGCAAGCCTTCGCCGGGAAAGACCAGCCGCGCCCCCGCGCGGCGATTCGCAAATGGGAGGCGGGCAATGACTCCGAAACATTGCAGTGACCAGCGCCTGCTCGCCTACGTCGACGGCGAGCAGAGTCTGATCGCATCCGCCCTTACCCGCCGCCATTTGCAGTCCTGCTGGGAATGCAGAGCCCGCGTGGCGCAATTGGAAGCCGCCGCACATCAGCTTACGTCGGCCCGCGCCCGTTCTCCCTTTCTTCCTCCCTCGCGCGTCGAGTCGGCCCGCCGCCAAGTCCTCAACGCCATCGCTGTTCGTCCCTATGCCGCACCGCGCACACTCTGGACGCGAGCCGCCGCCTATGGATTGCTCACTTCGCTGGGTCTGGCCGGCGCCGCCGGGTTATGGGACGCCTGGAGGCCGTCCGTCGCCGAGCCGCCCCGGCGCCCGGTCGCCTCTCGGCCCGCTCCGCCTGCCCCCAACCCTCCGCTTGCCGCCGTCTCCGTGCCGCCACGTGTCAGCCGTCAACCTGCCCCGCTTCCCTCTGCGGAACCCGTAGCGCCCGCGCATCCTTTAGCGCGGGATGCCGATGCCGCCGTGGTCTGGGCCATCCTGCACGATCTCGGTCTGTGCCGCGGACGCTTCGTCCGCCTGATCGAAGACGGGCCTGTGTGGCGTCTCACAGGCGTAGTCCCCAACGCCGCGAAACAGGGCCAACTCGCAGTCCGCCTCCAATCCGCCGGCGTCACCCTCAATCTGGATCTAACCTCGATCGAGGATATCCCCCTGCCTCCCGTTGCGCCCGCCCCCCAGGAGCGTGTCGGCCGGTTTCACGCCCCGGGCGAGGCTCTGCTCGTGTCTTGGTTCAAAACGCAAGGGTTATCGCCATCCGATGCCGCCGCACGCAGCAGCGAAGCCGCCAATGCCGCGGTATTGGCCGCCGATCTGGCCTGGAGCGAAGCCTGGAGTCTGCGCGACCTCGCCGCACGCTTCGGCCAGGCCTGGGCCTTGTTGCCCGATTCCGCCCGCTCCCTCGTCCTTTCCATGTCGCGCGATCACTGGAGCGAATTGCAGACCATCGCTGCCCGCCAGCGTCAACTCCTCGGCGGGATACTGCCCTTGCCGCCTGCGCCTTCGAGCGATTGGTTCACTGCCCTCGAAGATTGGCCCAAGGCGGCTCAGGAGATGTTCGCGCCCGCCACACCTGTGCAAACCGATCCTTCCGTCCTCAGCCGGCGCATCGCCGCCGCACTCGCCGGTATCGAAGCCATGGGCGGCGACGATCCGTCGCTAGCCACTCTTCTTCGCGCCGCGCCGCACCACGCTCACCTCAAATAGGAACGGCGCTCCCCGCCAAGGAAGCGCCGTTGCTCTTGCTGCTCGAAATACCGCGATCAGTTGCTCGACTGCGAAACCCACATCGGACGCCCGTTCACGTAGATGATGCCCGACCGGGACACACCCGTCGTGTTCTGCGTCACCGAGAATTTCACCAGTCCCGATGTCGTTCCGCTGATCGTCTGCAAGGTGATCCAACTCGAACTCACCGTTGCTTTCCATCCGCAGCCGCTTGTCGAGGTGACACTGCCCTGGCTCGACTGCGCCGCCGCCGACACAACAACCATCGGCGTCACTGTCACCGCCCCCAGTTGGAACCCTGCCGTCACGTCGTAAGGCTTGGTCACCGCGAACGACAACACGTTCGATGTCGAGGGCAATGTGCCCGTCCAGCCCGTGAAGCAGCTTCCGATGATGGGCGTCGCCGTCAGCGTCAACGATGTCCCCTGATCATAGTAGGTGTCCGCGCTCACCGGAGACGCACTCACCGTTCCGCGCGTCGTGCTCGAGCTCTTCGCCAAGACCTGGAACCGAGTCTTGTAGTTCGCGGTCAACGTCAGGTTCGTGCTAGGCGTCGTCACCGTATGCGTCTGCGCCCCGCCATTGCTCCAGGTGAGGAAGCTGTAAAGCGTGGTACCGGAGGTCACGTTCTGCGCCGAAACCGTGTGCGCTGTCCCCGATGTCCAGGTGGCCGTGTAGGGAGTCACCACCGCGACCCCATCCACCGCGACCGTCCTGCCCACCGGGTTCGACGTGATCGTCACCGTCACGTTCACCGGCGGAGGCGGAGTCACCGGCGTCGTCGCCGGATACATCACCCGCACCCCGGCGATGTCGTTCGCCGATAGCCCGTTGCGTTGCCCGATCGAGGCGCCCGCCGGATTCGTTGTCACGATCGTAGGCAGCCCGTTGGAGGAGAACGCGTAGGCCCCGTAGTGCATGATCGAACCGTAATCGTAGCCCGTTACCAGTTGTCCGCTGGTGGCAATGTTGAAGTTCGACAGCGCGCTCGACGTGATGTTGGCCGTGTTGACGACCACCCACCCCGCCCGGTCGCTCCGCGTGTGCTCGTGATACAAACCCACCGCGTGCCCGATCTCGTGAATCACATTGCCCTTGGAGCAGTAGTCGCCGATGTTGATCGGTTGCGCCGGAATCCCCAGCCGCCCGATGTAGGACGAGCACGTTCCCGCCGAACTGGCGCGCGTGAAGTGCACGTACGCCGATTCGGTCGTCCGCGCCACCAGCCGGATCGACCCCGCCAACTGCGTGTTCCAATGCGCAATCGCATCCGTGATGCGCGTCTGCGTGGGAATCGTCGCGTCGATGGTGTAGGCAATCACTCCGCCCGCCCACTTGTTCGTCGAACCCACCGCCGAACGCGCCAACTGTTCCTTCTCTCCCCGGTACTCTTCCAACTCGTGCACCGGCCCCAGCAGGATGTCCCCCTGCCACACGCCGACGCCGTCCACTACTTCATGCTCCACCGCCATGCCCCGATACACCTACACGCGCCGCTCCACTGGTTTTCCGCTCTCCAGCACTCCTTCGATTTCTTCGATCGAATCCTGCGTGGCAATTTCCTGGATGGAAAACGGCAGCGTCGCGATTTCATCGTTCATCTGCAACTCCACCGCCACCCGCGAACCCGGCAGAGACCGCGTCCAGAACTCGCCCGAGTGGTCCGGACCCGCCCCGCGATACGGCCCTGACACGCGAGTCACCTGGTTCTGCCCGTCCAGCCCGTAAACATATAGTTTGGCCCCTTCCGGCAGCCGGAAATTCTCGAAATGGACCCGCATCGCCATCGCCCCGTCGCTGCGCAGCGTCAGCAGCAGCACACGGTCCGAATCGTCCGTGGTGAAGTATTGGAACTCGTCGTCCCGTATCTCCGGAAGAGCGTGGATCGCCCCCTCCGGCGCCTGGCCCGTGACTCCCTTCGCGGCCCACGAAGGCGAGCGCTCGATCCAGCCCCATGCGGGACCCTTCAGATCGGTTCTGTCTTGAGCAAATGCAGTCGAGATAATGGCAGCAAGAGCAAAGAGCAATCTCATCGTTATAATTCCTCCCTGAGTGAACCCACGTAGTGCTCTGTTGGCCTGACGTGAGTAGTACTGCGGGTTCCCATAGCCCACCATCGACATGCGGGCACACGAAATGTGTCAGGGATAACCCTTAACGGGGAGGGTTGGAAGACCTTAAGAGGTGGTCTCTTTCAGCCAAAAACGGGGATGAGATGCCGATTACGTCGTTTGCACTGCTCTGCCTCCGCCTCCGATCGCCCTGGTTAGGACCACACGATCATCTCCGGACAGGCACACGAGCAGTCAAAACACTCTTGGCATAGTATACAGTGAATCCATCGGTGGGAGTACGGTGATTCTTTAGGGCCGCTTCCTATTCCTCGTCGTCTCCCTCTTCCCCCGCCGGCATCGGCGCCACATAGTGCCGCCCATACCGCGACGAGTACTGCTCCTTTACCGGACGGAATCCGGCAAAGTTAAACCGGCAGAACTCGCAACGCAGCCGCTTCGCCCCCAGCCGCAACCACACCAGCGTCCAAAATCGAGGCAGGTAGTGCGTTTCGCTCCAGGAACTGAGCACCGTGCGGTAGCATCGCGGGCAGCGCGAATACCGCAAATCCCCCAGCCTCCATACGCGGCTCGTAAACCGGTGCTGGCAATCCTTGCAGCGCAGCACATGCGTTCCGAACATCGCTCCGATTCGCTCGAATATCGAGCGGAACCGCGCATGGCGGATGTGCGTCGAACCGCAACTGGGGCACTGTACCTGTCGATCTCCGTTTGTCAACGCGCGCGGGCTCCTGGCTTACAGTCTATCAATCGGTCATTCATCCCTAAAACCGCAGCCTAAAGCGCTGCTGCCGCCCGTCTTTGCGCCACGTAGTCGTCCAGGTAACTTTGGAACGCCCCCAGCAGCTTCTCGCGAGTCTGCGGCTGGGGCGTTAACGTCCGGCCGTCCACACATCCCACCCCCAGCAGGTCCCGCGTGCTCGACGTAAGGAACACATCGTCGGCCGCCAGCAGCCGCTCCGGGGCGATCTCCTCTTCTTCCACCCGCACACCATCCGCCCTCACCTCTTCCAACAGCAGCGCCCGAGTCACTCCAGGCAGGCATCCCGCCGTCAGCGGCGGCGTCAGCACCCGGCTCCCTTCCACGATAAAAATGTTGGCCGAAGTGCACTCCGAGACCATCCCCCGGTGGTCGAGCAGCAGCATCTCATCGAATCCCTTCGACTGCGCCTCTTCGAGCATCGTCAGATTCATCGACCAGGAGAGGATCTTCGCTCCCGAAAACGGCGAATCGCCATGCCGCGCCTGCGCCTTGGTCATCAGCCGCACGCCGCCTTTCCAATCGGTGAGACCTTTCGTAAAGGCCACCATGTCATAGTCGCGGCTAATCGCCGGACCCTCGAACATACCTCCGCGATTGCGGATCACGGCCACGCGCAACGTCGCATCCGGCGAGCCATTGGCCTCCACCAGCCGCAGCAATTCGAGCCGCATGGCCTCCGCATCGGCAGGGAAGGGAATATGCATCAACTCCGCGTCCTTCTTCATCCGCGCATAATGCCGCTCCCAGGCAAACAGCACCCCCTCCTTCACCCGCAACGTGGAGAATACGCCCCACCCGTTGAGCAGCCCGACTTGCCCAGGGCTCACCAGATTCTCCGATGTGTCGCGAATCTCGCCATTGTGAAGCAGAAACCGATGCATGTTTTCATTATCTCCGACACAGGGACTGGCCTTGCGTTCGAGTAGTACTCATAGACCGAAACCGAACCTTCCGGCCGCATCCCTCCATCGGCTAGAATACAGTTCTCTATGCCTCGACCGGAAGGTTTCATCAATCTCGGAGGACCGGCGGCAAAAGCGCTGGCCGGAGCGGTTTGGGATCGCGCCAGTGGCTTTCAGATCCATTCCCAGGACGTTCTGCGGCGTGGCCTGTCCGCCGGATTGGCGCCGCTGCCCGAGTATCCCCGCAACGAGCTACGCCGGCTGATTCTGGCCAACTCCTTCGTTTCCACCGAAAAGCCGTACCTCGGCGGAGGCAGCCCCGAGGAGTTCTCCAACAAACTCGGCGTCGGCTCCTGGAAGATGGCGGAGATCACCTACGTCGAGCATTTCTATATGGCGGCCTTCACCACCTGCTTTTTCAGCGAGCATCTCACCACCGCCGGCTCTTTGCTGTGGGATGTGATCGGCGGGCCGCTGGCCGCGCTGGTTTTCCGCGACTCCTGGGAGAGCAAATGGGCCAAGATCAAGCACGATCTGACGCAAGCGGTGACCTGCAACGTGGAAGGATCGAATTTCGGCAAACAGTTCTGGACCCTGTTGCAGGATGAATGGTCGCGCAAGGTGATCGACGACATGATGGGCAAAGGCGCCGCTCCCGTGCCGCCCGTGCCTCCGCCGCCTGCCGTGCGCACTCCGCCTCCCGCCGTGGTCCCGCCGCCATCGAATGGCGGCAACGGAATCCTAGGAAATCATACGGTAAACGATGGCGATTGGCTGTCGAAGATCGCCGGCAAGTGGTACAAGGGCGAGGTTCTGCTGTGGCCCGTGATTTTCGATGCCAACCGGACGGTCATCGGCGAGAATCCGAATGTGATCAAGAAGGGGCAGGTGCTCAAGATCCCCTCCATCGCCGGATTCACGGCCCAACAGTTGGAAGCCCTGCGCGCCCGCGGCCGCAACTGGCGCAATTACTGACACCGGCCTTGTCCGAAGCGCCAGAACGGGCGCGATCCCTAACTGGCGCTTCCCCCCTACAAGCGGTTACCGGATGGCGATCGTGCGCCCGGAACTCGAACTCGTCGCCAGTGTCGCCGTGTCGACACCGCTTACCTCAAAGCGCACAGGCTCGGCGTTGGTGCCGACGCTGAGCGTCCCCGTAGCCGAAGGCGGCAGCGCCGACAGCACCCACGCGGGAACAGTGAAAGTGCCCACGGGCGCGCGCTCCAGACATCGGAACGTGGCGATGAATTGCGGGTTCTGTTGCAGGCTCGTGCCCAGGATGCTGACGGTTTCCGTCTCCCGCCCTCCGGTCCACGTAAATGTCACCGGCTTGGTGCGGTCAATGGTGTTCGCGCCGTCGTTGCCCACCGTGGCGCGGTTCGTCCAGTTGAGCGGCGGCCCCAGCGTGATCTTGGCGGTGAACGCCCCGACATCCGCCCCGCCCGGTCCGGTCACTGTGTACTCGCCCGGGTCGAGATACGGACCGCTGGCGCCGGGCAGGGTGGGCAGTCCGGGGATGTTGGGCAGCGCTTGGCTCAGCGTCGCATTGTACACGCCTTCTCTCTTCTCCAGTTGCTTCGCTCCTTTCGGTCCGGTCAGGGTCAATGCCGGACCGGCGTCCAGTGTCTGCACATCCACCTCCAGCGAGCCCGGATCGATGGGCGAAAAATACGAAACAATGCACGAGCCCAGCGACGGGTTGCCGCCAAAATTCTGTATGGCCACGGTACCCGAAATCTTTATCTTGCTGAAGCTGCCCGTGGCCGTTTCACCGGTGATATCGAACCCCTGAACGGTCTGCGAACTGCGAACGATGGTCACGCCGCCGGTGCGGTACTCCGCCTGCACGCTGATGCGCTCGAAGTCGGCCGGCGTCAGCCCGCCCGGATCCGAGCACGGCCCATCGGCGGCCACCGAAGCGGTGACGAAGTTGCTTGTTCGCCCACCTGCAAGCACGGCAATCGCCTGGAAGCAGCCGCTCACGCCTTCCGGCACTTCAAAAACAATCTGATCGACGCCCGGAGCGGTGCCGGCGCGCGCCTTCGATACCACGTTCGCCTTCTTGCCCCCGATGTAGATCTCCACTTCCGCCGGAAGCGCATCGGTCAGCGCCGAGCCGGCTTCATCGCCGGTGACTGCTCCGAGTCCCGTGCCTTGCAGGGTGATCTGCTGCCCAGGACGCGCCGGGGCCGTGAACGTGACGTCCGCTCCATCGGCGTTCTTGAGGCGGGCCGGACCGGTCCCGGCCCCCGAAAGATCGAACACGCCGAAGCTGGTGGCAACGATCGTGACCGGCGCTTTCACCGGCTTCCCGTCGAACGTGAGCGTTACTTCGCCCGTGCCCGTGGGCACATTCGAGGGAACCACCGCGACCACTTTGCGGGCCGAGGCGGAAACCAGAATCGCATCGGCCGTAGTGCCGCCGACGGTGACCTTCACCGTTACCCCGCCCAAGCCATCCGTGGTCGGATAAGGGAAGGCAGAGGCAACCGCCGGTTCCGCCGGGCCGATGTCGGCGCCGAGAATCGCCATCTGCGCCCCTTGCGCGATCGCCGCATGCGGCGCTCCGGCGGGCGCCAGACTGGCGGCATTGGTAATGCTGCGAATGGTCTGCGCCGGCAGTGTGGCGCTCCATCCGGCCAAAACAAGAATAGTGGCAATTGTTTGTTTCAAAACGGGTTCCCTCTATCTTTCAAGTTACTCGATGTGAGGTTCGAATGGCGGGATGGCGATCGTTTTTCCCCCCGCAAGTTTGACCGTGGCCGCCTGGCGGCTGAAATTGAGCAAGGCGAGCTTGCCGTTTTCGAGAACGCTCCAGTAGACCGTCGCCGGCTTCTGCATCTTCAAAGCAGCCTGGATGCGCGGATGAATGGACGGCGTTTGCAGCAGCAATTCCCTCATCGCTTCGCTGAACTCCAGGGCCGGAATTACTTCACCCCGCCAGGCGATCACTTTGCCTTTCCCCGTGTCCCCGGCCAGCCAGCGGTTGACGATCGCCCCGTCGCCCTCCACCGTCACCGGGTTACCGCGCGCGCGCGGGCAGAACACCAGCGTGCCTCCCTCGCGCACCCACCGGTCCATCCGCTCCAGAACTGGCTTCTCGATGACGGCGCCCCACAACAGCAGCAGCACCTTGTAGCGCGCGAGCGCTCCGTCCGCGATCATCTGCTCGCTGGCGTAGTCGAAATCGAACTGCTCGCGCAGCGTACGGGCCACCGTGAAGTACGTCGAGGCCCAGCGGTAGCGCAGCACTTCGTCGTCCAGCTTCAGATACGTATCCGGGTAGTAGGCGGCCACATCGATCACCGGTTTGGCCCGTTGATCGAGTTTGCCCGCATGCCGCACCCAGGCGTCGATCGCCTGATCGTTCGAGGCCAGGTTGCCGATGTAGTAGAACAGGTGCACCGCGCCCGTGGTGACAGCGTTGTACAGACGGGCCATTACCCCGCGCTTGCTGCCGAAGCCTCCGGGTTCATAGCCGAGTTCCGCACCGTAAAAGCGGGCCGCCGAGGATGCCATCCGCGTAATGGTGAAGTTATCGGCAAAGTCATCGCTTTCGTTAGTGAGCCGGATGCCTCCTTTCACCTGCGCCATGCTTCGGGCCTGATAGCTGTAATCCGTCCCAATCGGTACCGGACCCCAGCCGCCCGATGATTGATGGATGCGCGTATTAGGCAGCGCCGCGCGCGACCACAAAGCCCACTTCTCGCACCACTGGCTCATCTCCCCCATGTACCAATTGGCGAAATCGAGCCGCTTGCGGCGCGAAGCCGCCGTCTCGGGCAGAAAGGTCTGCACCTCGTCGAACGAGGCGTACTTCTCCTCCCATGCCTCGTTCAGCCTCCTAATGTCTCCGCCATACTGCTTCTTCATGTTGTTGCGGAAGGCAGCCTTCGCCAGATCGTCGGCGGCCCAGTAGCCGATATGCGTGTGATGCTGGCGGAATCCGTAGCCGGGTCCGCGTGCCGGATACTGGGCTTCCCCGTAATCCCCGCTCGGACCAAGCCGGATGCCGAGCAGCGACTTGCGGTTGCCGTAATGCCTCCCGAATTCGGCGATGAACTTACTGGCGTACTCCGTCTGGAACGGATGAAAGATCGACTGGGTGTCATGCACGACACCGTGTTCCAGACACTTGAACCCGTAACTGTCCGGACCGTCGTGCAGCCAGGCGGGCAACGCGTAGCCGGAGCCGGCCAGCAGCATCGGAAACCATTGCAGCCCGTGCTTCTCGATCTCCTCAAGGATCGCGTCGTAGAAGCTCCAATCGTAGACGCCCCGCTCGCGTTCCACGTATCCCCACCGGACGTACGTCTCCACACCGTTGAACCCTAGCGCCCGCAGCAAAGGCGCTTGATTGCGAATGCCCGCGACCGCGTCCTGCACACCTTTGGGCGTCGTGGCATCGCCCGGCACTGAACTGACGCGCTCCCCTGGGATGGCGAACCTGGTGGCAGGTTCCACCAGCGGCGCCGGCTCCAGTGCTGGCTTGTCTTCGGTCAGCGTCACCGCGCGCAGGTAGTCCAAGCCCTCCACGCGAATGCGCGCCGGATGCGGCTTGTCGAAAAGGAACACCGCCCTCCGGACGCGGCCGGAGTTGACGCGCGTGGGTCCCCATTGGCGAGTTTCCGGCACTCCCGGAGAGATCGTGATCAGCGCGATGCCGCGGTCGAGAAACTCCAGCACCAGGTAGCGGTTCGCCGCCGGCGCGGCTGCGATGTTCAAATGGAACGCCGAGCGCGAATAGTAGTCTTTCGATGGCGCCAGCCGCGCCATCGCGGTTCCGGATACGGTTTCAATACGCCAGGGAGAATCGTCTGCTTTGTCGAGCGTGATGCCATTGGATTTGGCGGGCTGCCAGGAAGCGATTTCTTTGCCCTGTGCGACGGAGAAAAGAGCGAAAAGAAGGAAGGTGCGCACACCAAGAGTATTTCAAACTCTAAGGGCGCACGAGCGAGCCGTCGATCGCCCGCACCGTGAAACCGTCCTCCCTCCCCGACGGCGGCTGCATCGGGTACTTCCGAGCCATCGCTTCATTAATGTCGATCCCCAACCCGGGGGCTTCGTTCACGTAGGCGTAGCCGTCCGGAAGCTTCGGTGTGCCGGGAAGCATTTCATGCACCAGTTCCGGCCAGCGGTTTTCTTCTTGGATGCCGAATGCCGATGAGGCGAGATCGATGTGGCAGGCGGCGGCGAAGTTCACCGGGTCGTTATCTCCGCCCTCCTGCCAGGCCGTGCGTACGCCGAATGCTTCGCACAATGCTGCCACCTTGCGTCCCGCCGTGATGCCTCCGATCGTCGAAATCCGGTGCCGCGCGAAATCGATCCAACGGTTGGTGATGCACGGCACCCATTCCTGCGGATTGGTGAAGATCTCTCCCATGGCGATTGGCGTGGATGTCACTTGCTTGATGTTGGCGAACCACTGCACCAGCTCCGGCGGCAACAGGTCTTCAACGAAAAACATGCGATACGGTTCCAGCCGCTTGGCCAGTTCCACCGCCATCGTCGGCGTCAGGTGTTCATGGACATCGTGGCAGAGTTTCACTTCCTTACCTAGTTCCACGCGTAAATGCTCGAACAGTTTCGGAATGGTTTCCACATAGTCTTCTTCCTCGAAGGCCGGGCCGTTGAAGCCGCCCCGCACGCGCCTTCCCTGTCCCGGTGGAATCATTCCCCCGCCTCCGTAGCCGCCCATCTGCGCCCGCACGTGACGGAACCCGCGGTCCATGAATCCTTTGACATTGGCGGTGACTTCCTCAAACGAGCGGCCGTCGGCGTGCCCGTAGCAGGGGACAGCATCGCGCACCTTGCCGCCGAGCAGCGCATACACCGGCATGCCGGCGCGTTTGCCCTTGATATCCCAAAGCGCCATATCGAGCCCGCTCAGCGCGTTGTTCAGCACCGTGTCCGAGCGGCGGTAGTTACGGTAATTGGTGGCATACCAGATGTCGTCGATGCGATCGGCATCGCGACCTTCCCAGAATGCGGCCAGGTGCTTTTCGATCGCGGCGGCAACCGTAAAAGCCTGGTGCACGTTGCTGGCTGAGCCGATCCCGTAAAGACCCGGCTCACTGGTTTCGACTTTTACGATCACCCATTGATAGCGCCCGCCCGCGCTGGTGAGGATCGGATACACGCGGCGGATGGTGACCTTTCCCATGCCTTTGAGGGAGGGAGATACAGGCGCTTGCTGGGCAGCGGCCGGCGACAGAGCCAGCGCTTCGAGAAATCCTCTGCGTTGCATGATGGCCCCATTGTATCCTTGGCCCGCGGCGAACCGCGTTCAACGGATGCGGTGGTCGGTGAACTGGAGAAAGGGAAACGGGCGTTCTCGTTTCATGTGGCAGCCCGTGCAATCTTGCTTCTCCCCGCGGCGGCAATCGATGACCGGCTTGCGGGTCTGCGCATGGCAGCCGAGACACCGCGCCGTGTAGTACGACGCATCCCGCTCCGCGTTGCGGTGCGGGTCGTGACAGGTAACGCAGGTCAGCTTACCGCTCGCCTGATAGCACCGGCTGGCCAGCAATCCCACCGGCTGGAAGCGCACCGAGGCGGGATCGGAGAGCGGACTATCGCTCGATGGCCCGCGGTGGCATTCGGCGCAGAAGGCAACCGATCGCGCGGTGACGATGTTCGCGCGCGTGGGCTTGGCAACGTGCTCCGCAGCCGCTCCGTGACAGCGCTCGCAACTGACGCCCGCAAGAATGCCGCTCAAATCGGGACCCGGCCGGACGTTCGTCGCATGGCAGGAGAAACAGCGCGTAATGGTCGCCGCATCCTGGCGCATCCCGAACGCCATTGGCAGCGACGCCGACGCTTCGGCGGGATGCCCCAGCGTTCGCGCCCCGTGTCCCGCCGCCCGGTACCAGGAGATGCGATGCTCCACGTAACGGCCCGCGTGCCGGCCCACCGGCGTGATTGCTTGCGCCCCCGCTCCGAACGCCCACTGCAGCGTGAAATCCTGTTGGGCTTCTCCCTTCACGATGGAGACGCTTAGACCTTCCGGTGCTGCGCGATAGGAATAAGCGACGCCCGAGCGCTCCTGGACCGGGCGGGCATTGAACAGCGCGGCCAGTTCCGGAACCGATGCGGCCGGGCGTAGCGCCAGAGCATGATGGCTTTCCCTATGGGAACGGAACTGCTCGGGATGGCAGGATTGACACGCTTGCGGGCCCACAAACGGCGGGGCAAAGGCAAGAAGCAAGGCAAGCACATGATAAGATACCATTCCGTGTGGTGGCTTGCACTGGTTGCGATGGCGGACTGGGCGGCTGTCGAGCGGCAGATCGCCGCGGGCCGGTTTGCCGATGCACTTGCCTCGCTCCAGCGGCGCATCGAACCATCCGCCTCCTGGCATGTGCTGGCATCGAAGGCCCACGACGGGTTGGGCGATCCCGCCAAGGCCGTCCGCGAGGTGGAAACCGCGCTCCGTTTGGACCCGCGCAGCGAAGCGGCGCACCTTCAGTTAGGCTACATCTTCCTCAGCCGGAATACGCCGGCGGCGGCGGCCGATATCTTCCGCGAGGCGGAGAAACTGCTGCCCGGTTCCCTCCCGGTTCGACTGGGCAAAGGGCTGGCGCTCAAAGATCTTCAGCAGTGGGATGAGGCCGAGCGCACGCTGTCGGATTGCTGGCCGCACCCCATAGCCTTCGATGCTCTGGCCACCGTGCTGCTCCACCGCTCGAAGTTCGGCCGCGCCAAAGCGCTGGCGATCCAGTTTGTGGCGGCGCAGCCGGAGGATCACCGCGGTCATTACTACCTGGGTGCGGCCAAAGATGGGCTCCGCGAATCGGACGCCGATCGGCCTTTGCTCGAGTGTTTGCGCCGCAAGGCGGATTTCGCCGCCGCCCATGCGCTGCTGGGGAAGATCGCCCTCCGCCAGGGCGCGCTTGCCCCGGCCATCGAACGGCTGCGGATGGCCACGAAGCTACGCCCTGACCTGACACAGGCTCACCTGCACTTGGCCCAGGCGCTGCAACGCTCCGGGGAGCATCAGGAGGCCGCGCGCGAATTCTCCATTGTGCGCCAATTGAAGCGGATAGAGGCTGCGCCCAAACCCAGTCTCCTGTATCACCGCGGCATGCGCTAATCGTTTTCCTCGTCTGCGGCCCGCGGCGCCTGACTCGCCGGGTTTCGCTGGAACGATTCACCCGGTTGCAACGTTATACAAGGAGGTTAGGAGGGCAATGGCTTTGTGGAATGAACTGCGCATTGCGGCACGCACGCTCTGGAAAGACCGGCGGTTTGCCGCCACCGTGACTCTCACGCTGGCACTATGCATCGCCGCCAACAGCTCGGTATTCACGATTGTCTACTCCGTGCTGCTCCGGCCGCTGCCCGTAGCCGCCCCGCAGGAACTCGTGCTGCTTTCGAATCAGTATCCGAAGGCCGGCGTGGGCGAAAGCACGAACAGCGCCGCGGGAGACTACTTCGACCGCAAAGGCAGAGTCGCCGCCCTCTCGCACCACGCTTTGTTCGGCGCCTCTTCGCAAGTCATCCAACAGGACGAAGGACCCACCCCCATCCCCGGAATGGCCGTGACTCCCAGCTTGTTCCCCCTGCTTCGCGTGCGGCCCGCGCTGGGACGCGCCTTTGACGAGGCCGACGCCGAAATCGGCAACCAGCGAAAAGTCATCCTCAGTCATGGTCTCTGGCAGAAGCTGTTCGCCGGCCGCGCCGATGCCATCGGCAAGCAGGTGCGGCTCAGCGGCAATGCCTACACGGTCACGGGAGTCATGCCCGCGGGGTTCCTCTTCTACGATCCGCAAGTGCGCTATTGGATTCCGCTCGCGTTCTCCGCCGAAGAGAAACAAGCGCGTCACAACAACAACTACCATTACGTGGGGCGTCTGGCGGCGGGCGCCACGCCGGCTCAGGTCGCCGGGCAGGTGGCCTCGATCAACCGCTCTCTGCTCGATCTCTATCCCAACTTCAAAGAAGCGCTCATCAACGCCGGCTTCTACACCCGCGTGGACCGGCTGCAGGAACTGATGGTGAAGGATGTGCGCGATACGCTGTATCTGCTCTGGGGTGGCGCGCTCTTCGTACTGCTCATCGGCGCCGTGAATATCGCCAACCTCTCCTTGGCCCGCATGAATCAACGCCGCAAGGAGACCGGGACCCGCATCGCCCTCGGCGCGGGACACTGGCATGTCGCCCGGCAACTGATTGTGGAGAATGCACTGCTCGCTCTGGCCGGCGGGACGCTCGGACTGGCGCTCGCACGGGCTGCGATGGACGGACTCAGCCGCTTCGGGCTGGACAGTTTCCCGCGCGCCGCCGAAGTGCGCATCGATCTCCCCGTTGCCGTCTATTCACTGGCCATTGCCCTGGGCATTGGGCTGCTGGTCGGCTTGCTCCCTTCGGCGGGAGTATTCCGCGCCAGCCTTGCTTCGGTCATGCAGGATGCAAGCCGCGGCGGCACCAGCGGCCGGCGGTCGAAGCTGGTCCGGCAGTGGCTGGTGGTGGCGCAGGTCGCTGTTGCCTTCATGCTGCTGGCGGGATCTGGCGTACTGCTCGCCAGCTTTCGCAACCTGCTCACCGCCGACCCCGGATTTCGAGCTGGCGGCGTTTGGACGGTTTCCACTCGCGCCATTCAGGCTTCGCGCCAGGGCGAAGCGGCCTTGCGCGGCTTCATGCAGAGGGCGCTCGAGGCCATCCGCGCCATTCCCGGCGTGCGCACCGCCGGTGCAACCAGCCATATCCCCTTGGGTGGCGATTACAGCGACAGCGTAACACTGGCCGAAGGCTACACCATGCAACCCGGAGAATCGGTCATTACCCCCTATCAGATCGCCATCACTCCGGGTTACATGGAGGCCATGGGAATGAAACTTCTGCGGGGGCGCCTGCTGAGCGGCGAGGATAGCAAGGAATCGCGCCCCGTCATCGTGATCGACCAGCGGCTGGCCCGCAAGTTCTGGCCCAACCAGGATACCATCGGCCGCCGCATGTTCCGCCCCGAGAGTCCCGACCTGCGCCCGGTGGCCAACCAGCGCTGGCTGACCGTCGTGGGCGTGGTGCGCGACAGCAAACTCACCAGTCTGGAGGGTAACGGCAACCAGTCCGGGACGGTCTACAGCGCCTATACTCAAAGTCCGCGGGCCTCCATTACCTTCGCCATCAATGCCCCTGGCTTGGGTGGTACCTTCCCCGCCGATCTCCGCCGCGCCCTGGCGTCAGTTGACGCCAGTCTCGCGCTGTTCGACATTCGCACCATGGAAGACCGCTCCCGTCTGTCGCTCGCTTCCCGGCGGATGGCTCTGACTCTGGCGATGGGCTTCGGTATCCTGGCCCTGGTCCTTTCGTCCGTCGGTGTGTTCGGCGTACTCTCCTATCTGCTTTCCCAACGCCGCCGCGAGATCGGTATCCGTCTCGCCGTCGGCAGCACTGCCGCAGGCGTCTTCCGGCTCTTCCTCCGCGAAGGATTGCTGCTCATTGCGGTCGGGCTCGCCATCGGGCTACTGGGTGCGGTGGCCCTCGAACGGGTGGTGGCGACGCAGGTTTACGGTATGAGCGCCCTCGATCCGGCGGTGCTGGCATTGGCCGCGCTCCTGCTGGGCGGCGCTGCTTTGTTTGCCTGCCTCTGGCCCGCCCGCCGAGCCATGGCCGTCGATCCGGTGACAGTGCTGCAGGAGTGAGGATGTACAATGTGGCAATTGTGTTCCACTGCCTGATGCTGGTTCTTCCCCTATTGCCTGCCGCCGATTGGCCGCAGTTCCGTGGACTTAACGGCGTGGGGGTGGGCGACGCTGCATCCCTCCCCGCGGAAGTGGCCCCCGCGAAGAACGTCGCCTGGAAAGTCGAGTTGCCGCCTGGGCATTCTTCGCCCATCGTCAGCAAAGGACGTATCTTCCTCACCGCCGTCGAAGGCGGCGCCCGCGTCGATGCAGGCCGTCAGAAGGTGGTGGATGAGGGCGGCCGGTTGGTCACGCTGGCGCTCGACGTTCAGACCGGCAAGCTCCTCTGGAAGCAGGCTGCCCCACGCCCGCGCTTGGAGCGCTACCAGCCGACGAATTCACCGGCCTCTCCCACACCGGCAAGCGACGGTGAAAACGTCTACGTCTTCTTCGGCGACTATGGCCTCATCTCGTATTCCCACGCCGGCAAGGAACGCTGGAAAGTGCCGCTCGGCCCCTTCAACAACGTCAACGGTCATGGGTCGTCCCCCATCGTCTTCGATGACTTGGTGGTGCTGGTGTGCGATCAGGACACGGACTCCTACATGCTCGCCTTGGATCGCAACACCGGGCGCGTTCGCTGGAAGGTTCCCCGTCCCGAGGTCACCCGCAGCTATGTCACCCCCGCCGTCTACCGCCCGGCGTCGGGTCCGGCTCAACTGATCGTGCCCGGCGCTTTCCAGGTCATTGCCTACTATGCGGCGACAGGTGAGAAGGCATGGTGGGTGCGCGGGTTTTCCTGGCAGCCGAAATCGGTGCCCGTGGTCGACGGAGACCGCATCTATGTGCACTCCTGGGAAGGCGGTGGAGAGGCTGAAACCCCCACAGAAACTCCTGACTTCGCCGCGACCCTGCGTACCTACGACGCCGACAAGAACCGCCGCCTGGAGGAAGGCGAGTTCGCCTCCGATCCGCGCATGCAGAAATCGTTCTATACCTTGGATTTAGACGGCAGTGGATGGCTCAGCGAAAACGAGTGGGACTACTACCGTGCCAAGCGCTCTTCGCGCAATACCTTGCATGCCATCCGCGGCGGTGGAAAGGGAGATGTCACCACCACTCACGTCGACTGGTCGATGATGAAGTTCCTACCCAACTGCCCTTCGCCGTTGCTCTATCAGGGGGTGCTGTATCTCATCAAGGATGGAGGCATCCTGACGGCCGTGGATCCGGCGACTGGAAAGATATCGAAGCAAGGCAGATTGCCCGGTGCCGTCGATACCTATTACGCGTCACCTGTGGCCGGCGACGGCAAGCTCTATTTTGTCAGCCAGCAGGGAAAGGTGACGGTGGTCCAAGCCGGTGCCGACTGGAAGGTGCTATCCACCAGCGATTTCGAGGAGGAGATGTTCGCCACTCCTGCCATCGCCGCTGACGCCCTCTTCGTGCGCACACGCAGCGCCCTCTTTTGCTTCCGCAGTCCCCGCTAGGTGTTGCGTGCCGGCGTAAGGCGGTCCACCAGCGCCTCAATCAGCCGCGCTTCCTGCGTCAGTTGATTGCTCGGGGTAGGACCGTTCGTCCCGGGAATGGTGGCGAGTTTCAACAAGCTCAATTGGAAACCCAGGTGGTTGGTCAGATCAATGGTGGCCTGCGTCATACTTCCCTCTCATCGGCGATAGTTGGAAAAACTGTAGGAGATGCGGGCACCGGCCAGAAGCCCAGAACCGGTTGGGTGGGTCTTCAGGATGGGCTTTCGCCTCGTAGTTTGGTGGGCAACGATCAGGCGGGATATCCCTCCTGGTCAAGGAGGGAGGGGAGAAACCAGCAGGTGCAACCCTTTGCCCTGGCCTTCCGCCGATACCCTTCGCTTCCTACGCCTTCCCTAAAAGCAGTTCCCCTGCCAAATCGATCCGTATTTAGAATCAAAGCTTTACGTCATACGCAACGATACGCCAATCCCGCTCCGGAACCCGTTTCGGTGCATCCTTCCCATTTCCGGATTCCCCCGCCTTCTCCCTGCCTAACGGGCCGCCACTCGTGCCGCAAACTCCGCCCTCGTCACAGGCCCCGTACGCCTCAGCGGCGGATGCTCCCTGCGCCAGTCCGTCCAGTAAAAAGGAAGGTCGCCGTGGAACCAGTTGCGATGATCCACCGCCATCCAGCCCTGTTTCACCGCATGATCGGCCGCTGCTTTTCCCTTCAGCCGCACACCATGTAGTACGCACAGCGCCTCGGCGGCCTCCGAACGCGTGAGCGGGCTGTCCGGCGAACCGTGCAAATGACGGGGATCCATGGGGTACAGCCCGCGGATCGCGGCAAGCTGGATCGCGCTGAACGCCGGATGATTCGTGGGCACATCGTCAAACCACACCAGCGGGACGCCGATCGCGGCCAGTTCCGTTTGTACCTTGCCCGCCTCGGGTAGCCCGCCGCCGGAAAGCGCCAGCGAGGCGATCACCGCCGCCGATTCGCCGATGTTCCACTCGATGGGGTGCAGCCGGAAGGCGCCGTTGGTCAGGTGCGTCACCCCGATGCTCTTCGCCGCCGGCAGAAAGTTCACCAACCCTTGCGGCAGCATCGCGGACATCGGAATCTGAAATGGCTTCGGCATCATCATCCGCCCTCGTTCGTTCGCCCCGCACGGATGGATATCCACCATGTAGAAACCCGTCCCCACTGAGTCCGCATAATGCCGCGCTCGCGACTCCGTTTCGCTGTCGATGTGGAGATCCTGCTCGGCCACCCGCCCCGCCCCTTTGATGCGCCTCGATTCGCGAATATAAGGATACTTCGACAGCCCGTCGGCGCTGCCCATCACATCCTTTCGAAGATACATTCCCGGGTAACCGGTGCCTTTGGCGTCGTCGCGCGGAATGTCATGCTGCATCCAATACAGAAACGATAAAGCGACACGTTTGGCCGCCTGCAATATCCGCGCCGTGTCGGCAGGCGTGCGGTCGAGCACCGATTCGTCGTGATAATCCTGCCGCGGCCAGTTCATCAGCACCAGATCGCGCTCCACCTGGCCCGATGCGAAATTGCGCGTAGCCAGCAGCCGCCGCCACGGAAAGAACGGTCGCGGCGACATGTTGTTCGGAACCGGAGCGTCGTCGCCGAACACCGAATAGGTGTACTCGCCGCGCCAACCGAACTCCCGCGGGTAGTTCACCCGCAGGCCGAAGGGCTGCGAATCGCGGATCCGTTCGTACCCGTCGGGCTTCCCGATGCGATGGTCTTCCCCGTCGCGGTGCTCGACGCCGAATGTGTACGTGAAGCTCTGCACGCAAGCCGTATTCGGCGCCGGGGCGGCGTGCGGTTCCTGCGTTTCTGACTTCGCTTCCGAACCCACTGCGTAGGGGACCTTCGCCAGCGGCAGCAGATCGCCCATCTCGGTCGCATCCAGCACGAAGCGCGGGCGGATTCTCACCACCTCCCGCGTGAGGAAATTGTAGGCCAGCGCCGACACGATGCGGTCTGCCGAACGCTCCAGGTGAACAATGCGCGTCCGCTTCAAGAGTTGGATCCGCGCCGCCTGCGCTTGAAACATTTCTTCCAGGATTTGTTCCGTCACCTTAGGCTCGTAGCAGAGCGAGGAAACATAGCACGAACCGGGGTTCAGATTCTCCCACAGCGCCGCCGCTTCCGACAGACGGAAGTTGCGCCGGTAATGATCGCGGATGCGGTTCCTGAATTGATGGTAGGAGCGCGTGGCCCCGGAAATCTCGATGAACTTGTGTTCGTCCAGCGCCGGAACGGAATGGAACTGGCCGCCCAGCGAGTCCGTCTCTTCCGTCACGCACACCGAATTGCCCCGGCGCGCGGCTTCCAAGGCCGCTGCCGCGCCTCCCGCACTGGCCGAAGCGATGAGAATGTCGCACCGGATCTCGCGCGGATTCGCTGGCGCCGTAACCGTCACGATGGCGGACTTCGCATCGCCCTCGGCCGGAACGCTCTGCACATCGACGGTCGTAAATGTTTGGGCCAGTGCGGCCTGAAGCAGCAGGAAATGAATCATGATTTCGACTTTCGTTCCACATAGGCGTAGTAGGCGCCGGTGATCTCGGCTCCCTGTTCGTCGAGAAACCAGCTCTGCATCGTGGTTGGCCCCTTCGGGAGTTTCATGCGGAAGACCGCCTCGCGCGATTCGGCCGTGGTTTCGATAGTTTGATCGAACGCCCCGATGCGAAGACGGGCCTTGGCGATGGGCAGCGCCACGCCCTTGCCGATGGTTCCGTCCTCGAACGATCGCGCCGCCAGCCCGGACGAAAGCGCGGCATCCACCTCGCGCGGCCAGCGCCGCAGCGCGATTTCGTATTCGCCCGCCTGCTCGGCGAAGATGTGCCACACACCGTTCTTTCGCACCCCGTTGCGCACCTGCGCCCCCTGATCCAAAAACACGTCCGCCCATTCGCATGCCGAAACCAGCGTGGGATTCTCTTTGTCCGATCCGATGTAGGTGGGAAGGAAGGAATCGGCGAAACCCTCCACCGTCTTCCACCATTGGTCGTACTGCTTCTGAAGCCTGGCGGCGATCTGCGGGTTCGCGTCTTTGACGTTGTTCTTCTGTGCCGGATCGCCGACAATGTTGTACAGTTCGCCGCCATGCACCATGCGCCACTTCTTCCACAGGATGCAGGCGTCGTCCTTGCGCGGCCGGCTGGCGTTCATCCTGCTGAATTGGATAATCAGCGCACGGTCCGGCAGTGACTTGGCTTTTCCCTCGAGCAGCGGCGCCAGACTATGCCCGTCGAACACAGGCTTGCGCGAAGGCCGCAGCCCGCAAAGGTCGATCAGTGTGGGCAGCACGTCCTGCACTTGCGTGAGTTCGTCGATTTCCCTTCCGGCCCCAATTCTCGACGCCGGCCAGCGCAGGAACAGCGGCACGCGGTGGCCTCCGTCGTACAGCATCGTCTTGTGCCCGCGCCGGCCGGCGTTGAAGCGGTCCCCCGCCGGTGTGGCCCCGTTGTCCGTCAGATAAATGAGGATGGTGTTCTCGCGCAGCCCCGTCTCCTCGAGCATCGCTTCCAGACGCCCCAGGTTGCGATCGATGTTGGCGATCATCGCGTAGATGCGCTGTACATTGTCCGGCAGGTGCCGGTAGGGCTCGCGGAATTCCGCCGGCACATGAAGCGGACCATGAGGCGCGTTCAGCGGCAGATAGGTGAAAAACGGCCGCCCCGCCGCCTTCCGCCCGCGCATCCAGGTCATGGCCTCGCCAAAGAACACGTCCGTCGAGTAGCCACGGTAGGCCTGCAGCTTGCCGTTGTGACGGTAGGTGTCGTTGAAGTAGTCGTTGGTCCAATAGTCCGGCGCCGCGCCGATGTGCGACGACGGAAACCACACGGCTTCCTCGAACCCGCGGTCCTCCGGCCGGTAAGGGTAGTTGTCCCCCAAATGCCATTTGCCGAAGATCCCGGTCGCGTAACCCGATTGAGTGAAGATTTCCGCCATGGTCGGCAGATCCCGCCGCAGCATCGTGCGCCCGCTCGATACATTCATCGCTCGCGTGAACAGGCAATTGCGCCCGGTCATCAGTTGCGCGCGCGTCGGTGTGCACATCGGAGCTGCGTGAAAATCCGTGAAAGCGACTGACTGTTTGCGCAGACGGTCCAGGTTCGGCGTCTTGATAACCCCGTTGCCGTGGCAGGAAAAATCGCCGTACCCCTGATCGTCGGACATGATCAGAATCACGTTGGGGCGCGCCGCGGCCGCGGCGGCAGAGGCGGGTAGCAGCGTGGCGGCAACCGATTGAGTGAAGGCGCGGCGGTTGAGCATTCCTACGTCAATATATCGCGCGGTGTGTGGACGTAGGAACGCAGAGCCTCGGCGTACTTGACCCCGCAGGTCTTGCCGCGATAAAGCGCGATGGCTTCCTTGGTCTCGATGGCCGTATCGGCTTGCGATGCGTCGTAGGGCGCGTTCCTCACGTGCGCCATCAGCCGCCCCAGCCATTCACGCGCTACCGGCCATTGCCACGTGATATCGACAAACGTGTCCGGCTCAAACCCGATCGTGTGGCGCGGCCCGTTGTCGTAGTAGTACATCCGCCTCGGCCCGCGAATCCCTTCCCGTCCCAGGATCTGCCCGGCGTTCTTCAAAGCGATTTCGCAAAGCTGCGAAGCGGCGCGGTGATCGTCATGCGTATCGTGCGGATAAAGAAGCAGCGCGATGTCGGGTTGGATCGCCGCCGCCAGTTCCGCCACTCGCTTCTTGTTCTCCGTGCTGACATCGAACAGGTGCGACGAAAAGTTGAGAAACTCCATTTCCGCCCCGTAATGATGCGCCAGCTTCTTCGATTCCGGGATCAGCGTCTCATGCCGGCCCTTCATCGGCGCCCAGTTGGCATAGTCACCGATCAGCGAGGCGATCACGACCCGGTACTTCTTCTGGATGGCCTGCAGCAGGATGCCCGGAACTCCGAAAACGCAATCGTCATAGTGAGCTCCCATGGCGAGAAGGGTAGGCATATAGGCCTAAGGATAGTACAGCGCAGCCGCGCCCAGGGTGAACATGCCGAACGGGACCCGCCCGTTGCTTGACTCCTACGCGGCTGCAGGCATCAAATCCGGCGTCCCCACGGCATCCACCAGCGACTTCAACCCGACACGGCAACGATGCAGCCGCACCCGCACAGCCACTTCCGTCATCCCGCTGCGCGCGGCGATCTCCGGCATGTCGCGTTCCTCCAGATACCGCTCCACGATCAACTTGCGGTCCAGTCCCTCGCATTTCCCCAGCAGCTTGTCGCAATCCACCCGCGCGCGGATGCGCTCTGCGCCGGACACCGCCGCCGCACAAGCTTCCACCAGTTCGGCGATCCGTGCCCCACGCCGCCGCGCGTTACACAAATTGCGATAAGCGATGCTGTTCACCCAGGCCAGCACCCGCGACTCCTCCTTCAATTGAGCCCGCGCTTCCCATCCCCGAGCCCAGGCCGCTTGTGCCAACTCCTCGGCCTCTTCGCGGCGGGCGCCGCGGTAGAGGAGAAAACCGATCGTGGCCGTGAATCCTTTTTCGTAGGCGATGCCGAATGCTTCTGGTGTCATTCTTATGTGGCTCCTTTTCCCAGATGGCTTCTCTCACTGCAAGCAGGTTGCCAATCGGCAAATTGCCTGATTTTGCGGCAGATAGGCCCTGCTGATTAGAACCGCGCACCATGACAAAATTACTCGCTGCCGGTGAATCTTTCCTTCCCTCGGCCTAAGGGAAACGCAGCAGAGGGCGGAAACGTCCTGACAGAAGAATGATTTGCGGGCTTGTGCCGGCTGGCACGGGAGTTGCATCGGGACAAAATAGGAGATTCGCGAAATGAACATCAAATCCTGGTTCACGACCACCGCCTTGGCGATGGGCCTCGCCCTCGGTTCCGATTTCAGCGCGGAACTGGAACCCCCCTTCGACCATTCCGATCTCGACCGGGGCGTGCAGTTGTTCCATGCCGGGAAATTCGCCGAGGCGCAGACCGCGCTGAACGCCGCGGTGGAGGCCGAGCCCGGCAGCGCGCGAGCCCACGAGTATCTGGGGAGGACATGGCTCGCCCTGCGCAAGTATCCGGAGGCGCAGGCGGAACTGGCGAAGTCCGATACGCTCGCTCCGGACAAC
>JAEUQG010000231.1 GCA_016789755.1 Bryobacterales bacterium
GAGGAGATCTATCGATCCGATGTAGGATCAAAGACAGAAGGGGAGGCGGCCGAAACCGGCTCCCCCGACCATCGTCTCGATGAGTCTCCGGGTGGCTATTCCTCGGCGGGTTGGTCTCCACCAGAGCCCGCTTCCGCTTCGCCAACCGAGACCATTGTGAACGAAAATCGGCTGTTTGAGTAGAAAGAACCGTTAAGCGGCAAGTGTGCCTAATTCGGTTTGTCTCAACAGAGGGGTTCACCCCATCTTGGTGGGACAAAAGTGGGACAAACGAGCGAAACTGCCCGAAACTGAGGGAATCCAAAGAGGAGTGAACACAGGGACAGCGCTTCGTCCCCCTACACCCCCGCCGCAAACAACGGCGGCGTCGTCGGCTGCTCCGACCCCGCCTCAGGCTCCAGCGTCACGGCCACAATCGAATCCGCCGCTACCTCTCCTTCCTGCAAGTGCAGCGCCGTCCCCGCCCCCGTTGTCTGGAACAACCCCGCCGCCCGAGGCCTCGCCCCT
This sequence comes from Bryobacterales bacterium, assembly GCA_016789755.1. Lineage (GTDB taxonomy): Bacteria > Acidobacteriota > Terriglobia > Bryobacterales > Bryobacteraceae > CADEFT01. Next base: position 508 of record JAEUQG010000231.1, read on the forward strand.
GCACCCTTCGCAATAATCCACATCTCATAAATCCGCCCCGCCGGTGCCGGCGGCAGATTCGACGCAATCAACAACACCCCGCGCCGCGGATTCAATAACACCCGCCCCCGCGGCTTCGGATCCTCCGGCCCAAAGCTCACCACCCGCGTCTCGGCTGCCTCAAGAAACCGCAGCACATTCCGCGCCTGAGCCAGTTCCGCGTTCGCAACCACCGCTTCCTTCAGCAACCGCTGCACTTCCGTGCGAGCCGCCGCCAATTCCCTTGCTTCCGTATTCCACCGCGCTCCCAAATATACACAAGCCAGCACCAGTGACGCAGTCGCCGCCACCCAAAATGCGCGCCAGCCCCATGCCCGGTTGTCCACGCCCGCAATCGACAGCACTCGGCCCCGCAGTCGCTCCGGCGGTTCCACCAACTCCGTGGCCGCCATCATCGCCGCGTTATTCCGCATCGCCTCTCGCAAGCGCTTTCTCGCTTCCGGATCTCCTGAACGGATCGCCACTTCAATCTGCGACCGCTCCGGTTCCTCCAAAATACCGAGCGCGTATAGTTCGTACAGGTCACGCGGATCGTCTTCTTGTGCGCTCATACCGAGACGACCTCCTCCAATTCACTCCTCAACGTTTTGAGAGCCGTTCGCACCCAGGACTTGACCGTGCCCAGGGGTTCGTTCATCCGTTCCGCCATCTCTGACTGCGACAGCCCTTCGTAATAAGCCAGTTCGATCACTTCCCGCTGCTTCGCCGACAGCTTCGTCATCGCCGACCGCAGCACACGCGCGTGATCGCTGTTGATAATATCCCGCTCCAGATTGACGAATGCCTCCGGATGCTCCAGAGGCCCATCCAGATCCGTCGCCCTCCCGCTCATCCGCCCCGCCGCGCTCCGCAAATGGTCGATCGCCCGGTTCCGCGCCACCGCCAGAATCCACGGACCCAGCGCGCCCTTTTCCGCATCGAAGAACTGCACCCGGTTCCACACCCGCAGAAACGCTTCCTGCGTCAAATCCTCCGCCAGCGACTGTTCCCGGACAACGCGGAAAATCACCGAGTAAACCAGCTTCCCGTAGCGGTCGTACAATTCCCCCATCGCTGAACCCTCGCGGCGTTTGAGGCGTTCCACCAATCCAACTTCGGTGCGTGCATCAATAGCCGCGAAAATCAACGAGAGCAGAAAGTTCAAGCAAATAGTTCCTTGATGAGCTTCCCATCGGTCAAAGTGGGCCGCTCCGCACGTCCATTGTGCATGTACGTGGTCCGCTCGTGGTTCAAACCCAGCGTGTGCAGGATCGACGCGTGTATGTCGTGCACATGATAGGGGCTGTCCACCGCCCTCAAACCGATCTCATCGGTTGTTCCAATGGCTTGCCCGGCTCTGATCCCCGCGCCTGCCATGAAAATTGTGAATCCCCAGGGATTGTGATCGCGCCCATCGCCCTTCTCATTGAACGGCGTGCGCCCGAATTCACCTCCCCAAACCACCAGCGTCTCATCCAACAGCCCGCGCGACTTCAGGTCTGACAACAGCCCCGCAATCGGGCGGTCCGACACGCGGCACCACTTGGAGTGATTCGCTTCGATCTTGTTGTGCGCGTCCCAGCCCGAGCCGGACCCGCAATACAACTCCACGAAACGAACTCCGCGCTCCACCAATCGGCGCGCCAACAGACAATTCCTTCCGAACGTCTCCAGGTCCGGATCGTCCATCCCATATAACTTCCGCGTCGCTTCGCTCTCCTTCGTCAGGTCCACCGCCTCCGGACCCGCGGCCTGCATCTGATACGCCAGTTCATAGGCGCGCACCCGCGCATCGAGATCCGTATCTTCCTGCTTGTCCGCGCTCCAGCGCTCATTCAGATCCTTGAGGAAACTCAGCTTGCTCCTCTGCTGTTCCTTCGACACACCCTTCGGGTTGCTCAGATGCAGAATCGGAGTGTCCCCCGTGCGGAACTGCGTCCCCTGAAACGTCGCCGGCAGAAATCCCGACGACCAGTTCTTCGGCCCGCCAATCACTTCCCGGTCGTCCAGCAACACCACGAACGTCGGTAGATTGCGATTCGCGCTGCCTAACCCGTACGTGGTCCACGCGCCCAGCGACGGACGCCCCGCCAGAATATCGCCCGTGTTCATCTGGCACACCGACCCGACGTGATTCAACCCATCGGCCTTGCAACTACGGATCACAGCCAGCGAATCGGCATGCTGCGCGATGTGCGGATACCAGTCCGATACCCATAATCCGCTTTGCCCGTGCTGCTTCCACTTCCGCTGCGAGCGCATGATCGTGTTGCCCGCCGTGCCCATCGCAGTAATCGGCCGCCCAAAGGACTCCGGCATCGGCTGCCCGTCCAGCTTGTCCAATACAGGCTTCGGATCGAACAGATCGATGTGCGACGGCCCGCCTTCCATGAACAGCCAGATCACCGATTTCGCCATCGGCTTGTGATGGGGCTCGCGCGGCTCCATCGGATCCGCCTTGCGCGCGGCCGAGGCCCTGTCCGCCGCCACCATCGAGCCCAGCGCCAATCCCGCCAACCCCGATCCCGCCTGCGTGAAAAATTCCCGCCTGCTCCGTACCTGCCAGTGATGCGTCATCTTCTTCAGCATGTCTGTATCCCCCTCTTAATTCATGTGCAGAAACTCATTCGAGTTCAGCAGCATGTGACAGAGATCCACCATGCTGGTCTGGCGATTGCCCGTAATCTGATCGTGCTGCTTGAGGAAATCCAAAGCAGCCTTCGTCTCCTCGGTCTGCGGAGCCCGTGCATACACAAGCCTCCAGGCCCGCTCCACCTGCGATGCCGCACTCATCCCGGCGTCGTTCTGCACCCGCTTGGCCAGATCCTTCGCCCAGCCCAGAACAAGCTCGTTGTTCATCAGCTCCAACGCCTGTCCCGCGGATACCGTGTTGTTCCGCCGCGCGCACGACTCATGCGTGTCCGGCATGTCGAACGACTCGAACATCGGATACCGCGTGTTGCGCCTCACGAATACATATACGGAGCGCCGGTTCGATTCGGATGCGTCTTCCTCCGTTTTCCATCCCCCACGGGTCACCATCCCCGGAGGCAGCGGCGGAAACACGCCGGGGCCATACATCTTCGTATTCAACGCACCCGCAACCTGCAGGATGGCGTCCCGCACGGTTTCCCCTTCCAATCGCCGCCGTTGGAAGCGCCAGAACAGCTTGTTCTCCGGATCCGCCTTCGCTGCCGCTTCATTGTGATTCGACGATTGCCGATACGCCGCCGACAGCATGATCGTCCGGTGCAGATTCTTCACGCTCCATCCGTTCCCGGTGAACTGCGCGGTCAGATAATCGAGCAGCTCCGGATGTGTCGGCCGCTCGCCCATTACCCCGAAGTCGCTCGGCGTTCCCACAATTCCGCGCCCGAAATGATAATGCCAAACCCGGTTCACCATCACTCGCGTCGACAGCGGATTCTGCGCATCGGCCAGCCAGTTCGCCAGTGCCGAACGCCGTCCCGACCCCGTCTCGGCCTTCGTGATCTTCGCCGGCGCCGGATCCAGAATCGACAGGAACCCCGGAGCCACTTCGTATTGCGGCACCGCGTAGTTCCCCACCGACAGCACATGCGTCTGCGGAGCGTCGCTCTCGTTGTCGATCATCGTCTGCGCCACCGGCAACTCACCCGGCTTGATGGAATCGAACTTCGCCAGTTGCGCCTGCAGCGCCTTGTACTGCTTCAGCGGCTCGCCCTTCAGTTTCTTCGCCGCCGCTTCATCGCTGATTTCCACCTGTGGCTTGGCCTTGTAGTACATGTGCCACTGGAACGGATTCCGCTTCTCAGCAGGCACATCCAGCGCCGCCTGCACCTCCGGCGGGAACTTGTCGTAGCCGTCTTTCCAGAATTGCTGCCGTGCCGGCTCTACTAACTTCGCCATCTCGGCGCGAATGGTCTTCGTTTTCTCGTCCCACACCGCGCGCTTCTGCTCGTATGCCTGCCGCTCGGCCTTGCTCACCAGCGCCGCCGAATCTTCAATGCGCGTATTGGCGAAGAACGCCTGCAGCCGGTAATAATCCTTCTGCAGAATCGGATCGAACTTATGATCGTGGCACTTGGCGCATCCCATCGTCAGTCCCATGAACGTGACGCCGACGACATCGGTGACATCCTGCAGCAACTCCTGCCGCCGCTGCATCAGGTTGCGCGCGTTCGATTCATCGGGGAAATGCCGGTTGAACCCGGTGGCCACCAGCGCCTGCGCATCGTTGGGATACAGTTCATCGCCCGCGATTTGTTCCTTCACAAACCGGTCGTACGGTTTGTCTTCATTGAAAGAGCGGATCACGTAGTCGCGATAGCGCCACACATTGGGCCGCGTCTCATCGGCCTTGAATCCTTCCGAGTCGGCATAGCGCGCCAGATCCAGCCAGTGCCGCGCCCAGCGCTCCCCGTAGCGTTCCGAAGCAAGCAGCCGGTCGACAACCTTCGCCCATGCTTCCTTCGATTCATCGGCTACAAACGCCTGCACCTGTTCGGGCGTGGGAGGAAGGCCCGTCAAGTCGAGCGAGGCGCGGCGCAGCAGAGTGATCTTGTCGGCGGAGGCATTGGGAGCGATCCCCTTCGCCTCCAGCTTGGCCAGGATGAAGGCATCGATGTCGTTCTTCACCCATGCCTGATTCTTCACCGCCGGCACGGCCGGTTTCGCCACCGGCTGGAACGCCCACCAGCGTTTCTGCATGGCGGTGAACTCCTTCTGCTTCGGCTCGGTTCCGGCCAACGCGAACGCGGCGACACCAATACCAATCATCACGAATGATTTGCGCATGGATACACTCCTCCCAGAGTGATTCTGGCCGCAATTTTATCACAGTGATTCGAGGAGATTTGCCCGCGTTCCGGGCCAGAAGGTCAGGCGACCGCATCGAACTCAATCGCGTATGTGCGCAATCAGCTCGTCGAGAGTGGCGCCTGAGTAACCACGTGCAGATCCGGACACTCCGCGACAAACTGCTCCGCGCCTCGGCAGATTCGCGCCTGGACCGTTGTGCTCACCGGCCACTACTTCGCCAGCGCCGCCGACTGTCCCGCGAAATCCAGCACCAGCGACGGGTATACCCCCAACACCAGAATCGCCGCCGCCGAGCTCCACAGCACCGCCTGCACACCGGCGGACAACGGCTGCAAATCCGCCGTCGATTCGCCCGGTTCCTTGAAGTACATCACCACGATGATCCGCAGGTAGTAATACGCCGCTACGGCGCTGTTCAACAACCCGAGAATCGTCAGCCACACCAGATTCGCATCCAGCGCCGCTTTGAAAATGTAGAACTTCCCGAAGAACCCACCGGTCAGAGGAACGCCGATCAGCGATAACAGGAACACCGTCAACAGCGCCGCCGTCACCGGCTGCCGCCACCCCAGCCCGGCCATGTCGTCGATACTCACGTACTTCTCGCCCTTGCGCGCAAAATGCGTCACCACGGCGAAAGCGCCCACGTTCATGAACGCATACGAAGCCAGGTAGAACATCGCCGCCGCCGTGCCGATATTCGAATGCGCCGTCAGAGCCACCATCACGTAGCCCGCATGCGCAATCGAGCTATACGCCAGCATGCGCTTGATGTTGTTCTGCAATAGCGCCGCAAAGTTGCCGATGATCATCGTCGCCAGCGCCGACACAGCCACCACCGGCGCCCACGTGTCTGCCACCGATTCAAACGCCGTCATGTACACTCGCAGGAAAATCGCGAACGCCGCCGCCTTCGGGCCCGCCGACAGAAACGCCGACACCGGGGCAGGCGCGCCCTGATACACGTCCGGAGCCCACACCTGGAACGGCGCCGCCGACACCTTGAACGCAAACCCGACGAACATCAGCGCCGCCGAGGTGCCGATCAACCCAAGCGACGGAGCAATGTCCTTGTTCGCCAGCACGCGCCGGATCTCAGCCAGGTTCGTCGTGCCCGTCACCCCGTAGATCCACGAAATGCCGTACAGCAGAAACGCCGTGGCAAACGATCCCAGCAGAAAGTACTTCAACGCCGATTCGTTATTCCGCTTATCGTCGCGCAGGTAGCCGGCCAGAATGTACGACGCGATAGAACTGATCTCCAGGCCGATAAAAAGGATAATCAGTTCGTTCGCCGTCACCATAATGCACTGGCCCACCACACTGAACAGGATCAGCGGGTAATACTCACCGTCTTCGGCGTTCTCGCGCTTCAAGTAGGCAAACGAGCAGAACAGCGTCAGTACGCCGACGCCGATCACCAGCACACGGAAGAACGTCGCGAACCCGTCAATCACCAGCATCGATTGGAATGCCGCGCCGGGATTCGAATAGGCCATGACCGACGCCCACGCCGCCCCGATCAACGACACCAACGCAATCACGCCAAGGTGCTGCTTGTCCTTTGTCAGCGGTTCCAGCACCATCAACAAAGTGCCCATCACGATGAGAATCATCTCCGGCAGGAACCGGAGCAGTTCCGCGGAACTGGGCATGAAGTTAGCGGGCATTGGGAATCTCCCTTACCGCGGCCACATTGCCGCCGGGGTTCTGATTGACGACGCGCAGCTCCACTCCGGAGCGGCTCTGTTCGAGAATGCGAGCATTCGCCTGGCTGACGAAAGGCAGGAACGTCTTCGTATAAACGCCCATCCAAACCATCAGGATCAGCAGCGGCAGCGCAGCGGCAAGCTCGCGCGCGTTAATGTCGTGCATGTGCCCCTTCAGGTGTTCGTTGGTCTCACCCAGGAACGAGCGCTGATACATCCACAGCATGTACCCGGCGGAGAGAATCACGCCTGTGGCAGCGAACGCCGTCCACCAGATATTGACCTGAGCCGACCCCTGCAGCACCAGAAACTCGCCGATGAAATTGTTCAACGTCGGCAGTCCGATGCTCGCCAGCGTGGTGATCAGAAACACCGTTGCCAGACCCGGCGAAATGTTGGCCACCCCGCCGTAGTCCTTGATCTCCAACGAGTGCGTACGCTCGTACAAATAGCCAACCAGCATGAACAACGCTCCGGTCGAAATACCGTGGTTCAGCATTTGGTACACAGCGCCGTCCAGGCCGTTCTGATTGAACGAGAAGATGCCCAGCACGACAAATCCCAGGTGACTCACCGAAGAGTAGGCCACCAGCTTCTTCATGTTCGGCTGCACCAGCGCCACCAGCGCTCCATAAATGATCCCGATGATCGCCAGCACCACAATGTAGGGCGCGCACTCGCGCGCGGCGTTGGGGAACATCGGCAGACAGAAGCGCACAATGCCGTAGGTGCCCATCTTCAGCATCACGGCGGCCAGCATAATCGAGCCCGCAGTGGGCGCCTCGACGTGAGCGTCCGGCAACCATGTATGCAGCGGGAACAGCGGCACCTTGATCGCGAAGGCGAAGAAGAACGCCAGGAACAGCCACAACTGTTCGGTGTGCGTGAACGTCAGCCGGCCGCGCTGGATCAACTCCACCAGGTTCACGTAATCGAACGTGCCTCCCTTGTTGTAGAGGAAGATGATGGCCACCAGCATCAGCACCGATCCGGCCATCGTGTACAGGAAGAACTTCACCGCGGCGTAGATGCGGCGCTCGTGGCCCCACACGCCGATGAGGAAGTACATCGGCACCAGGCACACTTCCCAGAACACGTAGAACAGGAACAAGTCGAGCGCTACGAACACACCGATCAAACCGAATTCCAGCAGCAGCAGGAACGCGTAGAACTCCTTCACGCGGTCTTTGATGTAGTTCCAGCTCACCAGCACGCAGATAGGCGTCATCAGGGTGGAGAGAATCACCAGCCACAGGCTCAGTCCGTCGATCGCTACGTGGTAGCGGATCTCCGGCGATTGAATCCATGGCACGTCGGTCACAAACCAGTTGCCGTTACCCGATGCAAAAAACGGGCCGGTCAGTCCCAGCGAAAGCACGAAGATGCCAAGCGTCAGCACCAGTGTGAACAGCCGGATGGCATTGATGTTGTTCTTCGGCAGGAAGAGCACCAGCAGGAAGCCGATCAGCGGCAAGGCGAGAACCAGATTCAGTAAGCTCACTTCGCACCTCCCGCCATCACGCCGAGTACAACCAGCACGGCGACACCGCCTAATGTGACCCATGCCGCATAACTGCGGATGTTGCCGGATTGCAGCATTCTCAGCGCTCCGCCGACCGAGCGCGACACAGTGGCCGTGCCGTTCACGATGCCGTCGATAATGCCTGCATCGACAATGCGCCACAGCACACTGCGCGAGCCGCCCACCATCGGATTGACGATGGTTGCGTCGTAGACTTCGTCGACGAAGTACTTGTTATAAACCAGCTTGTAGATGGGCCCGAGAGCACCGGAAACCGTGTCCGGGATGCCCGGACTAAGCACGTAGCAGACGTAGGCGAGTCCGATGCCGAGCGCGCCCGCGCCCACTGAGATGGCCACCAGCGTCATGTCATGCGCTTCGCCAGACAACGGGAAGAGCGGCTCCAGATAATGCGGCACTTTGAAGTACCAACCGCCGGCAAGCGAGAGCACGGCCAGCACCGCCAGCGGCCCCCACATCACGAACGGCGATTCATGCGGATGGGCATGCCCGCGGTATTTGCCGAAGAACGTCATGAACATCGCGCGCGACACGTAAAAAGCCGTCATGCCCGCGGTCACTACGCCCACCCAGTACATCCAAGGATGGTGATGATGGGCCGCCAGCAGAATCTCGTCCTTCGAGAAATACCCCGCGAACGGCGGGATGCCGGCGATCGAGACCCAAGCGCATGTCAGCACAGCGAAGGTGATGGGAATCTTCTTCATCAATCCGCCCATGTGGCGCATGTCCTGTTCGCCATGCACGGCGTGAATCACGCTGCCCGCGCCAAGGAACAACAGCGCCTTAAAGAACGCGTGCGTCACCACATGATAGATGCCGGCCGAGAACGCCCCCACGCCGCAAGCGATGAACATGTAGCCAAGCTGCGAAACCGTAGAGTAAGCGAACACCTTCTTGATGTCGTACTGCGTCATGCCGATCGTGGCGGCCATCACCGCCGTGATCAGCCCGACGATCGCCACCACTTCCATCGCCATCGGCGACCGCTCGAAAATCACCGCCGAGCGCGCCACCATGTAGACGCCCGCGGTAACCATCGTCGCCGCGTGGATAAGGGCAGATACCGGAGTGGGACCTTCCATCGCGTCCGGCAGCCAGACATACAGCGGAACCTGCGCCGATTTACCCGTCGCGCCTACGAACAGCAGCAACGCGATCGCGGTCAGGATGCCCGCCGTTGCTTCGACCGGCATCGGCTTCACCGCCTCGAACACCTTGCCGAAGTCGAGCGAGCCGAAGTTCACCACAATCAGAAACATCGCCAGGCAGAACCCGAAGTCGCCGATCCGGTTCACGATGAAGGCCTTCTTCGCCGCATCGCCGGCGCTCTTCTTCAAGATGTAGAACCCGATGAGCAGGTAGCTGCACAGACCCACGCCTTCCCACCCCACAAACAGGATCAGGAAATTGCCGCCCAGCACCAGCATCAGCATGAAGAACATGAACAGGTTCAGGTAGGCGAAAAAGCGGTAGTAGCCGCCTTCGTGCTCCATGTAGCCGGTGGCGTAAATATGGATCAGCGATCCGATGCCCGTCACCACCAACAGCATGACGGCGGTGAGGCGGTCCACCGCGAGATCGAAGCCGATGTTCAGCGTGCCGCTCTCAAACCACGTGAAGTAGCGTTCAACGTAAGCCGTTTCCAAAGACCCGAGCGCCGACAGCGTCTTCAACACCCAGCCGAAGCTGAGCACCACCGACGCCACCGCAATGAGGCTGACAACCATCTTCGGCAGACGTTTGCCGATCAGGCCGTTGATGAGGAATCCGGCGAGTGGAAGTGCGGGAATAAGCCAGAGTTGTTGCATGGTCAGTTCTTGAGCGAGTTCACTTCGTCAATGGCAAGCGTGGCGCGGTTCTTGAATACGGTAAGGATAATCGCAAGACCCACGGCGGCTTCGGCGGCGGCCACCACCATCACGAAGAACGAGAAGATGTGGCCGTCCACTTGCCGCAACTGGTAGCTGAAGGCGATGAAACTGAGATTCACGGCATTCAGCATCAGCTCGATGGACATGAATACGGTAATAATGTTGCGGCGGAAAATGAACCCCGCCACTCCCAATCCGAAGAGGATGGCGCTGAGAATGAGATACCAGCTTAAGGGGACCGTTTGGGGCATCCGTTATATCTCCTTGCGGGCGAGAACGACAGCGCCCAGAATCGCGATCAGGATCAGCACGGAGGTGACTTCAAAGGGCAGCAGATATTCGGTGAACAGCTTCTTCCCGATGGCTTGCGCGGTGCCTCCCGTGAAGGCGCCGAACTTCACCGGCTCGGTGCGCGGCAGCAGCGCCTGAATCAGGAAGCTCACGGTCATCAGAAACCCGATCAGCGCCGGCACTCCCAGCAGCTTGGCGAACGTGGCGCGGCTCTTGCGTGTCTCGGCCCCGGCGTTCAATAGCATGATCACGAACACAAACAACACCATGATCGCGCCGGCGTAGACAATCATTTGCGCCGCCGCCATGAACTCGGCGCCCAGCAGCAGGTAGAGCACCGCCAGCGCACCCATCACGCCGATCAGCGACAGGGCACTCGAAATGGGGTGTGTTTGCACCACAAGGTTGATGCCGCAGGCGACCGCGATCGCCGCGAAGAGGAAGAAGAGGAATGCGTCCATTTCTTAATTCCCGAGAGCCACGATAAGGCCCGTGGCCAGCAGTTGGACGATCGCCACGGGGAACAGGAACGTCCAGGTGAACCGCATGAGCTGGTCGAAACGGAACCGCGGAAGCGTTCCGCGGACCCAGATATACAGGAACAGGATCGCGCCCACCTTGGCCGCGAACCAGAACACCGGATGCAGCGCCCCGCCGATAGCCAGCAGCGGCGCCGGCAGGAAGGTCAGGTACTTCAGCGAGAAAACACCCGCCAGTCCGAAAGCAACCACACCGAACACTGGAAATGTGTACTTGTCCCAGGTGCGTGTCGCCAGCGTTTGCATGCCGTGGAAGAACAGCAGCAGCCCCGCGCCCGCGAAAAGAAGAATCGGCACCACCGAGGCCACGGGTTCCGGCAGCGCCGGGTTCCAGCCGCCGAGATACAGGTGCGTCGCCAGCGCTGAAATGGTGACCATATTCACATACTCGGCGGTGAAGAACGCCGCAAAGCAGGTGCTGGAATATTCCGTGTGAAACCCCGCCACCAGTTCGTTTTCCGCTTCAGGCAGATCGAAGGGAATACGGTTCGTTTCCGCGAACGCCGCGATCATGAAGATGACGAACGCGAAAATCTGCGGAGCCTGTGCATTGAAGATGAACCACTTCGGAATAAAGCCCAGATAGAAGCCCGATTGCATTTCGGCAATCTCACGAAGGCTCAGCGTATTCGCGATTAGCAGCGGCGACACTAGCGCAAGCGACATCGGCAACTCGTAGCTGATCATCTGCGCCGAGCTGCGCAATCCGCCGAGCAGTGAGTATTTGTTGTTCGATGCCCAGCCGCCCAGCGCGACGCCGTAGACGCTCATCGCGCTGACAGCCAGAATCACCAGAATGCCGATGTTCACGTTGGCCAGTTCCAGATACGTCTTGTAGCCGAACAGCTCGATCTGCGCGCCGAAGGGAACCACGGAAATCGAAATCAAAGCCAGGGCCACCGCCAGGAACGGCGCCAGCAGATAGTAGAACTTGTTCACCTGCGACGGAATCACGCCTTCCTTCGTCACCAGCTTGATCAGGTCCGAAAGAGGCTGCAGCAGGCCATGCGGTCCGACGCGGTAGGGTCCGATGCGAAGCTGTATGTGGGCCAGCACCTTGCGCTCAATCCAAACAAGGTATGCGGCGAGGGTGAGGAGAACGAAGGCCACCAAAGCGGCCTTGATCAGGCTGATGATAATGAATTCCATGCGATTTCCGGCTTACGGACGGTACAACTCTCCGGGGTACTCCATGACCGACGTCAACTTCTTCGAGTAGCGGCCCAAGGAGCCGGACGTAAACAGCGTATTTCCGGCGGATTGAATGAGGTCCGGGCGGGGCGTGACAGGCACCCGTCCGTTGAGCGGGCTGGTTTGGGCCGCTTGCCCGGTGGCGATGATTGGCAAAGGAATATTATACCCGCTCACGGACGAGCGGATTTCCTCCAACACGTTGCTCGGCGACCAGATGCCGAGGTTCAGCTTCATCTCTTTGGCGATCAGCCCCATGATTTCCAAATCGGGCTTCGTTCCCATCGTCTGCCCGGCCGCGTGCAGCTTCTGAACTTCGCCCGTAACATTCGTGACCGTTCCTGTTTTTTCGTACACGCTCGCCGCGGGCAACACGACGTCGGCCTGCTTCGCCGTTTCCGTGAGAAACATCTCCTGCACGACGACGAAAGCGTTCTTGGCGGCCAGCGAACCGCGCGACAGCGGATTCGCCCCCACCACCCACAGCACATCCAGATCGGCCGCCGACAGCATTTCCGGCAAGCTCAGACCGGGGCTCGAAACCGGCTTTAGTCCCGGACCAAGGTCAGGCAGCAAACCCATGTCGATCGCCCCACGGGAGTTGGAATAATCCACCAGGCAAACGTACTTCACGGGGATGCCCAGCGAATCGCCGAAAGCCACCAGCTTCCGAACCGCGTCGCCTTTGACCGAGGCCCCAAAGAGAACCACCAGCGACTTCTCCTTGGAGAGCTGCTCGCGCAGCGATTCCACCGCATCCAGTTCCTTGCCGGGTTCGGCGCGCAGCGCCGCAACCGCGATCTTGTCCTCGCGTACCGGGCCTTGCGTCACCGTGTAAATATCAGCCTGATGATGGCGCGAATTGGCGCGAAGCTGGAACGCCAGGAAGGGATGCTCCTGCGACAGATCGGAACCCAACACCAGCGCCGCCGGAGTATTGTACAGATCTTCGGTTGTGGCCAGGGCGTCCGTCTTGCCGTGCAGTGCGTCGATCAGTGTGACGACATCGCCCGACCGCCGGTGATCCACGTTGTTCGTGCCCAACCCTTCGCGGGCGAACTTCTGTAAGAAGAAGTTCTCCTCGTTGCTCGTCTTCGTGGAGCCGATCACGCCGAACTTGCCGTTACGCCCTTTCACCTCGGCGAACTTCTTCGCCACCGCATCCAGCGCCTTCGACCAGCTCACCTCTTCCAGCTTGCCGTTGATCTTCATCATCGGCGAAGTGAGGCGCTCAGGGTGCTCCAGAAAATCGAAGCCGTAACGGCCCTTGATACAAAGGAACTCTCCGTTGATGCCGCTGCGGTCGCGATTGTTGCCGCGCACGATCTTGTCGTTGCGCACGCCGAGCGTGGTCTTGCAACCGTTCGAGCAGAACGTGCAGATGGTGCCCGTGTGCTTCATCTCCCACGGCCGCGTCTGATAACGGTACGTGCCCGAGGTCAACGCGCCTACCGGGCAGATATCGATGCACATGCCGCACTCGTCGCATTCCAGGTGATCGCCGTGCGAGGGAGCGATCTCGCTCAACACCCCGCGGTTGACTATCCCCAGCGCGCCGACCCCCATGCCTTCGTTACACACGCGCACGCAGCGGTAGCATAGAATGCACCGCGGTCCGTCGTAGAAGACCACCGGAGACCACTGCTTTTCATCGACGTGGTGCTTGTTCTCCGTGAAGCGGCTGTCGCCCGCCCCGTAGCGGAACACCATGTCCTGCAATTCGCACTCGCCTCCCTTGTCGCAAACGGGGCAATCGAGCGGGTGGTTGGTGAGCAGGAACTCGAGCGTCGTCTTCCGCGCCTTGCGCACCTGCTCGGATTCGGTGTGAATCACCATGCCCTCGCCTACCGGCAGGGTACAGGCGGCCTGCAGTTTGGGGAATTTCTCCACCTCGACGAGGCACATGCGGCAAGCCGCTTGCAGCGAATAACCTTCGTAATAACAGAAGGCCGGGATTTCGATGCCGGCTTTCTTCGCTGCGTCGATGACCAGCGTTCCCGGGGGAGCCTGCACACTCCTTCCGTTGATGGTAAGGCTGACGAGATCACCCATGTGACTGATAGTTTCTCCCTGAAAGAGCGCG
>JAEUQG010000506.1 GCA_016789755.1 Bryobacterales bacterium
GATTGCGGTTCGAGGGAGAGTCGACCGAGGTCGATCAGCAGGCACTTCCGCCCCAAAATCGAGCAGTAGCCTTCCCAGTTCGGTCGGCACCGGGAAGGCTCAGCCGGCAAGCAAGTAATTCATAACGTCCAGGAGGAAGTATGTTTCCTGTGTCATGCCCGATCTCTGCCCGTCAAGCGGGCGTAGTGTCCGAAACCATCAGTTCCGTGCGGGTCATTGTTGTGCTTGGGGTCGGAGGAGTGGGAAAAAGCACGGCGAGCGACCGAATGGCGGCGGCGCTTCGAGCGCGGGGCTCGGCCGCCGAGGTGATTCGTTTCGATGAGCTTCGCAAGAAGCTTGCGCCGCCTGGGGTTGATCCTTTTTCCAAGGAGCGGTGGGTGAAGGAATGGATCTATTCGAGGGCAACAGAGCATTTCCGGGCACTGGCGGAAGCGGGCGAGATTCCGATTGTCGATTGCGGATTGACGGCGGAGAAGATCCGAGTGGAGTTGAAGGCGTCTATCCCCGGGCTGCGGATTGTGCACCTGTACTGCCCGCTGGCGCTGGCGGTGTGGCGCGACACGAAGCGTTCCATCCTGGGTACGCACGAGCGCGGGCGGTTTCTGCATCTGCGGGCGCTGTTTGACCGGCTGACACCGTGGAAGCCGTCGAGCGAATGGTTTCCGCAGCCGGGGATCACTTACGCATTTGAGTATCCGCATTGCGCGGATGTGCACATCAATACGAGGGGGAAGACTCCGCAGTGGGTGGCGGGGGAAGCGTTGCGGCAACTGGGGTTCGGGGAGGTTCGGGGAGGTTAGCGTGAGGTTGGGGGCGCGGTGATGCGGGCGGTGAAGAGGTGGAGGAGTTTTCGTTTGTCGATGGAACGGATGAGGCGGACATTGCCGGACGGACCGGGAGTGAATCGGGTGTAGCCGCGTTTTGGGCCGGAGAGATCGACGGCGACAGAACCTTGTTCGAAGCGGCACCAATCGGGGTGAAGGATGGCGATGAGGGGGAGGACATCGTGGAGGACGGGGTCGCGGCCGGTGCGCCAGGTTTGCCAGCGGCGGAGAAGCGCGGTGAGTTCGACGGCGGTGGGCAGTTTGGATTGGGTGAGCTTGTCGAGATCGGGGCCGGTGAAGTGAAGTTCGCGGGTGACGTCGAGCGGGGCCATGAGAATGGGGAGCCCGGAATCGAAGACGATGGCAGCGGCGCCGAAATCGTTGTTGATGTTGGTTTCGGATTGGGGGAGGTCGACGGCTCCGCCCATGATGGCGATGCGTTCGATCTTGGCGGCGATGCGCGGGTCGGTTTTGAGGGCGAGGGCGATGTTGGAAAGAGGCCCGACGGTGAAGACGGTGAGTTTGCGCTCGGCATGAAGGAGAGTTTCGATGAGCAGTGGCACGCCTTTGTGGGCGGCGCCGCCGGGGAGTGTGTCGGCTTCCGTGAGGGAGGAGAATTGCGGAGCGGGCGGACGGTACTGGGTGTGGAGCAGGGCATCGTCGGCCCCGGAGGCAATCGGGATATGGGCGCGGCCATGGAGGCGCATCAGCTTGTAGGCGAGGCGGGCTCGGGTTTCGGATTCGAAGCGGGAGGTGGTGATGGCGCGGACGTCGAACTCAGGGGATTGGAGGAGGAAGGAGAGAGTGAGGGCGTCGTCGATGTCGTTGCCGATGTCGGTGTCGAAGATGACGGGGATGCGGGATTGGGCCAACAGGGCGGCGGGAAGCAGGAGGAAAGGGATAGATTTGAGCATGGCTAACAGCCTCGATTGTATGCCTTGGGGACAGACGGGTTGCACGCGGCGTGTGGAAATGGTTTAGAATCCCTTTAATATGGCAAATCCTGAAGATCTGTTGGCAGAGATTGCGCGGCTGAAGGCGGAGAATGAAAATCTGAAGAAGCCCGCGGCCAAGGGCGTGATCAGCTACAAGGTAAGCGACAAGGGCGCCGTTTCGGTGTACGGATTGGGGCGCTTTCCGGTCACGCTTTACAAAGAGCAGTGGGAAAAGCTGCTGGACCGGTCGGATGAACTGCGGAAGTTCATCGCCGACAACGAGGCAAATCTGAAGAAGAAGGAAGCCTGATTCAAGGCTTGGCGCGGTAGAAGCGGCCGATCGTTTCGGCGACGCAGGCCGGCTTCTGCTGCCCTTCGATTTCGATGGTTACATTCCAGCGCGTCTGCCAGCCGCCTTCGACATCGCTCACTTCGAGGAGTTGATGGCGGCTGCGGATGCGCGCTCCGCATTTTACGGGGCTGATGAAGCGCACTTTGTTGCATCCATAATTGATGGTCATGGCGAAGGGCTGTTTCAGTCCCACGGTGGAGTAAGAGAATTGCGAGATGAGCGAGAGGGTGAGGTAACCGTGGGCGATGGTTGTGCCGAAGGGGGACTCGCGTTGGGCGCGTTCGGCATCGACGTGAATCCACTGGAAGTCATCGGTAGCGGCGGCGAAGGCATCGATGCGCTGCTGGGTGATCTCGAGCCACTCGCTGACGGCCACTTCGGCGCCGGCAAGGGTACGTAGTTCTTCGATGGTTTCGATCTCGCGTTTGGGCATTCCCACCTCGATGTAAATATTCAATATAATCTCATCCAAGCCATGTTAGCGCCAAGGATGCTGGTTATTTCCCTATTGGCCGTATTGTTTGCGGCCGGTCAAGCCGGACGTGTGGTTTCCTTCGAGCGCGAAGTGAAACCGCTGCTGGAAGCACGGTGCGTGAAGTGTCACGGGGCGGCGATGAAGTTGGGGAAACTCGATTTGCGGAATCGCGAGGCGGCGCTGCGCGGCGGGGAGAAGGGTCCGGGGATGGTGGCGGGGAATGCGGCGCAGAGCATCCTGTTCAAGCGGGTAGCGGGGCTGGAGAAGCCGGCGATGCCGATGGACGGCAAGCTGACGGATGGAGAAGTGGAAACGCTGCGGCTGTGGATCGATCAGGGGGCTGTGTGGGAAGGCGAGATCGGGGCGCAGAAGGCGGCGGTGGATCCAATGAAGGCGATGGAGGAAGCGCCGTTGCCGGCGAATGCGAAGGAGTGGTGGAGTTTCCGCAAGCCTGTGAAGGCGGATGTTCCGAGGGTAGCGGATGCACGGTGGGGGAAGCATCCGGTGGATGCGTTTGTGAAGCGGCAACTGGATGCGCAGGGGTTGAAGGCGGCTCCGGAAGCGGACCGGCGGACGCTGGTGCGGCGGGCGTATCTGGATTTGACGGGACTGCCGCCGACACCGGCGGAGGTGCGGGAGTTTGTGGAGGATCGCCGGCCCGATGCGTGGGAGCAGTTGGTGGACCGGCTGCTGGCATCGCCGCATTACGGGGAGCGATGGGGGCGGCACTGGCTGGATGTGGCTCGTTACGCGGACTCGAATGGATACGAGCACGACTTCGACAGGCCGAATGCATGGCGGTATCGGGATTATGTGATTCGCGCGTTTAACAGGGACACTCCGTATGACCGGTTCTTGCTGGAGCAACTGGCGGGCGATGAAGTGGAGGAGGTGAATTACGAGACGCTGACGGCGACGGGATTTCTGCGCAACTACGCGAAGGTGGGGTTCCGGGAGAAGGACAATCCGCAATTTCGTTTCGAGTATCTGGATGACATGATCGCGACGTTGGGACGCGGGGTGATGGGGTTGACGGTGCATTGCGCGCGGTGCCACAACCACAAGTTCGATCCGATTCTGCAGCGGGATTATTACCAGTTGCAGACTTCGTTGTACGGGTATGTGGAGGTGGAGCATCCGCTGGTGCCGAAGGAGCAGGCGGAGGAATACTACCGGCAGAACGCGGAGATCGATGGGAAGATCAAGCCGCTGCGGGCGCGGGTGGCGGAGATTGAGGATCCATACAAGCTGGTGCTGGTGAAGGACAAGTACAAGCGGTTTCCGGCGAACGTGCAGGAAGCGATCGCGATTCCGGAAGAGCAGCGGACGCCGGGGCAGGCGTTGCTGGCGAACCAGATTATCCGCACGGTGCGTGTTTCGAGCGGGGAAGTGGCGCGGCATTTGAAGGCGGAGGAGCGGGCCGAAGTACAGAAGTTGGGAGCGGAGATTGCGGCGCTCGAGAAGCAGCGGCCGAAGGCGATTCCGACGGCGATGGGGATTACGGACGGGGACTACCGGTTTGTGCCGGATGGGCCGGGGGATGAACCGGCTCCTGGCAAGGGCGTGAAGATGGAGGTGACGGAAGGGTCTTATCTGCACCGGGGTCCGGGGAAATATCAGGTTCCGCCATCTTATTTTCTGCATGGCGGCGATATTGGGAGCAGGGGATCGGCGATGAAGCCGGGATTCGTTTCGGTGGTGACGGAGGGTTCGCCGGCGGTGGAACGGGCGCCTGCGCACGGGAAGACGTCGGGGCGGCGGCGGGCGCTGGCGGAGTGGCTGAGTTCGGCGGAGCATCCGTTGACGGCTCGGGTGATGGTGAATCGCATCTGGCATCATCATTTCGGGCGGGGGATTGTGGCGACGCTGGACAATTTCGGCAAGACGGGGGAGAAGCCGACGCATGCGGAGTTGCTGGACTGGCTGGCGGTGGAGTTTCGGGAGCGGGGGTGGAGTTTCAAGGCGATGCACCGGCTGATCATGATGAGCGAGACGTACCGGATGTCCTCGAGCTTCGTGGACGAAGGGAATCTGGCGAAGGATGCGGCGAATTTGAATTTGTGGCGGTACCGGCAGCAGCGGCTGGAGGCGGAAGTATTGCGGGATTCGATTCTGCATGTAGCGGGGTCGTTGAACACGTTGATGGAAGGGCCGGCGGTGTTTCCTCCGCTGCCGGAAGAGACGCTGCGGTCGATGAACAAGGGGATCTGGAAGCGGCAGAAGAACGGGCCGGAGACATGGCGGCGGAGCATTTATGTGTACCGCAAGCGCGGGCTGCCGTTTCCGTTTTTCGAGGTGTTCGATTTACCGGATCAAACGATCACGTGCGGGCGGCGCACGGTGTCCACGGTGGCGACGCAGGCGCTGACATTGTTGAACAACGATTTCGTGCTGGATCAATCGAAGCGGTTTGCGGAGCGGTTGCAGGCGATGTCGGCGGACAAGAACGAACAACTGCGGCTGGCATATGAACTGGCGTTGGGGCGGCATCCGAATGCGGAAGAGCAGGCGGTGGCGGCGGAGTTTCTGAAGACAAACCGTGTGGAAGACCTGACGCACGTGCTGCTGAATCTGAGCGAATTTCTGTACATGAGGTAAGGGCGGATGAGACGGATCACATCGCGGCGCGACTTTCTGAACGAGATGGGGAACGGGATGGGAGGGCTGGGCCTGGCTTGGCTGCTGGGGCAGGACGGATTGCTGGCGGCTCCGCCGGCGACGGGGGCGGTGTGCGGCGCGGGGAGCGGGATAGAGACGCCGTTTTCGCCGAAGAAGCCGCATTTCGCACCGCGGGCGAAGGCGGTGATCTCGCTGTTCATGAGCGGGGGCGTGAGCCAGATGGACACGTTCGATCCGAAGCCGGCGCTGACGAAGTACGCGGGGCAACCGCTGAGCGGGAAGGGCGAGGTGGTGGTGCGGCAGGGGCATCCGGGGCCGCTGATGCCATCGCCGTTCGCGTTCCGCAAGCACGGGCAATCGGGGATGGAAGTCTCGGAGTTGTTTCCGGAGTTGGCGAAACAAGTCGACGACATTGCGTTTTTGCGGTCGGTGATCGGGCGGTCGAACGATCATGTGATGGCGAGCTATGAGCTGGCGACGGGGACGGTGCGGATGGGTGCGCCGAGCGTGGGCTCGTGGGTGACGTACGGACTGGGGTCAGAGAATCAGAATCTGCCGGCGTATGTGGTGATCTACGATGCGCGGGGCGGGCCGTTTGGCGGGCCGTCGAACTGGTCGGCGGGGTACATGCCGGCGGTGTATCAGGGGACGATCTTCCGGTCGGCGGGGGATCCGATTGCGGATTTGACTCCGCCGGCGTCGGTAACGCAGGAACAGCAGCGGGCGCGATTGGATTTGCTGGGGAAGTTGAATGCGCTCGATGAGACGAAGAACCCAGCGAATTCGGAGTTGGCGGCGCGGATTGCGTCGTACGAGCTGGCATACCGGATGCAGGCGTGCGCGCCGGAAGCGGTGGATCTGAGTAGTGAGCCGGAGGCAACGAAGAAGCTGTACGGACTGGGGGAGGGGACGACGGAGGCGTTCGGGCGGCAGTGTTTGATGGCGCGGCGGCTGGTGGAGCGCGGCGTGCGTTTCATTCAGCTTTATCACGGGGGGCTGGGGATACAGAACACGGACACGTGGGATGCGCATGAGGACATACGGTCGAACCACACGAAGCATGCGGCGAGCGTGGATGTGCCGATTGCGGGGCTGCTGACGGATTTGAAGGGGCGCGGGCTGCTGGATTCGACGCTGGTGATCTTTGGGAGCGAGTTCGGGAGGATGCCGATTTCGCAGCGTGGCGTGGGGCGCGATCACAATCCGGGGACGATGACGATGTTCATGGCGGGGGCAAAGATCAAGGGCGGGCAGGCGATCGGAGAGAGCGATGAATTCGGTTACAAGGCGGCGGTACAACCGGTGAACGTCCACGATCTGCACGCGACGATTCTGCATTTACTGGGTGTGGACCATACGCGGCTGACGTATGCCTATCAGGGGCGGCAGATGCGGTTGACAGATGTGTACGGGGTGCCGGTGCCGCAGATCGTGGCGTAAACGGCGGCGCGGTATTCACGGCGGTGGGAGGCTCGCTATCCTGTGTAGCAGGAATAGCGAAAGGAGCGGTTGCCATGCGGTCGCTGACGATTTTTCTTGCGGTGCTGTGTGTGGCCAATGCGCAGACAGGTGGACTGAGGAACATGTATCAGAATTGGAGCGGGCCGCATGGCGGAGTGCCGCCGTTCGATAAGGTGCGGATACCGGAGTTGCGGACAGCGCTGGAGAGCGCGATTGCGGAGACATTGCGGAATCTGGACCGGATTGCGCAGCAGACAGAGCCGGCGACGTTCGAGAACACGATTGCGGCGTTGGAGCGGGCCGATGACGGGCAGGAGTATGTGCAGTCGATTTATGGGGTGTGGAAGTCGAACATGTCGTCGGACGAATTCCGGCCGGTGCAGACGGAGATGGAGCCGAAGCTGGCGGCGGCTCGGGACAAGATGCTGCAGAACGGGGCACTGTTTCACCGGGTGGCGAAGGTGTACGAGAACATGGCTCCGCTGAACGCGGAGCAGCAGCGGCTGGTGTGGGATATGTACACGGATTTCGTGCGGGCGGGGGCGAAGCTGGCGGAGGACAAAAAGAAGCGGATTGCGGAGATCAATCAGCGGCTGGCGGGGCTTTATACGAAGTTCAGCAACAATCTGCTGCACGATGAAGAGAACTATGTACTGTATTTGAAGAAGGAGCAACTGGGAGGGCTGGCCGGGTCTTTCGTGCAGGCGGCAGCGGCGGCGGCGAAGCAACGGGGGCATGACGGGGAGTACGCGATTCTGAACACGCGGTCTTCGGTGGAGCCGTTTCTGACGGATTCGACGGAGCGGGCATTGCGGGAGAAAGTGTGGCGGACGTTTTATAGCCGCGGGGATAACGGGGATGAGTACGACAACAATGCAGTCATCGTGGAGATCCTGAAGTTACGGGCGGAGCGGACGACGCTGCAAGGGTACAAGACATTCGCCGACCGGGCGATTGAAAAGCAGATGGCGAAGAAGCCGGCGGCGGCGATGGAACTGATGATGAAGCTGTGGCCAGCGGCGATTGCGCGGGTGAAGGAAGAGGTGGCCGATATGCAGGCCATCGCCGACCGGGAAGGGGCGAAGATCAAGATTGCGGCATGGGACTATCGCTTCTATGCGGAGAAGGTGCGGAAGGCGAAGTACGATCTCGACTCGCGCGAAGTGATGGAGTATCTGCAACTGGAGAAGCTGCGGGAAGGGATGATGTGGGCGGCGGGGAAGGCGTATGGGTTCGAGTTTGCGCCGGTGGCGAATGTGCCGGTGTTTCACGAAGACGTGCGGGTGTGGGAGGTGAAGCGGAAGGGGAAGCATGTGGGGTTGTGGTATTTCGATCCGTATGCGCGGAAGGGGAAACGGTCTGGGGCGTGGATGACGGCGTATCGCAAGCAGAGCCGGATGGACGGGGAGCGGACGACGCTGGTGTCGAACAATTCGAATTTTGTGAAGGGGGCGGCGGGGGAGCCGGTGCTGATTTCGTGGACGGATGCGGAGACGATGTTCCATGAATTCGGGCATGCGATTCACGGATTGAGTTCGAGTGTGACGTACGGATCGCTGGCGGGGACGTCGGTGGCTCGGGATTATGTGGAGTTTCCGTCGCAGATCAACGAGTATTTTCTTTCGGCGGCGGAGGTATTGGAGCGGTTTGCGGTGCACTACAAGACGGGGAAGCCGATGCCGGCGGAGTTATTGAAGAAGATCGAGAACGCGGACAAATTCAACCAGGGGTTTGCGACGACGGAGTTTCTGGCAAGCGCCCTGGTGGACATGAAGGTGCACATGATCGCGAATCCGGACGGGATCGATCCGGACGCGTACGAGCGGGAGACTCTGGCGGGATTGAAGATGCCGGAGGAGTTGCCGATGCGGCACCGGATGCCGCAGTTCTCGCATATTTTTTCGAGCGAAGGCTACGCGGCGGGGTACTATTCGTATCTGTGGGCGGATGCGTTGACGGCGGATGCATGGGAGGCTTTCGAGGAAGGCAAGGGGGCATTCGATCAAGATGTGGCGGGCCGGTTTTATGAGAACGTGCTGAGCAAAGGGAACACGGTGGATCCGGCGATGGCGTACCGGAAGTTCCGCGGCCGCGACGTGGACACGAATGCGCTGATGCGCGACCGCGGGTTTGCGGTGAAGTAATCAGAACTGGAAGCGCATGACGAAGAGGATGTGGGAGTTGGAGGTGCCCACATCGGAGAAGGAGCCGCGGGTGCCGAATCCGGTGCCGAAGGCGAGCGGATTGTTGACATTGAAGGTAGACGCGGGATTGCTGTAATTGGGCTGCTTTTTGGGGAAGAAGTTGTTGGCGTCGAGGCGCAGTTGGATGCGGGCCTTTTCGGTGATGTTCCACCATTTGGCGAGCGAAAGCTGGGTCCAGTTGAGGCCGGGACCTTCGAAGGTATTGCGGCCGAGGGTGCCGGGGGTGAAGGCGGCGGGGTAGGCGAAGGAGGCGAAGTTGAGGTAAGGATTCTGGGCGGAGGTGGGGAAGCGGTTGGCGCCGATGTCCCAATTCCGCACTTGAGCCTGTTCATGGGTGGTGAGGATATTGGGGCGGGCTTCGCCGTTGAGGTAACGGTTGGGGCTGCCGCCGAAGCCGACGGTGAAGGGCTGGCCGGACTGGAAGGTTTGGGTCCAGGTGAGCTCCCATCCGCCGAAGATGTGATTGACGAAGGCTCCCTCATTCATGAAGCGGCGGCCGCGGCCGAAGGGGAGTTCGTAGCTCATGACGCTAACGAAGCGGTGGCGGATATCGGTGTTGGAGCGGGCTTTTTCGAGGCGGCGGTTGTAGAAGGTGACGCCGTTGTCGCCGGCATCGGCTTCGGACTCATTGAGGGTTTTGGCGTAGGTGTAGAAGGCGTTGAAGCTGAGCCCGGCGGAGTAGCGTTTTTCAACGCGGACGGTGGCGCCGTGATAGGTATTGTGGCCGTAGTTGGAGAAGAGGTTGATGGCTCCGAACTGGCGGTAGGGTCTGTAGTTCTGCGAGGCGGTGAAGATCTGGTTGAGGACGGTGAGGTCGCTGGAGATATCGAGGGGGATAACATTCATGTCCCAGCTATTGAGAAGGCCGACGCCGCCTTGCCCCTGATATTGCATGTCGAGAACGAAGTTGTTGGCGAAGCCCCATTGGACGCCAGCGGACCAGCTTTGGACGTAGGGCATGCGCATGTTGGGGTCCCACCAATGGGCTCCGCGGCCGGAGAAGTTGGCGCCGATGAAGGGGACGGAGCCGTCGGGCTGGCGGTTGTATTGGAAGGTGGGGGGACCTTGGGAGAGGCGGAAGGCGTGGCGCGGATCGCCGACAGGAGATTGAATGGTGGCGTTGGCGAGATACTCCTGGAACATGATGTTGGCGGAGGTGGCGAAGATGTCCTGGTGGACGATGCCGTAGGAGGCTCGGAAGACCATGCTGGGGTGAAAATTCCAGGCGAGGCCGAGGCGGGGCGCGAAGTTATTGATGTCGCGTTTGGCGAGCGGGCCTTTGGCGTGGACGATGGCGCCCATGAGTCCGCTGATGGGGTCGCGGGTATCGGGGTCGAATTGGGCCTGCTGGCCGTACTTGGTTTGGAAGGGGGATTCGTAGGACCAGCGCACGCCGAGGTTGAGAGTGAGATTGCGGAGCGGCTTCCAATCGGTCTGGGCGTACCACTGATGGGACCACCAGCGAGGGAGCCAGGAAGCGAACTCCTGGGTGTAGACAGCGCTGCCGACAGTGCCGAGGAGGAAGTTGGCGAAGCCCTGGCCGGTGTTGGGAGTGAAGGGGGCGTTGGTTCCGGTGAAGTTGTAAGTGCCGCTGGGGAGCGATCCGGCAGTGCCGTTGTAGCGGGTGCGGATGAGTTCGTAACCGAACTTGAAGGTGTTGCGGCCGGCGATTTTGGTGAGGTTGTTCTGGATGGTGAAATCTTCGCCGACGTTCTGGAAGCTGGGCAGGCCGGCGAGTCCGAAGCCGATGTTGAAGTTGGGGAAGGTGGCGGCGGAGGTATTGGGGATGCCGAGTTGTTTGGCCCAATCCTGATCGCGGGTGAGTGCGGTTTCATAGCGGGCGCGGCGATTGAAGCCGGCGCGGAATTCGTTGTTCATCGAGGGCGAGAGGATGAGCATGTCGCTGAAGACGATGTTGATGTGATCGACGGGGGCGGGTTGGGCGTTGGGATCGATGTCGCGCCAGGCGAATTGGGCTTGATGATCGCCCTTCCAGGCGCGGTGGTGGGCATGGGAATAGCGGCCGAAGATTTTGTGGGCGGAGGTGAACTGGTGGTCGATTTTGGTGTCCCAGCGAGTTCGGCGAATTTGCTTGATCTGATTCATGAGGAGGTTTTGGGTGGGTCCGGTGGCGGTGAGAATGCCGGGGTCGTTGGCATCAGTGAAGGGTTTGCGGTTGAGGAAATTGACGGCGACGGGATCGAAGAGATTGCGGGGGATGAGATTGCCGGGGAAGGGATCGCGGATCCAGTTGGCGCCCTCCTGGCGGGTGGTGAAGGGATTGTAGACGGGGAGAGGACGGGGAGCGGTTTGGCCGCCGAAGGAGAAATCGCCGTTGAGCATAGCGGCGGAAGGAACGGTAGTGCGGGCGGAGCTAGTGCCGGCGTTTTCGTAATGGCGCTCCCAGCCGGCGAGCCAGAAGGTTTTGTCGCGGCCTTTGTAGAGTTTGGGGAGAAGGACTGGTCCGGTGAAGAGGAAGGTGGTTTCGTGATAGGTGAAGGGGTTGGTACGGGGGAGTTGTTCGAGGTAGTTGCGGTGAATCATCTGCTTGTTGATGTAGCGGTTTTCGGCCGAGCCGTGGAACTGATTGGCGCCGGATTTGAAGACGATGGACATGAGGCCACCGGCGGAGTGGCCGAGTTCGGCTGGAGTGCCGGTGGTGTAGAGTTTGACTTCTTCGAAGGCGTCCTGGGTGGTGGAGATTTGGGCGTCGGTGCCGTTGGTGGCTCCGATGCCGGGCTCCTTGCCGTTGATGCCGTCGACGGTGTAGCCCATGGCGCGGGCGCGCTGGCCGAGGACGGTGAATCCGCCGATGGCGTTGGCGCCGGGCATATAAAACAACATTCGAATGGCGCGTTTCTGACTGACGGGGACTTTGACGAGGAGGTCGCCGTCGAGGACCTGGCCGGAGGAAGCGGTTTCGGTATCGAGGAGCGGTGGCGCTCCGGTGACGTTGACGCTTTCGGTGACGGCGCCGACCTCGAGTTGGATATCGAGGCGGGGCATTTCGCCGGTACGGAGGACGATGCCTTCGCGGAGGTACTTTTTGAAGCCGGCGGCTTCGATGGAGAGGCGGTAAGTGCCGGGGGCGAGGTAGGGCACGTAATAGGCGCCTTCGTTGTTGGCGATGGATTCGGAGACGAAGGAGGTGTTCTGGTTGACGACGAGCACCTTGGCGGCGATGACGACAGCGCCGGTGGAATCGGAGATGGTTCCGACGAGAGTGGCGGTGCCGGCGGTTTGGGCGTGCAGGGCGCCGAGGGAGAGCAGGGAAAGGGCGAACGAACGGAGTCCCCAAATCAGCATCTTCTTCTCCTAAAAGGAAATTGAAGGTACGACATCACAGCGCGATGGCTGGTGTCAAGGGCGGGTGTGATATAGTCGGCTCAAGAAAACCACCATGAGGAAGCGTGTAATCGCAACGGTTGTTGCGGCGACAATGCTGGTGGCAGCCGATGACGCGGGCGTGGCGCCTTTACCGGTGTTCAAGCCAGCCGAGCGGCGGCACTGGGCATTTCAGCCGCGGAAAGACGCACCACCGCCGGTGTTTACGGACGCGGCGGGGAAGGCGTGGGTACGCACGCCGGTGGACGCCTTTGTGTTGGCGCGATTGAGGAAGGAAGGATTGGCGCCGGCTCCGGAAGCCGACAGGGCGACACTGATCCGGCGGGTGATGTACGACCTGCACGGGTTGCCTCCGGCTCCGGAAGAGGTGGCGGCGTTCGTGAGCGACCAATCGCCGCGGGCGTACGAGAATCTGGTGGAACGGTTACTGGCTTCGCCGCGCTACGGCGAGCAATGGGCGCGGCACTGGCTGGATGTGGTGCGATTCGCGGAGTCGGACGGATACGAGTACGACACGCACCGGCCGGACGCGTACCGGTTTCGCGACTATGTGATGGCGAGTTTGAACGCGGACAAACCTTACGATGTATTCGTGAAGGAGCAGATTGCCGGCGATGAAATGGATGCGTCGAACGAGACGCTGCAGGTGGCGAGCGGATTCAACCGGCTGGGGCCGCTGCGGAAGAACGCGGGCAATCAGGAAGTGGCGAGTTCGCGCACGGAAGTGCTGACGGAGATGACGAACATCATCGGGGCGGCATTTCTGGGAATGACGATCGGATGCGCGCGGTGCCACGATCACAAGTTCGACCCGATCCGGCAATCGGATTATTACCGGATGCAAGGCTATTTCGCGCAGACGCAGGCGAACGACATTATTACGGCGAGCGCGGAAGAACAGGCGGCATGGAAGGCGAAGGTGACGCCGCTCGAAACGGAGATGCGGAAGCTGCGGTTTGCGATGCGGCGGGCTCCGGAAGAAGAGAAGGGCAAGATCGAGATGCAACTGGAGAAGTTGGACGAGCAGATGCCGCTGCCGCTGACTTCGATGTACGCAGTGAGGAACGATGCGAAGGAGATGACGCAGATTCATCTGCTGACGCGCGGGGATTACCGTTTCAAGGGGCCGAAGGTGGGGATGCGGCCATTGGGAGTTCTGACGGCGGAGGATCAGCCGGAGTTGCCGTTGAACACGGAGAAGCCGCGGTTGAAGCTGGCGGAGTGGATTGTGGAACCCGCGAATCCGCTAACAGCGCGGGTGATGACGAACCGGATCTGGCAGTATCATTTCGGGCGGGGGCTGGTGTCGACGCCGAACGATTTCGGGCGGATGGGGACGATGCCGTCGCATCCGGAGTTGCTCGACTGGCTGTCGAACCAGTACATCGCGGGCGGGTGGCGGATGAAGCCGCTGCACCGGATGTTGCTGCTTTCGAGCACGTACCGGCAGGCGAGCCGGACGGGGCAGGAGAAAGCGGCGATGGAAAAAGACCCGGAGAACAAGCTGCTGTGGAAGTTCAACCGGCGGCGTCTGGAGGCGGAAGAGATTCGCGATTCGATGCTGGCGGTTTCGGGGCGGCTGAATGCGAAGGCGGGCGGGCCGAGCGTGATGGGGAGCATCGACGCGGAGTTGATCAACGATTTGAAGCGGCCGCAATACTGGCAGCAGACGCGGGACAAATCGGAGCATTACCGGCGGACGATCTACATGATCTACAAGCGGAACCTGATACTGCCGTTCATGCAGGTGTTCGATTCGCCGGATACGCTGTTGTCGTGCGCGCGGCGCGATCAATCGACGCATGCGCCACAGGCGTTGGAATTGTTGAACGGGAAGACATCGAACGAACTGGCGGGCGCATTCGCCGAGCGGCTGGCGAAGGAGAAGGCGACGGGGGCGGAGCGGATCGATCATGCGTTCCGGCTGATTGCGGGGCGGGCTCCGAAGGCGCAGGAGAAGGATCTGGCGCTGACGTATCTGGCCGATGGAGAGAAGGATGCGACGGCGGCGCGGGAGTTTGCGCTGGCGTTGTTCAACTCGAACGCATTTTTGTACGTGGATTGAAGGCAATGAGCGAACACATTCGATACAGCAAGAACCGGCGCGAGTTTCTGACGGACTGCTTCTGCGGATTCGGCGGGCTGGCGTTCACATCGCTGATGGCGCAGGAGGCGGAGGCGGCGCGATACAATCCGCTGGCGCCGAAGGCTCCGCATTTCGAGGCGAAGGCGAAGGCGATGATCTTTCTGTTCCAGGCGGGCGGGCCGTCGCACCTGGAGACGTTCGATCCGAAGCCGCTGCTGAACAAGCTGGACGGGCAGAAGAGGCCGGCGGAGTTCGGCGATGTGCAGTATCAGAACGTGAACTCGAATTCACGGATTCTGGGCACGAAGCGGACGTTTGCCAAGTACGGCAAGTCGGGGATTGAGGTATCGGACATACTGCCGCACACGGCGAAGATTGCCGACGATATTTGCGTGCTGCGGTCGATGCATGGGGACATGGTGGTGCATTCGGCGGCGCAGTATCAGATGATGACGGGGCGGGTGATACCGGGCTTTCCGGCGATGGGGAGCTGGCTGGCGTATGGATTGGGGACGGTGGCGGAGTCGCTGCCGGCGTATGTGGTGATGCCGGATCCGCATGGGACTCCGGAGGCGGGGCAGCCGATGTACACGAACGGATTTCTGCCGGCGGTGTATCAGCCGGCGATGTTCCGTCCGGGGAAGCGGCCGGTGTTGAATCTGGAAGTACCGGCGGGGATCACGCTGGAGCGGCGGAAGAAGACGGTGGAGTTTCTGCGGTCTTTGAACGAGGCGGGGATGACGGGAGAGGATCCGGAACTGGCGGCGCGGATTTCGGCATACGATACGGCGTTTCAGATGCAGACGGAGGCTCCGGAGATTTTCGACTTATCGAATGAGCCGGCGGAGACTCGCGAGTTGTATGGAGTGGGGAAAGAGGGCACGGACGATTACGGGCGGCGTTGTTTGCTGGCGCGGCGGCTGGTGGAAAAGGGTGTGCGGTATGTGTGCGTGGTGGCGGGCGGCGGTGGCGCGGAGACGGAATGGGACGCGCACAGCGACATCGAGAAGAACCACATTCGCATGGCGTCGTTGACGGATCAGCCGGTGGCGGCTTTGATCACGGATTTGAAGCGGCGCGGGTTGCTGGATTCGACGATTGTGCTGTGGGGCGGCGAGTTCGGACGATCGCCGGAATCGGAGCGGAGCAAAGGGCGCGATCACCACAACACCGGGTTTTCGATGTGGGTGGCGGGCGGCGGATTCAAGGGCGGCACGGTGTATGGAGCGACGGACGATATCGGGTTGAAGGCTACGGAGAGCCCGGTGCATTTCCGCGATCTGCATGCGACGCTGCTGAACCAGATGGGATTGAGCCAGGATCAATTGAGCTATCTGCATCAAGGGCGGCGAGAGCGCTTGACGGAAGTGCACGGACGGGTGATCAAGGAGATTCTGGCGTAATCAGCGAGAGCGGTAGGTGCGCCAGACGTCGAGGATATCTTTGCCGCGGAAGCGGATGGTGCGGTCGTCGAGAACTTCGGCGCCGTGGCGCGATTCGGCATCGACGGGGAGCGAATTGCGGGTGGTGTATTCGATCTGGAGGGTGACGGGGCCGGGGACGGTGTAGGGTTTGACGACGCCGATTTTGGCGACGCTGCGGCGGGCGGCGGCGTGGATGGCTTCCTGGGCGGATTTGGCGGACATACTGATGCAGGTGTAGCGGCCGATGCCCTCTTTGACGGCGACCATTTCGGCTTGGGGCACGATTTCGCTGAGTTCGTTGACGGCGGCCTGATCGCCGGTGAGGAGAATGACGGGTGTCGCGAAGTGTCCGGCCATGGCGGCGATGACATCGATTTCACCGACGGGTTTGCCGTTGAGGAGCATGTTCTGGATGCCGAGCGAGGAATAGCTGTGGGCCATGATGCCGCCGCGGATATTGGCTTTGCTGTGCTGGCCGAGGTAGGCGACGGCGGAGAAGCGGCGCTCCATGAGCATAGAGGGTCCGAGGCCTCCCATGACAAGCCTGGCTTTGGGATGGATGGTGAGGGTGGAGAGGGTTTGGCTGCCATCGTGGCCGTCCCAGACGATGACCTCGTCGGCGCCTCCGGCGAGGAAGCCATCGACAGCGGCGTTGATTTCTCCGGTGAGGAGCTGGCGCATTTCGGGGTCTTTGGGCTCGGTTTGTTCCTGGCGGCAGACTCCGCCGACTCCCTCGGCGTCGGTGATGAGGAAGATGGTTTTCTTCTGAGCCGCGAGTGAGGCGGCGGCGGCGAGCAAGAGCAGAAGGGTGCGCATAGGTTCGATGTTATGACAGGCGGGCGATGCGGCGTCCGGCTTCGATGAGGGTGGCGATCTCTTCATCGGTGAAGGTGCGTTCGCTGCGGTTGGCGACGCCGAGGGCTCCGGTGGCGCGGTCGCCTTTCATGATGGGGACAACGATGGCGCCTTCCATGCCGGTTTTTCTGGCTCCGGGGCGGACGTCGCCGGTGGTGTCGGTTTGGATGTTGCAGGCGTTGACGGGCTGGGCGCGTTCGACGGCGAGGCCGGCCATGCCTTTGCCGACGGGGACGCGCTGGACGATTTGGAGGACGACATCGGGGATGCCTTGGGAGGCTTTGAGGTGGAGGACGCCATCATCGGCGAGGAGGTGGATGGCGCCGGATTCGGCGCGGAGATGTTCGATGGTGAGGGCGAGGGCGCGCTCGATGGGATGCGGCGCGGCGAGGGCGGAGTCTAATTCTTCGAGGAACGCCATGCGCTTATTGTGCAACATCGCGGAAGATAAGAGAGTGCATCTAGCGGCAGAGATCCAGATGAAGGTGGAGGAATACGCGGCGGGCATTCCCCTGGCGGCGTTGGAGAAGGCAGCGGCGCAGTTGAGTGAGCATTACCGTGCGGGAAAGGCGAGCGGCAAGTTGCGGATGGAGGAGCGGGAGCGCGTGGCGGCCTATCTGCTGACGCGATTTCCAGCGACGTATGCGGCCGTTTCGGCGGTGTTGGGGCAAGTGGGCGATGTGGAGGTGGAGAGCATGCTGGATTTGGGAGCGGGGGCAGGCGCGGCTTCGCTGGCGGCGAAGGAACGGTTTGCGGGGTTGCGGCGGATGACGCTGGTGGAGACGGACGCGGCATCGGTGGCAGCAGGGCGGGCGTGGTTGCCGGATGCGGATTGGGTTTGCGGCAACTTCGCGGAGGCAGCGTTTGCGGAGCACGATGTGGTGCTGGCGAGCTATGCATTGGGGGAGTTGAAGACAGCGGCACGGATGCAGGCGCTGGAGCGGGCGTGGGCGGCGGCGCGGCGGATGGTGATGGTGATTGAGCCGGGATCGACGGCGGGGTTCGGGGTGGTGCGCGAGTGCCGCGACCGGTTGTTAGAGATGGGGGGGCGCACGGTGGCGCCTTGTCCGGGCGATCTGCCGTGCCCGATGGGAGCGGACGATTGGTGCCACTTCGGAGCGCGGCTGGAGCGGTCGAAGTTGCACCGGCGGTTGAAGCACGGGCAGTTGAGTTATGAAGACGAGAAATACTCGTACGCGGTGGTGGCGAAGGAGGGGGCGGAGGCGTGCGCGGGGAGGATTGTGCGGCGGCCGGCGCATCATCCGGGATTGATCGAGTTGACGGTGTGCAGAGGGGACAGGGTGGCGGTGGAGCGGGTGAACAAGCGGGACCGTAACAAGTTCGGCGCGGCACGGCGGGCGGGATGGGGCGAAGCGTGGCCATAATGAAGGGATGAGACTGTGGGCATTGCTGCTGACCGCTTTGGCGCTTTCCGGCGCCGATTGGCCGCGTTTTCGAGGGCCGAATGGAGATGGGGTGGCGCCTGACGATAAGGCTCCGGCGGAGTTCGGACTGGAGAAGAATCTGGCGTGGAAGGCGAAAATTCCGCAGGGGAATTCGTCTCCGATTGTAGTGAACGGGCGGATGTTTCTTTCGGCGCATGAAGGGGAAGAGCGGATGGTGCTGTGCCTGGATGCGGCATCGGGCAAAGAGCTGTGGCGGAAGTCGATGCGCAAGGCGCGGTCGGAGCTGGCGAATCCGCTGAACGGTCCGACGACGCCGACGCCGGCGACGGATGGGAAGAACGTGTACGTGTTTTTTCCGGAGTTCGGGCTGGTGTCGTATGGGTGGAATGGAGAGGAGAGGTGGCGTGTGCCGCTGGGTCCGTTCGATGCGGTGCAAGGCGTGGCGACATCGCCGGTGTATGCAGAAGGGAACGTGATTCTGTTTTTGGATCAACCGACGGAGTCGTACCTGGCGGCGTTCGATGCAGGATCGGGCAAGCAGCGGTGGAAGGTAGAGCGGCCGAGCGGATTTCTGGGCGGGTATTCGACGCCGAGTTTGTACAAGCCGAAGGATGGTCCGCTGCAGTTGATCGTATCGGGCGCGGTGGAATTGACGGGGTATCAGGCGAAGACGGGCGAGCGGCTGTGGTGGGCTCGCGGGTTGACGTATGCTCCGGCGGCGCTGCCGCTGGTGCAGGGGGACACGATCTACACGGTAGAACCACGCGGGGATGCGGCGCCTCCGTTCGCGCAGGTAGCGGCTTACGATGCGAACAAGGACGGCAAGGTGGCGGTTACGGAGATCACGGGGGAGAAGCTGGGGGATAAAATCTGGAACCGGATTGTGCGGTCGATCGACAGGTTTTACGGCGATGGAGATGGGGCGGTGAATGAAGAGGAGTGGAAGAAATCGTTCACGGCGGGAGAGAAGGCAGGGGGATTGAACGCGTTTGCGATCGGCGGGAAGGGCGATTTGAGCGGGAAGACATCGAAGTGGAATGTGGCGAAGGGGATGCCGTATGTGACGGCTCCGCTGC
Organism: Bryobacterales bacterium; assembly: GCA_016789755.1. Classification (GTDB taxonomy): domain Bacteria; phylum Acidobacteriota; class Terriglobia; order Bryobacterales; family Bryobacteraceae; genus CADEFT01. Next base: position 19,063 of record JAEUQG010000506.1, read on the forward strand.
TGTATCGGGATGTTTTGTATGTGGTGCGGAACGGAGGGATTCTGAGTTCGTACAGTCCGGGGAGCGGGGAGAAGTTGAAGGAAGGGCGATTGAAGGATGCGCTGGGCGATTATTATGCTTCGCCGGTAGCGGCGGGCGGCAAAGTGTATCTGATCAGCAAAGAGGGCAAGCTGACGGTGGTGAAAGCGGGCGGGCAATGGGAGACGGAAGCATCGGTGGATTTGAATGAGCAGGTGATTGCGACGCCGGCGCTGGCGGGCGGGCGTTTGTACGTGCGGACGGCGCAGACGCTGTACAGTTTCGGGTCGTGATCAGAGAGCGCCGATGGTGTCGAGCTTGGCGTCGCTGAGGTAGCCATAGCGGTTGACCCACACCTTTTTTCCGGCGGCGTCGTAGGCCACTTTGAGGCGGCGGCGGAAATCGGCGAGAGGGCCGTAGCCATGGGCGATGGCGATGATGGGAGCTTTGGGAGAGGCGGCGCGGGCGGCGCGAATCTTGCCGGCCATGGCGGCGTCGGAAACGGGATGGGGCTCTTCGGGCTCAGGGTAGCGGTGATCGGCGATCTTGCGCGTGCCGGGCATGCCGCTGAGTTCGAGCCAGTATTCGAGGGCGGCGGCGATGGCAGGATCGGAGACGGAGGGATTGGCGGCTTTAAGCTGCTCACCCCAGAAGCGGAGCATCATGGGCCAGTGCATGGTGTAGAGCTTGACGCCGATGGCGGAGGAGAAGGCGGAGGCGCGGGAGAAATCCATGCCGGAGAGAAGGCTGAGGGGTGGGGGGAAGGCGTTGGGCATGAGCTCCTTTTCGCGGGGGATGGCGTCGCGGAAGGCGCGCAGCAGGTTTTCCATGAGCATGGCTTTGCAGCGGAGGAGATCGACGACGCCAGGATAATCGGTCATCCACTGGAGAAGCGAGTAGCGGCTGCGGTCACGGAGCATGGCATCGGTCAGACCGCCGTGAAGGAGGCGGTGGAAGCGGAGGGTGTGCTCGCGCATGCGTTCGAAGGAGATGTCGAAGCGGGCGGCCATGGGACGGACGGCGTCGTTGAAATCGAGGAAGGCGTCATCGAGGAAGTAGGGGGGGTATTCGGGCCAGTCGACGCGGAAGCCATCGACTTCGGGATAGGCCTGGGCGAGGTCTTTGAGCAGGGCGCAATGATAGTCGATGATGTGCTGGCTGGCGAGGCTGCCGTTGTTGGCGAGACGGCGCTTGGGCACTTTGCCGTCGGGAAGGCGCGGGATGTCGTCGGGAGAAGGGCCGCCGAATTGGACGCGATAGCCGGGTGGGATGGCGGCCTGCACCTGGAGGTAGACTTTGATGCCGCGCTGTCTGGCCTGGCGGATGAAGTCGCGGACGATGCCCCCGTGTTTCCTGGTCAGATCGTTGGGCTGCGGGGGCTGATAGCGGAGGCCGCGATAGAGCGAAGCCGTGGGAGTGAAGCTGGGGGCGGTGTGGACGAAGAGTTCGCGCTTGCCCCACAAAGGGCGGTCGAGGAGGCGAACCTTGCCGGCGCCGGCATCGATGGGTGGTTCGCGGGAACCGGTCTTTTCATCGGAAGGTTCCATGACGTAGGGGGAAGTGGCGACGGCGGTGATGCGGGCGCGTTTCTGGAGGTTGTTGAGGACTCCGTCGATGCCTTCGTTCTGGATGTATTCGGGCATCATCGTGATGCCGACGAAGCGCTGGCTGGGGTCAACGGCGAAGGCCGCGGGTAGTGAGAGGATGTCCCGTCGCGTCATGGGGTAAGTTTCATTAAACAACAGAAGGGGATGGCATTTGGTAAGTTTGGACATGATGGATGAACAGCAATTTCGACTGCGGTGCGACGAAGCGATGGGGGATTTGTACAAGGCGCTGGTGAAGGCCGCAGACAAACATGAACTGGAAGTGGACGAGAACGCGGGGGCGTTGACGGTGGAGTTTGAAGATCCGCCGGCGAAGTTCGTGGTGAGTCCGAACGCTCCGGTGCGGCAGATCTGGGTATCGGCTTTGACGCGGAGTTTCAAGCTGGACTGGAATGCGGAACGCGCGGCTTTTGTGTTGCCGGAAAGCGGAGCGACGCTGAAGGAGATGATGGGCACCGTGATCGGGACGCAACTCGGCGAGACCGTGCAGTTGTAGGCGATGGCCGGAGTCTATCTTTCCTATCCGTTCTGTTCGCAGAAGTGCACGTACTGCAATTTCGCTTCGGGGGTTTTTCCGGCGGAACTGGAGCGGCGCTACGGCGCGGCGCTGCGTACCGAGTTAAAGGCGGCGGAATGGGAGTGGACTCCGGAGACGCTGTACATTGGCGGAGGGAGCCCGAGCCGGTGGGATACTGAGGATCTGGGGGCGACGCTGGCGTGCGTGCCGGGGCGGGAGTGGAAGGAAGCAACGATTGAAGCGGCGCCGGGCGATGTGAGCGAGGAACGGCTGCGGGCGTGGCTGGCGGCTGGGCTGAACCGGGTGAGCTTCGGGGTACAGAGTTTCGTGAAGCGGGAGTTGGCGCAGACGGGGCGGCGGCATACGGCGGAGACGGTGGCGGGGGAAGTGGCGATGTTGCGCGAGGCGGGGTTGGGGAACATCAATCTGGACTTGATTGCGGGGCTGCCGCATCAGACGGTGGCGACGTTCGCGGAATCGCTCGAATGGATTGTGCGATTGGATGTGCCGCATGTTTCGGTGTACATGCTGGAGGTGGATGAAGACAGCAGACTGGGGCTGGAGATTCTGCAGGAGGGATCGCGATACGGGGCGGGGCAACGGGCGACGGAGGAAGCGGTGGTGGAGATGTATGAGCTGGCGATGGAGCGGCTGCGGGAGGCGGGGTTGGAGCGGTATGAGATCTCGAACTTCGCGCGGGCAGGGTATGAATCGCCGCACAATCTGAAGTACTGGCGGCTGGCGCCGTATGCGGGTTTTGGGGCCGATGCGCATTCGTTCGATGGGCGGCGGCGGAAGCAGAATGTGGAGAGCACGGCGGAGTATGTGGCTTTGATGGAAACAGGGGGAAACGGAGTAGCGGAGTGTGTTGCGGCAAACCTGGAGGAAGAGCGATTTCTGGTGGGATTGCGGCTGGCGGAGGGGATTGGGTTGAGCGCGGCGGAGTATGGGGCGCATCGCGGCGCGATTGAGCGATTTGTGGGCGATGGATTGTTGCGGTGGGAAGGCGGTATGCTGAGTCTCACCCGGCAGGGTGTGTTGTACTCGAACGATGTGATTCAGGAGTTTCTCCATTCATGATTGACTTGCGAAGCGATACGGTGACGCGTCCCTCGGAGGAGATGCGGCGGGCGATGGCCAATGCCGAAGTGGGCGACGATGTGTATGGCGAAGACCCCACGGTAAACCGGCTGGAGGAACGGGCAGCGGAGATTTTGGGGAAAGAGGCGGCGCTGTTCGTGCCCACGGGAACGATGGGGAACACAATCGGGATCAAGGTGCACACGACGCATGGGCAGGAAGTGATTTGCGAATCGCGGGCGCACATCATGAACTACGAGCTGTCGATGATGGCATGGTTCGCGGGGGCGCTGGCGCGGCCGATTGTAGCGGAGAATGGCATTCTGCGGTGGGAGCAGGTGCGGCGAGAGATTCGCGCGGTGAGCCCGCATTATTCGCCAACGGGATTGGTGGAAGTGGAGAACACGGCGAACATCGCGGGCGGCACGGTGTATCCGATGGAGGTATTGGAGGAGATCTGCGATGGGGCGCACGCGGCGGGGTTGAAAGTGCACATGGACGGGGCCCGGGTGTTCAATGCGGCAGCGGCATTGGGATGCGATGTGAAGGAGGTGGTGGCGAAGGTGGACTCGGTGATGTTCTGCCTGTCGAAGGGATTAGGTGCTCCGGTGGGTTCGATGGTGGTGGGAACGCGGAGCGCGATGGAGTACGGCAGGTTGTTGCGGAAGCGGTTGGGGGGCGGGATGCGGCAGGCGGGCGTGCTGGCGGCGGCGGGGTTGATTGCGCTGGAGAAGAATCCGGCACGGCTGGGAGAGGATCACGCCAATGCGCGATTGATCGCGGAGCGGCTGGCGGAGATGCGCGGCGTTGCAGTGAAGATGGAGACGGTGCAGACGAACATCGTGATCTTCGATGTGGCGGGGACGGGGCGCACGGGGGCAGAGTTGAGCGCGGAGTTTCTGCGGCGCGGGGTGGCCATCAATGGGCTAGGGGGAACGCTGATGCGGGCGGTGACGCATCTGGATGTGAATCGCGCCGATTGCGAGAAAGCGATGGACGTGGTGCGCGGCGTGATCGGGAGTTAGGCGGCGCCGAGCCAGGCAAAGCGCAGAAGGAATACGGCGGTGAGCAGATAGACGAGCCAGTTGATCTGGCGGTGACGTCCGCTGCAGGCGTGGATGAGGGTGTGGGATACGAAGCCGAATGCGAGTCCATTGGCGATGCTGAAGGTGAGCGGGATGGTGAGGATGGTGAGGAAGGCAGGGATGGCGGCGCGAGGATCGGACCAGGAGATTTCGCTGGTGTGGGAGACCATAAGGGAACCGACGAGGATGAGGGCTGGGGCGGTGGCTGAAGGGGGGATGACGCCGAAGAACGGGGCGAGGATCGCGGCGACGAGGAAGAGCAATCCGGTGACGATGGCGGGGATGCCGGTGCGTCCGCCGGCGGCGACACCGGCGGCGCTTTCGATGTAGCTGACGACGGTGGAAGTGCCCATGAGGGCTCCGAACATGGTGGCGATGGAATCGGTGAAGAGGATGCGCTGGATGCGAGGGATGCGGTGGGCGGCATCGAACAATCCTGCTTTGGCGCCGACGCCGACGAGGGTTCCGATGTTGTCGAAGAGGTCGACGAAGAGGAAGGCGAAGACGATTTCAGCAAGGCCGATGCGCCAGGCGGCGGCGATGTCGAGGTGGAAGGCAGTTTGTGAGATGGCGGAAATGTCGTGGGAAGCGGGATTCCAGGGTGCGATGCCGGTGGCGACGGCAACCGCGGTGGTGACGGCGATGCCGATGAGGATGGCGGCTCGTACGCCGCGTGCCATGAGGATGGCGATGAAGAAGAGCGCAGCGACGGCGAGCGCGGTGGAAGGATTGCGGAGGTTCCCCATGGTGACGAGAGTGGACGGGTGGGGAACGATGATGCCCGCGTTTTTGAGACCGATGAAGGCGATGAACAATCCGATGCCGGCGGCGACGGCGGCGTAAAGTTCGGTGGGGATGGCGGAGACGATGAGCTGGCGGAGTCCGGTGACGGTGAGGAGGAGGAAGGCAACGCCGGAGAGGAAGACGGCGCCGAGGGCGGTTTCCCAACCGATGCCCATGCCTTTGACGACGGCGTAGGTGAAGTAAGCGTTGAGGCCCATGCCGGGGGCGAGGGCGATGGGGTAGCGGGCGAGGGCGCCCATGAGGATAGAGCCGAAGGCGGCGGAGAGGCAGGTGGCGACGGTGACGGCGGCGGCGGGCATGCCTGCATCGGCGAGGATGGCGGGGTTGACGAAGATGATGTAGGCCATCGTCATGAAGGTGGTGCAACCAGCGAGGATTTCGGTGCGCCAGGTGGATTGGAGGCGGTGGAGTTCGAAGTAGCGCTCAACGGGCGCGGGGAGAGGCATCAGGGATAGTATCGCGCTCAGCGGAGGGCGAGGTCGCTGGGGGTGAAGCTGAGGTCGCGATCGAGGAGGATTTCGAGGGTGGAGCCGGCTTCGAGGACGACATCGGCGCCACGGCCGATGAGGACGCCGGCGAGACCGGCAGCGGCACCGGCGGCGGCTCCGACGGCAGCACCGCCGCGGGGCATGCGGCTGCCGACGTTGGCTCCAGTGCTGGCGGCTCCGCCGACTTTGGCGGCATCGCTGGCTTTGTCGCCACCTTGGCGGATGCGGCCGTCATCTTCGTTGACGGGCTTGCCGTCGGCGGAGGAAGCGCGGGCGCGGATTTCGCGGTGGGTTCCGTTTTCGAGGGTGATGGAATCGAACTGGAGGAGGAGTTCGGCGCGTCCTTTGGCGCGGCCGGCACGGGCGGATTCGAGGACGCGGCCGGCGACTTGGGCACCGGCGGGAATGACGACGGTGTGTTCGGCGGTGAGGGGGACGGCGACTTCGAAGTAGAAGCGGTGACCGGGGACAGCCTGTTTGGTGCTGAGGGTGTGCGCGACGCGGAGCAGGAGGGGCGTGCCGGCGCGGATGGTGAGGCTGCGCGGCTGGGGTTTGACGATGACGGCTTTGGGTGCGGGCTCGGCTGTGTTGGCGGTGGAGAGTTGGGCGCCATCGCGAATGTAGACGAGGGTAGATTCGTGCTCGACGGCGCCCTGCTGAAACTGGCGGCGGATGGTGAGCGTGGAGCGGTCGCGAGAGAGGCGCAGGCGGTCGGCGAGAGTGAAGCCGCGGCCTTGGGAAGCGAGCGAATGAAGGAGTAGTGCGGAGCCTTCCCACTTGGTCATGGAGCTGAGGTTGTGGCCGGCGTAGGATTGGGTGGAGGCTTGGCCGTTCGTGGCGATGACACGGCTGCCGGTGCCGCCGGCGATGGTGATGGAGGCGTCATTCTGTTCGATGCGGAGGGTGGGCTCGGCGGCCCAGGGCATGGCGGCGATGTTGCTCCGGGCGTGGTTGAGGATCCACACGCCGGAGAAATCGCGCTCCGGGTCGGCGGCGAGCAGCAGGCTTACGGATAAGGCTCCGAGCAAAAACCGCATACACTCACTTTGCACGGAATTGGCGCGGGGGTCAATGCGGGTTGCCGTTGCGAGTCTGGCGGGGTTGGAGGAGTTTGGCGATGAGGCCGGTCCAGCCGGTCTGGTGGGAGGCGCCGACACCGCGACCGTTGTCGCCATCGAAGTATTCGTGGAAGAGGAGGTAATCGCGGAAATGGGGATCGGTGGACATTTGCTGGGAGAGGCCGAAGACGGGGCGCCGGCCGTGTTCGCCGGCGAGGAAGATGCGGCTGAGGCGGCGGGATAGCTCGGCGGCGACTTCGGCGAGGGTGAGATAGACGCCGGAACCGGTGGGACATTCGACTTTGAAGTCGTCGCCGTAGTAGTGGTGGAATTTTTGGAGCGATTCGATGAGGAGGTAGTTGAGGGGCATCCAGATGGGGCCGCGCCAGTTGCTATTGCCTCCGAACAGGCCGCTGCCGGATTCGGCGGGCTGGTAGCGCACCTCGAGGCGCTGGGAATCGACGTGGAACTCGTAGGGGTGATGCAGGTGGTGGCGGGAGATGGCGCGGACGCCGTAATCGGAGAGGAACTCGGTTTCATCGAGCATGCGGCGAAGAAGGCACTTCATGCGGTGGCCGCGAAGGAGGGAGAGCAGGCGGCGGTCGCCGGATCCAGGTTGATGCCAGCGGGAGACGAGTTGGGCGAGGTCAGGACGGTAGTTGAGGAACCACTGGAGGCGGGCGTGGAACCCAGGCAGTTCTTCGAGCAGAGAAGGTTCGAGAGTTTCGACGGCGAAGAGCGGGATCAAGCCGACCATAGAGCGCACTTTGAGGGGGTGCATGCGGCCATCGGGGAGGTGGAGGACATCGTAGAAGAACCGATCGTCTTCGTCCCACAGGCCGACGCCTTCGGCGCCAATGCGGTTCATGGCTTCGGCGATGTGGAGGAAGTGTTCGAAGAATTTGGTGGCGATGTCTTCGTAGACGGGGTTGTGGCGGGCCAGTTCGAGGGCGATGCGCATGAGGTTGAGGGAGTACATGGCCATCCAGCTTGTGCCGTCGGCCTGATCGATGTGGCCGCCGGTGGGGAGTGGTGCGCTGCGATCAAAGACGCCGATGTTGTCGAGGCCGAGGAAGCCGCCTTGGAAGACGTTGCGGCCTTCGCTGTCTTTACGGTTCACCCACCAGGTGAAGTTGAGCATGAGCTTGTGGAAGACGCGTTCGAGGAAGGCGAGGTCGCCGGCATCGCCGCGGCGTTTGCGGTCGATCTGGAAGACGCGCCAGGTGGCCCAGGCATGAACGGGGGGATTGACGTCGCCGAAGGCCCATTCGTAGGCAGGCAACTGCCCGTTGGGATGCATGTACCATTCGCGGGTGAGGAGGATGAGCTGGTTCTTGGCGAATTCGGGGTCGACCATGGCGAGCGGGATGCAGTGGAAGGCGAGATCCCAGGCGGCATACCAGGGGTATTCCCATTTATCGGGCATGCTGACGATGTCGGCGTTGTTGAGGTGCATCCATTCGGCGTTGCGTCCGTTGCGGCGCGAGGATGGGGGTGCGGGCTGATGCGGGTCGCCGTTGAGCCATTGGGGGACGTCGTAATAGAAGAATTGTTTCGACCAGATCATGCCGGCGAAGGCCTGGCGCTGGACGAGGCGGGCGTCGGGGCTGGGGATATCGCGTTGCAGGTTTTCGTAGAAAGCATCGGTGCGGGCGCGGGCTTCGTCGAGTATGGCGTGGGCGGAGCCGAAGGGATCGGCGAGGGGGATGGGGGAGAGGCGGAACCAGACTTCGGCGGAGGCGCCGGGGGCGACTTCGCGGATGTGCCAGGCGGCGCACTTGGTGCCTTCGAGAGATGGGTTCACGGCATCTTCCCTGCCCTGCACGATGCGTTGGTGGAAGGCATCCTTGGGATAGGGAGCGGAGTTGGCGGCGCCGTAGAGGCGGGCAGCGTTGGTTTCGTTATCGCAGAAGAGCCAGCGGGCATCGGGCTGGGCGTAGAAATGGAAGTTGCCGAGTCCGGGGTGCCGGGCTTCGGCGTGCGAGCCATTGTGGCGGAGGAGAGGGCGTGGGGTGCCGTTCCAAGACCAGGTATTGCGGAAGAAGAGTTGGGGCAGGACGTGAATCCGGGCCGGTTCCGGCCCACGATTGTGGACCGAAACGCGGCCCAAGATACCCTCGGAGGGGTAATGCCTATATTCTACAAAAATGTCGTAATATCTGCTGGCATCAAAGAGGCCGGCGTCGATCAACTCGAATTCAGGTTGGGATTTGGAACGGCGGCGATTTTCGTCGAGCAGGCGCACGTAGGGGAACTCGGCGTGGGGGTATTTGTAGAGCATCTTGAGGTAGGAGTGGTCGGGTGCGGCATCGAGGTAATAGTAGAGTTCCTTGACGTCTTCGCCGTGATTGGCTTCGCTGTTGGTGAGGCCGAAGAGGCGCTCTTTAAGGATGGGGTCGCGCTCATTCCAGAAGGCGACGGAGAGACAGAGACGCTGCTGGGCGTCGCTCATGCCGGCGATGCCGTCTTCGCCCCAGCGATAGGCCCGGCTGCGGGCATGATCGTGAGGGAAGTAGTCCCAGGCATTGCCGTATTCGCTGTAGTCTTCGCGGACGGTGCCCCATTGCCGTTCGCTCAAGTATGGTCCCCAGAGTTCGTTGGTCACGGAAGTTCCATCCCGCGGCGGAGAGCTTCTATTCCCGATTGTTCTATAGTTGAGAGTTCAACCTATGGAACTTTCGCTACAAGGAAAGATTGCGCTGGTATCGGCGGCCAGTTCGGGATTGGGGCGCGCGTCGGCGGCGGCATTGGCGCGGGAAGGCGCGCGGGTGTGCATTCTGAGCAGGCGCGAAGCGGAACTGCAGGAAGTGGCCCGGGAGATTGGGGCGGCGCTGGCTGTGCGCTGCGATCTGGCGAAGGGGGCGGATATCGATGCCGTGATCGGGCGGGTACAAGCAGAACTGGGCGCGGTGGACATTCTGGTGAACAATTGCGGCGGGCCTCCGGGAGGTACGTTTGCGAGCATCACGGAAGCGCAGTGGGTGGAGTCCTTCGAGCAGGTTTTTCTGAGCACGCTGCGGATGACGCGGGCGGTGTTGCCGGGCATGCGGGAGCGCAAATGGGGACGGGTGATCAATATTGTGTCGACGTCGGTGGAGCAGCCGATTCCGGGGTTGATTATTTCCAATGCATACCGGCCGGCGCTGGCGGGTTGGGCGAAGACTCTGGCGGCGGAGGTGGCGGGCGATGGAGTGCTGGTGAATTGCGTCTCGCCGGGGAGGATCCGGACGAACCGCACGGCGACGATGGACCGGGCGGCGTCAGAGCAGAGCGGGAAGAGCATCGCGCAGATTGAAGCGGAGCGTTCGGCCACGGTGCCGTTGCAGCGCTATGGCACGCCGGAGGAGTTCGGCGCAGTGGTGGCGTTTCTGGCATCGGAGCGGGCGAGCTATATGACGGGATCTGTGATTCGAGTCGACGGAGGATTGGTTTCGAGCATATGAGAATACTGAGTTTCGTTCACAACGGAGTGCGGCACGCGGGAGTGCTGGCGGCGGACGGGGTGGTTCCGGTGACGGAGATCAATGCGCGGCACGGGGCGAAGTACGCGAACGATGTGTTGGCGCTGATTGAGGCGGGGGTGAAGGAGTTGCCGACGGCGGACGTAATGCGGCTGCCGCTGGGGGAGATTACTCCCGTGCTGCCGTACGACAAGCCGGGGAAGATCTGGTGCATCGGACTGAATTACCTGTCGCATGCGGAGGACATCAACGCGGTGCAACCGGAAGAGCCGGGAAGTTTCATGAAGCCGTCGAGTTGCATGTTTTCACCGGGCGGAGAGATTGTGCTGCCTCCGGCGGAGGTGAGCGACGATGTGGATGCGGAAGGCGAGTTAGGCGTGGTGATGGGAAAGACGTGCCGTTTCGTGCCGGCAGAACACGTGGCGGAGGTGATCTACGGGTACACGGTGACGCTGGATTTGACGGCGTTGGATGTGTTGCGGAAGAACACGCGGTATCTGACGCGGTCGAAGAGCATCGACACGTTTTTCAGTTTCGGGCCGGTGATTGTGACAGCGGATGAGGTGGGCGATGTGGATTCGCTGGAGGTGATCACGGAACATAACGGCGGGATTTGTTCGCGGGATTTTGTGCATCACATGCGGACGCGGCCGTTGGAGCTGGTGCGGTTTCACAGCGACTTCATGACGCTGCACCCCGGCGATTTGATTTCGACGGGGTGCCCGAAAGGCGCGCGGATCAAGGCTGGGGACCGGGTAGGGGGGCGGATTGAGGGCGTGGGCCACATCACCGCCCGAGTGACACAGGGGTCGCGGCGGCCGGTGTATTAGCGGGCCAGCAGGACGGAGACGCGCGCATTCTGGGTGCGGGCGCGGGCGACGACGCGAACGTGATCGACGTGGCGGCCGTCTTTGA
>JAEUQG010000514.1 GCA_016789755.1 Bryobacterales bacterium
CTTGTCATCGGCAATCAATACCAGGATATCGTCGTCAATTTCAGTCCACTGCCGGTCTTTTTCACTTCGCCCGTCGTTATTAATTTGATAGACGGCGAAACACGGCACCCCTTCACCATCAACCCCGTCAACTCCACCGCGCCCTACACCTACTCCGTGACCTTGGACCCCGTGCCTTGGCTGTCCCTGGCCGCTCCCATTCCCAGCGCGCCCGTATCGGGGCCACAGACCTTCACCATCCTCGCCAACCCCGCCGGGCTCGCACCATACAGCATTCATCGGGCCAACGGAAGTCTCACCATCGGAACCAATGTCCGGAAATTGCTCATCGCGTTCAGCCCGCCGCGAACCAGCACCTATCCTACTTTCCAGCTCACTCCCAATTCGATCTCCATCGATAGTGGAAGATCCACGCAAGACATTGTCATCACCCCAACCACCAGCGACCCCTTCCACTTCACCACCACAACTTCACCCTCTTTTTTCACCGTTACCCCCGCTTCCTCCACTTCGCCTGTCTCCGGACCGCAGAAACTCACCATCGGTTCCACCATCGTAGGAGTCTTCCCCGGCACACGATTCACTGGGTTCGTTCACCTCACCGTGGCAGGCTTCAGCGTCAGCATCCCCATGGAATACATCTCTCCTCCCTCCGCCTACTCCAATTTCACCCTCGATCCGGACAGCGTCACACTCAACCCCATCACTCCATTCCAAATCATCACCTTCACGCCCCTGCACTCCCGTCCTTATTCCCTCTCCACCTCCATCGAAAACACACCGGGCAGGAATTGGCTGTCCGTCACCCCAACCTCCACCACGCCAGTATCCGGTCCGCAATCGCTCGTTGTTTGGGGCAATCCCTCCGGCCTTCTGCCCGGCTCATCCCACAGCGCCACGCTCAACGTCACCGACGGCGCCGAAACTCTCCGCATCCCCATCAGTTACTTGACGCCGTTGCCCCACTCGACCCCAACCAGTTGCACGTTCACTCCCCAATCCGTTCAGCTCTCCATCGAACAACCCGAAGCCACCGTCACCCTGACCACTTCCGCCCCCCTCCCTGCTGTCTTCAGCACCGCCATCGACCACAAAGGCGCCATTCCGTGGCTGAGCCGCGACACGGCCGCAGGAACACTCGCCGCTCCGCTGCCGATCCGAATCATTGCCAGTCCATGGGAGAGCGGCCAGACCGCCGTGCTCAGCGCTTCCATCCTCAACGGACCCTCATGCACCCTCCCCGTCACTTACGAGCCCTACCCGCCGGTCGTTTTCTCCACCCAAGTCCTCCCCAACGGTACGCGCAACCAACCCTATTCCTTCGCCGTACAGCGCAAAGGAGGCAAGCCCCCTCTCCAGTGGAGCCAAAACGGTCTCCCCGACGGCCTCACCATCGATCCCAATACCGGAGTCATCAGCGGAACGCCGGCTCAGTTAGGGGCATTCACCGTGCAAATCGTCGTTGTCGATGCCCGCTTCGACAGCAGCATGACGCATCTCCGCCTTTCCATCCAATCCTCCGCTCCGCCCAAACTCTCCTTCGTCCCCCTCAAACCGTGCCGCCTCCTCGAAACCCGAGCCGCCTACAACTTCGAAGGCCGCACCGCTCCTTTCGGCCCGCCGTTCTTTTCCGCCAATGAGACCCGCACGCTCACCCTCCCGGCCTCCAACGTCTGCCAAATCCCGGAGGCCGCCGCTTACGTCCTCAACGTCACCGCCATTCCCCGCGGCTATCTCGACTACATCACGGTGTACGCCGCCGATGAGGTCCAACCGGACCTCCCCATCGTCACTTCCCGGGATTCTCAGATCGTGGCCAACACCGCCATCGTCCGTGCCGCTCCCGGCGGCACGATCAAGGTTTTCGCCACCGGCTCCACCGACATGATCATCGACATCGCCGGATACTTCACCGCCAACGCCTCCTCCCAGAGCCTCGCCTTTTACCCCGTCACACCCTGCCGCGCCGTCGAAACCCGCATCGACTACCGCTCCCCCGCCGGCCCCTTCGGCCCCCCGGCTCTGAACACCCGTGAAACCCGCCGCTTCCGCATTCCCGCCTCGCCCCACTGCGTCATCCCCAACACCGCCGCCGCCTACTCGGCCACCGTCACCGTCGTGCCGCAAGGCCCGCTCCCGTATCTCACCATCTGGCCCACCGGCGAGGCCCAACCCAACGTCTCCAGCATCAACTCCTTCGCCGGTCGCGTCCTCGCCAACAACATCATCATTCCCTCCGGCGCCAATGGCGACATCGACGTCTTCGCCTTCGAACGCACCGACCTCATCATCGACATCAACGGCTACTTCGCTCCCGCGGGCGGCGCCAACGGACTCCTGTATACACCCACTGTTCCTTGCCGCCTCAACACCCACGACCAGAATACCTTCCTCGCCGCCGAAACCCCCACTACCCTGCCCGTCACAGGCAACGCCCTATGCCTCGGCATCCCATCCTCTGCCAAGGCCTACGCCCTGCAAATCACCGCGCAACCCAACGGCACATCCATGCCTTTCCTCACGGCCTGGCCAACCGGCCAACCCCGTCCCAACGCCTCCGTCCTCAACGCCTTCCAGGGTCAAAACGTCACCAACTCCGCCATCGTTCCCGCCGGCGCCAATGGCAGCATCGACATCTTCGCCTTCCGCCGCACGATGGCCATCGTCAATATCACTGGCTACTTCTGGTGATCCCAGACTGCGTCCCCTAACGGTAATCGCAACCCATACTAAAGATCCCCCCACACCCGCCCGATAAGCCGCTTGTGGCAGCATGCGCGGCCTTTCCCGTTCTCTCCTTCAATTCGTCTGCACCGTCCTCCTCGGAGCGCTCCTCTCCGCATCCCTGGTCCGTTTCGCCCCCGGCTACGGCATGACTGAGGACCTCCTCGACACGCGGCTCTCCTCACTCACCCCAATCGATCCCGCCCCCAGCCTCTCTGCCTACTACGTCCAGTTCCTTGCCGGGTATGTGCGCGGCGATCTCGGCCAGTCCGCCACGCTCGGCCGCCCCGTCCGCGATCTCGTTGCCGAACGCGCGCCCACCACCCTCACCGGCGTCGCCATCGGTCTCACTCTCGCCTGGACCGCCTCCTCCCTCCTCAGCTTCACCTCTCTTTATTCGCCCGCCCTCTCGCTCTCCCTCACCGCCATCTCCGCGGGCATCCTCCAATGCGTCCCCGCCGGCATCGTCGCCCTGCTGCTTTTCCTCCTCGGCTGGCACAGCGCCCCAGGCGCCGGACTCGCCGCCGGCATCCTCGTCTACCCGCGCATCGCCCAATATCTGATGCAACTCATTGCCCAAGCCTGGCAATCGCCGCACGTCGTGCACGCCCGCGCCAAAGGCCTCACCGAATGGCGCGTCTTCCTCCGCCATGTGCTCCCGGTCTGCGCTCCGCAATTGCTCTCCCTCCTCGGGCTTTCGCTGATTCTGTCCCTCGGCGCGCTGATCCCCGTCGAAGCCATCCTCGATGTCCCCGGCATCGGCCAGCTCGCCTGGCAAGCCGCCCTGGCCCGCGATCTGAACCTTCTTGTCAACATCACGGTGCTCATCACGGCGCTGGTCACTTGCAGCAACCTCTTGCTCGAACTGTGCGGCAACGCCCTTCGTGGAGAAGTGCGATGAATGCCACACTGCTCCGCGCTCTGCGCATCGTCTGCGCCGCCTATCTGCTGACTCTCGCCGCCGCCGGTTTCCTCGCTCCCTTTGCCGCTCCGTTCCGCTACGAAACGCAATTCCGGGATGCCATCGACGCGCCCGCCTCCCCCCGCCACCCTCTGGGAACCGACAGCCTCGGCCGCGACCGCTTCTCGCGCCTCCTCTACGCCACCCGCACGTCCCTCCTTCTCGCCCCGGCCGCCGCATTCCTCTCCGTACTCCTCGCCGCCTCCCTCGGCAGCCTCGCCGGATGGGCCGGCGGCTGGCTCGAACGTCTCCTGCTCGCCTCGGCCGACCTCGCCGTCTCCGTCCCCTGGCTGTTTCTGCTCATTACACTCCGCGCCGCGCTGCCGCTCGATGTTTCCCCGCTCGTCTCGCTCCTGTTCACCTTCGCGCTGCTCGGGCTGCTCGGGTGGGCCGGCCCGGCCCGCGTGGTCCATTCCAGCGTCCGGCAGATCCTCGCCTCGGGCTACATCCGCGCCGCCCAGGCGCGCGGCGTGCCCCCCTTCCGGCTCCTCTTCCGGCATACCTTCCCCAACCTCACTCCCGTCCTCACTGCCCAATTCTGGACGACGGTGCCCGCCTATCTGCTGGCGGAAGCCAACCTCGGCATGCTCGGTTTGGGAGTCACCGAGCCGCTTCCTAGTTGGGGCTCCCTGCTGCGGGAACTCCAGGGCCAGGCCTTCAGCCTCGCCCATCTCACCACGCACCTCTGGTTGCTCGCCCCCCTGTTCGTCGTCATCTCGGTCATTCTCTCCTGCCGCTTCGTTTGGGCCGCCCGGATTGACCCCACAAAGGTTTCTTCATGAACATCCTTCCGCTCGCCTTACTCGCCTGTATCGCGCTCCACGGCGAAACCGGCGGCACTCTGCGCCTCGCCATCCGCTCGGAACCCAAAACCCTCGACCCCCTGCTTGTCGCCGACGAGCCGAGCGAACTCGTACGCTATCTCACCCATGCCCCGCTGATCCGCATGAACCGGCCCCGCCAGGCCCCCGAACCCGCCCTCGCCGAATCCTGGACCATCTCCGATGCCGGCCGCCGCGTCACGCTCCGCCTGCGCCGCAACGTCGCCTTTTCCGATGGTTCCCCCTTCGACGCCGCCGATGTCTGCCATACTTTCCTCCGCCTTCCCGAAACCAACTCCCCCAGCGCCGAGCCCTTTCACTTCGCCGCCGGCAGGCTCACCTGCCACGCCCAGGGCTTCACCGTAATCCTGCAATTCCCCGCCGTGCTCACTGGCGTCGAGCGCCTTTTCGACGCCGTCCCCATCCTCTCCTCACGCTCCTCATCGAAGGACCGGGCCGGCCTCGGCCCATTCACCATCGTCGAAAACAAGGCCGGCGCCTACATCCATCTTGAGCGCAATGCGCATTACTGGAAGCGCGGCGCGGACGGGCGCCGGCTACCCTACCTCCATGCCGTTCGCCTCGAAATGCAGCGCAACCGCGATCTCGAACTCATCCGCTTCCGCCGCGGCGAACTCGACCTCATCCACAGCCTCGACGCCGAATCCTTCGAGCGCCTGCGCGCCGAAGCGCCCGGCGCCGTCCTCAACCTCGGCGTCTCACTCGACACCGAGCAGCTTTGGTTCAATCAGGCGCCCGCCGCCGCCCTGCCTGGCTACAAGAAGGAGTGGTTCCGCTCTACCGCCTTCCGCCTCGCCGTCTCCGACGCCATCCGCCGCGCCGACATGGTGTCGGTGGTCTACCGTGGGCATGCCGCGCCCGCCTTCGGCCCCGTCTCGCCCTCCAATCGCAACTGGGTGAATGCAGCCGCCCGCCAGCCCTCGGCAGGCCCCGCCGCTGCCCTCGCCCGCCTCGAAAAAGCGGGTTTCCAGAAGCGCGGAGATATTCTCTACGACCGCGCCGGCAACCCCGTGGCCTTTTCCCTCATCACCAACGCCGGCAACAAATCGCGCGAACGCCTCGCCGCCATGGTCCAGCAGGATCTCGCCGCCATCGGCATCCGCGTCACCATCGCCCCGCTCGATTTTCCCTCCCTCATCGAACGCATCGCCAAATCCTTCGAGTACGATGCCTGCCTGCTGGGCCTCGTCTTTGACGACCCCGATCCCAACGCCCAGAAAAACGTCTGGGTCAGCTCCGCCGCCCAGCACCAGTGGAATCCCTCGCAGAAGTCCCCCGGCACCCCCTGGGAAGCCGAACTCGACCGCCTCATGCAGACCGTCGCTTCTTCGCCCGATACCGGCAAGCGCAAACAAGCCTTCCATCGCGTCCAGCAGATTGCCGCCGAGCAAGCCCCCTTCGTCTATCTCGTGCACCGCAATGCGCTCGCCGCCGTTTCCCCGCGCCTCCGCCACACGGAACCCGCCATCCTCCGCCCGCAACTGCTTTGGAACGTCGAGTTCCTGCGCATCGAATAAGCTCCTGGAATCAGCAAATGCTTCTCGACACCTGCCTCACAGTCCAATACCGCGGCCGCCCGTCCGTCCTCGATCAACTGCGTCTCGCTATCCAGCCCGGCGAAATCGTCGGCCTCGCCGGCGAAAGCGGCTCCGGCAAAAGCACCCTCGCCCTTTCCCTGCTCCGTCTGCACGAGTCCGGCGCCACCCTCACCGGCCGCATCGGCTTCAACGGCACGGACCTGCTCCGCCTGCCACCTTCCGCCATGCGCGCCATCCGCGGCCGCGACATCGCCCTCGTCCCCCAAAGCCCGCTCCAATCGCTCAATCCCTGCCTCCGCATCGGCGCCCAGCTACACGAAGCCTGGCACGTGCATCAACCCTCGCGCGATGGCGCCGAACGCATCCGCCAGGCTCTCGCCGATGCCACCCTACCCACCTCCGCCGATTTCCTGCGCCTCTTTCCCCACCAGCTCAGCGTCGGCATGGCGCAACGCGTGCTCATCGCCATGGCCGTGCTCCACCGCCCTAAGCTCCTCATCGCCGACGAAGCCACCAGCGCCCTCGACCTCATCACCCAATCGGAAATTCTCGCCCTCTTCCGCCGCCTCAGCCATGCCCACGGCGCCGCCCTGCTCTTCATCACCCACGACCTTGCCGCCGCCGGCGATCTCTGCGCCCGCATCGGCATCCTCCACCGCGGCGCGATCGTCGAATTCGCCCCGGCAGAAGAAATCTTCCATCACCCCACCCACGAATACACCCGCCGGCTGGTCGCCGCCCTTCCCGCCCAACTCCGCCGCCCGCCCGTCACTGCAACAACGTAGTCGCCGCCTTGCCCTCGATCCCTTCCTTCCGCCCCACCTGCCCCAATAATGAAACCAGCCCGCTCGTGTTGCGCCGCCCTTCCTTGATCGCGTACATCTGCTTGTCGGCCCTCGCCAGCAGATCCTCCGGAGCGCACCCCGCCCCCGGCGCCACCGCATAGCCGATGCTCGCCGACAGCGTGCCGTCGTTGCACACCCGCCGTCCCACTTTCTCGATCGCCGCCACCAGCCGCCGCACCAGCTCCTCCGTATTCGGATGAATATCGTGGGCAATCATCACAAATTCGTCCCCGCCCATGCGCGCCACATAGTCGTTCGACCGGCAATTGTCCTTCAACACCGCCGCCACTTCCTGCAATACCTGGTTCCCCTTCAAATGCCCGAACCGGTCGTTGATCCCTTTGAACCCATCCAGATCGCACACCAGCACCGAGAACCGGGCCGTCCGGCCGTCCTTCGTCTCCAATTCCTCCGTCAGCCGCCCGAACAGCGACCGCGCATTCGGCAATCCCGTCAGGTAATCCGTCATCGAGGTGTCTTCCGCCGACCGGTAGCGCAAGCTGTTCTGCACCGACTGCCCCAGCTTCGAGGCGATCATCAGCAGAATCCGCACATGGTCCGGATCGAAGGCCTCCTTCCGCCCGTCCACCAGAGTCAATGCCCCAATCACCCCGCTGCTGCTTTCCAGTGGCACCGATAAAATCGACCGCTGCACGCTGAACTTCCCCGGATCGTTCAAATAGCCCGGTTCCACCGACGGGTTTCCATTAACAATCGGCTTGCGGTTCTGCGCCACCCAGCCCGAAATCCCCGCTCCCATCGGAATCCGCAACGAGGAAAACAGCCTTGCCTCGTCGCCGCACACGAACTCCGGCTGCAGCACTCCGTCCTGCTTCAGATACACCGCAAAGGTGTCGTGAGGCACCAGCTTCTTCAGCCGCAACGCCACCACCGACAGCATCTCGTCCAGCGCCAGGTAACTCACCATGTCCTGCGTCATCTCGTGCAGCACCTGCGCCTCGTGCCGCGCCGCCCCGATCGTCGACAAAAAGTCCACCGGCTTCCTCACCGCCGTCTCTTCTTTCGTCATGTCGTACCCCGCCGCCGGCGTCCCCCGCCGTACCGCTACCTCCACCGACAGCTTCCGTGTGTCCTTGCCCATGGCGTGCGTCAGCGTTTCCCACTTCTTGTAGTTCGCCTGCAGACACTCCACCACCCGCGGATCGTAGGATTTCCCCGATAACCGCACCACCTCCGCCATCGCCTCCTCCGGAGGCAGCGCCCGCCGGTATTGCCGGTCGCTCGCCAGCGCATCGAAGCAATCGACCGCGGATAGGATGCGCGCCCCGATCGGAATCTCCTCCCCGCGTATTCCGTCCGGATACCCCGTGCCATCCCACCGCTCGTGATGATGCCGCACAATCGGCACCACCGGATAGGGGAATTGCACATGCTCGAGTATCTCCGCCCCCACCACCGGATGGATCTTCATCTTTTCGAATTCCTCCGGCGTCAACCGCCCCGGCTTCGAGATAATATGCTCCGGCACCGCCAGCTTCCCGATGTCGTGCAACACCGATGCCGCCCGCACCGCCTGGATCTCCACTTCCGGAAGCCCCAGCGCCTTGGCCATTTCCACCGAATACACCTGCACCCGCTGCAAGTGGTCGTGCGTCGTCTGGTCCTTCGCCTCGATCGCCAGCGCCAGCGCCTCGATGGTGCGCAAATGCAGGTTCGAAACCTGTTCCGTGTGCGCCCGTTCCGCCTCAGCCTGCTGCTTCTCCGATTCCAGCTTCTCGATATAGAAACTATAGGACCGGTACACCGCGTAGATCACCGGCAGAATCATGAACGCCACCGCCCAGCCGTGCGAATCGGCCAGATTCTTGTGAATCCCCGCAAACACCGCCCCCAGCAGGTAGTAGCTGAAAACCCAGAAATAGGTTTCCTTCCACGTGCGCAGCAGCGGCTTGCCTTCGGTCAGGTGAATGGCCATCGCCACCGGCAGCGTGTTCATCACGAAATAGGCCACCGCCGTCACCACCAGTTGCGTCGGAAAGTCGATCGTCAACCCCGTCTCCGGATAGTAATGATAAGCGTAGTAGGCCGTCCGCAGCGTGATCGACAGCATCGCCAGATTGAACAGCATCTGGACAACTTTCACCTGTGAGCGCGATTTCCACACCGTCTGTGCAAACGCGCTCACCACCCCGATCATCAGCGTCTCGCCCAGGCTCAGTTCTAGAATCGCAATCAACAGGAAGAAGAAGTTTACCGACATCGTGCCCCGGATTCCCGGCAGACGGACCTTCAGCAGCGATGTCCCCACCGACACCAGCAGATAGGCCACAAACCGAGGCGCATCCGCCGGAGCCCACTCTGCCATCGCTCCCGCCACGCACAAAATGCCTGCGGCGATCACAAATCCGAGATAGGCCCGCGCCGGCGCCGAAAACCCTGTTTGCCCCATAGCCTTCTTCCTCCTGGCTCAACCGCGGCTTACTGGTCGCCGTCGCGAACCGTAGCCGCATCTCCCCAAATCACTGAGTCGCCCCACAACACGGAGTCGCCCCATAGGACCGAGTCGCCCCATAGAACCGAATTGCCCGTGTTCGTCGAGTCGCCCCATACCACCGAGTCTCCCCACAGCACCGATGTGCCGCTCAGAAACACCCGGCTGCCCCAAACCACCGAATCCCCCCACAACACGCTGCCCGGCCAGATCGAGTTCCAATCGTGCGCGATCGACACCCCGCTGGAGCTCCGCACTGCCCGCGGCGACAACGCATACTTGCCGGCTGTCGCGCCGTCGTAGCTGTTCAGCGCCGCGTATACGTTCAGGTATCCCGCGCCGATCGCGAAAATGTCGTTCTGGATGTAATAGACGCCGGCCGCCGTCTGATAGTAGAAAGACGATGCGAAGTCCTTTGTCGCCGTCTTCATCAGCCGCGCCTTCACCGCATCCGGCGTCAGGCTCGCGTCTTTCTGCAACAACAACGCCGCCGCGCCCGCCACCATCGGCGCCGCCATGCTCGTCCCGCTCATCTGCAAATAGTAGGCCGAAGTCCCGCTGGCGCCGTTCAGGTAGTAGCCGCGCGAAACCAGGTTCCCCGGATTCGCCGACGGGAAACTCGACCCCGAAGCCTGATAGGAAACCATCCGGTTGCCCGGCGCCACCAGGTCCGGCTTCACGTAGTGGTCGTACGCCGTCGGCCCCTTCGAGCTGTAACTGGCCAGCAGGTCATCGGCCCGGCTCACCGTCCCCATGTCCCGCATCGCCCCCACCGTGATCACGTACGGATTGTTCCCCGGCGAAGAGATCGTCCCGTATCCCTGGTTCTGATACGTGTTGTTGCGCCCCCCGTTGCCCGCCGACGCCACCACCACGATCCCCGCCTTCCAGGCCCGTTCCACCGCCTGGCACAGCGGATCCAAGGCGCAGTTCTCATACACCCCGCGCCCCAACGACAGGTTCATCACACGAATGTTGTACTGAGTGCGCAACTCCACCGCCCGGTCGATCGCCGCGATCACCGCGCTGTCCGACCCCTTCCCTGTCCCGTCCAACACCCGCAGGCTCACAATCTTCGCTCCCGGCGCCACCCCGATAAACCGCCGCGTTCGCGTCGAATAGTTCTCCGCGCACTTCCCGCTCCCGGCCACAATGCCGGCAACGTGTGTCCCATGCCCGTACTTATCGTCCGTCGTAGCGTCGCCGTCCAGAAAACTCTGCTTGTACACCACCCGGCTCCCGTTACAGTTGCTGTCCCGCAAATCCAGGTGCTCGTAAACCCCGCTGTCAATCACCGCCACCGTAACGCCGCTGCCCGTGTACCCGTAATACTGCGCGTAATCGGCATACACCGCCGGCGTCGCGTAGTCCAGCGTCCCACCCACCTTGCGGTCCGGCGAAACGTACTTCACCAGCACGTTCTTCGCCAGTTGCTTGGCCTGCCCCGCCGGCAGCCTCACCAGATAAGTGTTGCCCTGCAGCACTTTCTTGATCTGCCCCGGAGCCCCGAATATTCCCCGCAACGCGGCCGTGTCCGCCGGCCCCGTAAGCTGCACCAGAACGTCTCCCGGAACATCGTCCTTCAGCTTCGTCAGGTCTTTCGCCACCTTGTCCGCCCCGAGCCCTGGCATCGCCGCCGCCCAAATCCACCCCATCGCCACCGCGAGAACATGCTGTCTTTTCATTGCAATGATTCCTTCTTTCTTTCTGATTCCCGGTTGTTAGTTCTCGCCTAAAACGGCGATCGTAATGTCTTCAATAAATGAGGCCATGGTCGTGAGCATCGTGCTCTCCGTGCGTGAGGAACTGCTTTCCCCCCACATCGCCGAATCCCCCCATAACGCCGAGTCCCCCCACAACGCGCTCGCCCGGTCGCCCCATAGCGCCGAATCCCCCCACAACGCCGAATCTCCCCACAACGCGCTCGTCGAGTTGAGAAACAAAAACGGCCCCCACACTGCCGACAAACCCCAGTTCGCCTGCGTCCAAAGCGTCTGCCCCGGCACCGTCGCCTTCAGACAGATGCGCTGCTTCGTCTTGTCGTAATACGCCGTCGGCGACGACGCCGAACCCGCCGGCTTGTCCGTCATACTCAACGCCGCCAACACGTCCAGATACCCCGCCCCCACTGTGAAAATGTCGTGCTGGCTCGTGTACAGCGCCCCCGTCACCGGATCCGTTGCCACCGCGTAACGCGGAAACGTCTTCGACGCCGACCGCATCAGCCGCCCCTTCACCTGATCCGGCGTCAGCGTCGCGTCTTTCTGCAGCAGCATCGCCACCGCCCCCGCCACCGCCGGCGTCGCCATGCTCGTCCCGCTCAGCTTGTAATAAAAACTCGACGGCGCCTGGCTCCCCGACTGCAAATAATAGGAGACCGGCACCACGTTCTCCGGATACTTCGTCACAAACGCTCCCATCGAACCCGCCGACACTACCCGGTTGCCCGGCGCCACCAGATCCGGCTTCACGATATGATCCACCGCCGTCGGCCCCTTCGAGCTGTAGCTCGTAATGACATCGTCGCCCCGCGACGCCGTCGCCAGCGTCTTCACCGCCCCCACCGTGATCACGTACGGATCGTTCCCCGGCGAACCAATCAGCCCATACCCCGACGTCCCGAACGCGTTGTTCCTCCCCTGGTTCCCCGCCGCTACCACCACCACCATCCCCGCCTTCCACGCCTTCTCCACCGCCTGGCACAGCGGATCCCGCCTGTAGCTTTCAAATACCGGCCGCCCCAACGACAGGTTGATCACCCGGATGTTGTACTTCTTCTGCAAGACGATCGCCCGCTCAATCGCCCCGATCGCCGCCGAGTCCGTTCCCGACCCGTTCTCGTCGAGCACCCGCAAGTTGATAATGCTCACCCGCGTCGCCACCCCTTGAAACTTCCGCGTCGCCATCGTCCCGCTGCTCATCAACCCGCTCCCGGCCACCACTCCCGCTACGTGCGTCCCATGCCCGTTGCGGTCCTCCGTCCACGTCCCCCCCTCATGAAACGACTCGCTGTAGACCACCCGCCCCCACAGGTCCGGATGCATCGCCGACACCCCACTGTCAATCACCGCCACCCCAATCCCCGCCCCCGTCCAACCCTGCGATACCGCAATCGTCGCGTTCACCGCCGGAGACGTGTACTCGAGCGCCCCCTTCACTACCCGGTCCGGCGACATGTACGCCACCGCCGGATCCGCCGCCAACTCCGCCACCCATTCGCTCTTCAGGCTGTACAAAGCACTCCCCACCCCCGCGAATTCCTTCTTCAAATACCCGCCCTTCCGCAGGATCTTCGCGTGTTCCTTACTGATGTCTCCTCCCGTGAACTGCACCAGCACATCCACGGTCTTTCCCGTAGGCAGCTTGCTCAGGTCTTTCGATACCTTCCCTTCGTTGCCAGACAAACTCGTTGTCAACGCAAGAGTCATAACAACATGGCAAATAAAACTATTGCTCATGTATCGATACTAGGGTGGTCAGGTCATGGAGCCAAGAGTACTACGGTCTCAATCTCAGTCGGTACGCGCGTCCCAGCGCCGTCGGAGGTTTTACTTAGGTATTTCCCTTCATGGGGGGATAAGCCCCGCCATCCACCGTTTTTCAGTAATGTCTCTTACATCATGGTGCCGTGAATATATTCGTTGACAA
>JAEUQG010000232.1 GCA_016789755.1 Bryobacterales bacterium
GGATGAAGTGGCAGCGGACCCACAGGCAGAAGCCCGGGCCATGTTCCCTGTGGTGGAACACCCGGCCGCCGGCGCGGTGAAAGTCACCGGCGCTCCCGTGAAGCTCTCCCAGACGCCCGGGGCGATCGAGTCGGCCGCTCCTTTGTTGGGTCAGCACACACGTCAAGCGCTACAAACCCTGCTCTCTATCAGCGATCAGGAACTCGAATCGCTCATCCGTGAAGGAGTGGTGAAAGCCTCCGCTTAGAGCTTGCCAAGCAAGTGTGCGATGGCCGCCTCCAGCACATTGTCTTTGCCCGCCTGCAAGGCGTCCGCATCGGGCGCGACCGGAATGTCCACTTCGATGCCCTTCCCCACCCACTCGCGGCCATCGGGGTACGTGTCCTTCTTCGTACACACGCGTGCGCTGCCTCCGCCCGGCAAAGTGAAGAACAACGGTTGTCCCGTGCTTCCGCCGGAATTGACGCCAATGACCGCGCCGCGGCCGCTATTTCTCCACGCCACCAGGAAGTCTTCGGCCGCGGAGTATGTGGCAGGGCTGGTGAGCACCGCCACGGGTCCGGCGAAGTATTCACCGGCCGCCGGCTGGATAGGCGTGGCCGGGAACTCGATGGTGTCCATCTGGATTCCCCATGCCCGTTCCGTAGGGACGTAGCGGCGCATCACCTGGCGCGACCCCAGCACCGGCTTGTCGATAAACCGGCGCAGAACCTCATAGCCAATATTGCTGCTGCCGCCGCCATTCCAGCGCAAGTCGAGGATCACTGCCTTCGCCTGCCGTATCTTCGGAAACTCCTCCACGAACCGCCGCGACGTCTGCTCGTTTCCAAACGTGTTCAACGTAACCAGGGCGATGGCGTTGTCCAACATTTTCCATTCGAAGGGAGGAATGGGACGAAGGTCTTTGTAGCCGCTGCGCGCCACGCTCAGTTCTTTTTCCACGCCCTTTCCGTCCCGCAACAGAAGCCGAGCGGGTTGCGCGCTCGGCCCGCGGAGAAAATCGTAGCCGAACACGCGCATGTCTCTGTCGCCGGGAGTGGAAGAGCTTTGATACGGCTCATACATGCGGCGTGCAAACGCCACCGCGGGCTCACCGTCGACGCGGACAATCTCCATCCCCCTGGTGATTCCTTGCTGTTCCAGAGACGGCGAGTACACATGCATCACCATCACGCGGCCTGCGATGAGTGCGGTGCGTAACGGCGGTTTGCCTTCATCGACGCCGGGAGGCGACATGATGTTCGTGTGTCCGTCTTTCAACTTCGCGCACAGTTCCTTCAGACGCCGGTAGTAATCCTCTGTGGATCGCGCCGCCTGCACTTTGGGAATCCATTCCAGATACAGTCGATCCCACTCGACTTCCATCAGTTTTTCGGGATAGCCGAAGTTGTATTTCACCTCCGACCAGAACTTGGAAAGCCCGGCAATGCGCTCCGCCTCGCTCAGTTCCCGAAGGTTGCCGGCGGCCAGTTCCGTGGAATCCCAGAACTTCTCGTAACGCCGGAAGTCCTTCAACATCGCCTGAAAGTCCGCGGAGGAACGGATGTCGCGGAAAGCAGGACGGGACTCGATGTACCGGGCGAACTCCGGCGCAGGCAGCGCGCGCGCCACCTCCCGCAGCGTTTGAACGGCCTTCTCGCCCTGCGAGGCAAGAGCGTAGGCCTGTGCCAGGTCGACCTTCATCTCCTCGCGCTGGCCTGCCAGTTCTTTACTGCCCGCGGCGAGATCCTGCAACAACGGCTGCCTCAAATACGCGATAGTGTCTTCCAGCAGCGCGATCCCTTTCGGGTCTTTCGAAGACCACAGCTTGCCCGCCTCCGCCCTTCTCGCCCCGATGAAGCGCAGAGCGTCTTGAGCGCTTGCCGGTGTCGCCCACTCCGCCGGCAAGAGAGTAGAGCACAACATCAGGAACGCGAGTATCCGCATCGTCTACCCCCTCCTCCCCAGCAGGCGGCGCAGAACCAGTTGCGCACATCCTCCCAGCCACGCCATCAACGTTCCGGCAATCAGGGCCGCCATGAATGACAGGCCTACGCTGCGGCCCCAGTGTGCGAACCACTCCTTCGAATGTTTGAACTCCTCGGTGAATCGCAACAGCACAGGCCCGATGAGAGGACCATTCTTGAAAGGGAACTGGTCAAAGGGCATCGGAGCAGCAGCGGATTCGAAGGCGTATGCGACGGCCATGAGCACAACGGCGGGAATCATCAGCGCGCTGAGCGCGAGCATCAGGCCGCCCGATGCACTGCGCAGCACGGATGCCCTGCGCCGTGCGGCCAGAAATCCGGTAACGCCACAGGCGAGGGTTGTGCCCATCGCCGTCACCAGAAAGAAGGCACTGCTTCTCCACACGCCATCGCCGCCGGTCACCGACAAGCCGGCGTTCACGATACCCGTGATGAAAATGACCAGCGCCACGGTGAATTCCACCCCATACTCTGAGCGCCACATCGTATCTGCCCAGGCGCGAAATGCGCCGCGGAGTACGTCCCACACCTCGCGGTACGTAGAGGAAGGCATGTCGCCCAGAAGGTCAAGGAATTCGCGCTGATAGCGCCGCCGCCACGCCGGCGGATAGAGGCTCACCATGATCCTGCACAAAGTTTTCATAGCGCCTCCAGACGGCTGAGCCCGAGCCGCGTTACGGCGCGAAGCAGGTTCAATTGTTCACGCAGATACAGTTCCCCATTGCGCGTGAGCCGGTAGGGTTGACGCCGGTCCGCTGACTCCACCGGTTCAATGAGGTTCCGTTCCTCCAGCCGCTGAATAGCGCCATACAGGGTGCCAGGGCCAAGCTTGACTCCGGCGAATTGCTCCACATCGGTCATGATGGCGTAGCCGTGCTTCTCACCTTCGGCAAGGCTGGTGAGTACGAGTAACGTGGGATCGGAAATGCGTTCCGTGGCGGTCATAACTCCTCTTGCTACACTTTGCGATATATCGCTATACGTAGTATAGAACCCCACCACAAATAGTCAACAACTTTTTTTCACCACCCATGTCGAACGGCCCACGCCCGCTCCGACTCATTGTTGAACACGCACTACACGGTGCGAAAATTGAAAGGAGAGTGTGGCTATGAAGTACATGATGATGATGAGCGGAACGAAGGCCGAGGGCTGCGAGAAGGGAATCGCCACCTGGCCGAAGGAAGACATCCAGGCGCACATTGCGTTCATGATGCAGTTCAATAAAGAGCTGAAGGAATCGGGAGAGTTCGTGCAGGCCGAAGGCCTGGCATGGCCGGATCAGGCCAGGTTGATTCGCGCCGCACCCGATGGCACTCCGATCACCGACGGCGTCTTCCCCGAATCGAAGGAGTTTCTCGCCGGCTTCTGGATTGTCGATGTGGCTAACGCGGAACGCGCCTACGCACTCGCGGCCAGAGCCTCGTCAGCGCCCGGTCCCGGGGGCAAGCCGCTGAATATGGCGATTGAGTTGCGCCAGGTGATGTGCGCCCCACCGGACGAGTTTCAATAGATGCAACCGGAGCACAGCATCGGGCATCTGCTGCGCGAATGCGTGCCGCAGGTGC
>JAEUQG010000541.1 GCA_016789755.1 Bryobacterales bacterium
CTTGTCACTGCCGCTTCCACGTTGGCACGCTCCAACATCATCAGGTCCGCCAACTCGTCGATCACTACCAGAATGTAGGGCAGCGGCTCCAGTGTCTCCTGCGCCCCCACCTCGTCGTCCTCGAACAGGCTCCGCGGCTCGCCCGCCATTTGACGTACTTTCTTGTTGAACTGATCGATGTTGCGCACGCCCTGCGAAGCGAGCAGTTTCAGCCGGCGCTCCATCTCCAGCACGGCGTTGCGCAGGGCATTGGTGGCCTGCTTGGCGTCGGTGATCACAGGAGTGAGAAGATGCGGGATGCCTTCGTAGATCCCCATTTCCACCCGCTTCGGATCGATCAGAACCATCCGCACATCGTCCGGCGTGGCCTTGAACAGCACCGACATGATCAAGGAATTGAGCATCACGCTCTTGCCCGATCCGGTGGAGCCGGCAATCAGCAAGTGCGGCATGGTTTCCAGCGGCGTAACCTTGATGCGCCCGTTAATATCCTTCCCCAGGCAAATGGTCATCTTCGACGCGGACTCGTTGAACTCCTCCGATTCGAGGATCTGCCGCAGACTGATCACTTCTCGCCGCGAGTTCGGAACTTCGATGCCCACCGTCGGCTTGCCCGCCAGACGCTCAATAAAGATCGACTCCGCCTGCAAGCCCAGGCAGAGATCGTCGTTGAGTGTGACGATCTTGGAATATTTCACCCCGGCATCCGGCTTGTATTCGAACGTCGTCACGACTGGCCCCGGGTTAATCTGCACCACCGAGCCGAGTACGTTAAACTCCTCCAACTTGGCCTTGATCCGCCCCGCGATTTCCTTCAGCTCGAAGCCGTCGTAGCCCGTCCGTGTCGGCACTTCGTTCAGCAAAGAGGTGGACGGAATCTGGTAGCTGATCTTGCGACGCACGGTTGCCGGCCGGGTGGTGTCCATGCTGCTGCGGAAGGGCTCCGGTTCGCGAACGGGCGGCGGGGGCGGAGGCAGTGTTTCCACCGGTTCCGGTTCTTCCAACACGCAGATCGGGATTTCCGGTTCCGCCACCGGCTCTTCGTCCTGTTCCCGCCAACCCGACGGGCTCCGGTCTTCAAACTGCGGCGACTCTGGTTCTTCCCACGGCGGAAGATCGGTGTTGTGAGCTGCCGGTATGGACCGCATCGTTTCCTCCGGCGGAGGTGGGGGAACGTCGCGCCGCCGCCGGGAGGCCTTTTCCTGCAACTGCTCTTCCTTGCGTTTCAGGCGAGCCAATTTGTCCGACGCCCGCTGTTTGCGCCACCGTGTCCAGCGCTCCTGCTGGCGGCGGCTCCAGCCGATGGGGTGGGCGAACCACAAAGGTAGCTTTGCCAGCGAGAAACTCGATACCAGATATAAGGAGACGAACATGCTGGTTGCGGTCAGCAAGGCTGCGCCAGTGGTGTTGAGCGCCCCCACCAGGATATCGGCCATGAGCACGCCCGCCAATCCGCCGGCGGGCAGCATCCCATCGAAAGGACGCAGCCCCGGGATCAGTGCGAATGCGGTGCAGGAGCCGAGAATCAGAATCGAGAATCCGCAGGCTTTCACGAACGGAACCTGGATCGGCTTCGACCGCACCCATTTCCATCCGAGCGCCAGAACCCCCACGGGAACCAGCCATGCTCCAAATCCGAACACCTGGTACAGCAGATCCGATGCGTAGGAACCCGCTTTCCCGATCAGGTTGCCCGCCTGAACGGAGGATGTCGCAGTGTTGAAAGAAGGGTCGTTGGGATGGAACGAGTAAAGGCTCAGCGCCAAAACCAAGGCGCCGATCAGATACACCACTCCCGCGGCTTCGTTGAGCCTTTCGTTCCGAGTTGGTCCTAATAGTCTCATCCGGTCCTGTCAGTGGAGGCAGGGCGTCGGAGAAGAGCCAGAGCGCTCTCCATTATGCCAAAAGACCCTGTAAAGTACAAATGCTCGCGCAGGATTGTTGTGGAGAAACTTGAGGAAGGTTGCCATAACTGACAGACTTGTAAGGGTGCTAACCAAAAAAGATGCTCCCCGGTGACCCGCTGGCTCACGGCAATTCCGGCATCGCGAACGCCGAGAAGTTGCCCTTTCCGCCCCGATGCCACCGCGCCCGCCGTACTACCCACCCGCCGCCCGTTTTTTCGACTTCCAGCTTGACCCAGTTCCGGCGAGCCCGCAGCGCCTCGCCTTCGTTAGTAATCACTCTCACTTCCAGCTCCTGATTGATCTCCGCCTCGGTCTTGCCCTGTTGCAGATACACACCTCCCCGTCCCCACTCGAGCTCCACCGATTTGCAGGTGTCGAACAAGCCGCCGATCGCGCTTGCCTCACTGTCGGTCATCCCCGGAATTAACCGGCGAATATGAGCCATGTCCCTCCTGCCGAACCCCTCACTCAGCCTCCGGGGAATCGTCTGGATAACGGCCTGCTCCCGCTCATGTTCAAACAACGGAATACGGTCCTTCGCGGCATAGACCCAGTCCGACATCTCCCGGTTGGCCTGATGCTTTGCCACGAAGGCTTGCAGGCCCTCAACGTCCTTCCTCTCCGTCAGTTCCATCAAGTGGGCTCGCGCCTGCAGGTAAGCAGATTCCTGTTGCTTAGCTTTCACAGGAGCTGCTTGCTGCCGCGGGGCGGCGCCCGGCGTTGGGTGTGGAACCGTTGGAGCCTTCGGTAACGAAGCAACCGGATGTGGAGTGGGGATGGTGGGAATCGTCGACGCTGCGGGTTCGGAAGGCGCGTCCCCTTCGCTCGGCTCAAACCACTTTCGGTGCAGCAAATGGGTAATCCCGGCAAGCAACCCCACCGTGATCACAGCCCTCAGCAGAGAGGAAACCAAACTGCTCATGACCCTCGCATCATCCCACATCCCCCGCAGCAAAGGCAGCCCGAGGAGAACCGCGGGGGCGTCATCCCACCCTTCGTTGCCTGCCACTTGTCTCCAGCGGAGAGCCCGCCCGCGCCAGCCACTCCAGCAGCCGGTCCTTCATCTCCTTCCCAGGGGCGGCGTGTTTCCTGCGATCTCCCGGTTTCCATAACAGGTTATGGGTTTCCGAAGGATCGCTCTTCAAATCTAACAGCGCGTCCGTGGCTCTGGACGCCGTGTCTTTTGCCATCATCAGCTTCCATTCGCCGGTGCGCACCATGAAGTTGGGGACATTCGCCCCAGCCCATTCCGACACACGGTAGTCCGGGATGGACGACTTCCGGCCTTCCACCAGCGGGCAGGACCGGGCGCCGATACGCCCTGGTAGACGCATCATTAGGGGCACGCGCACGGATTCCTCATAGAACACCATCTTCGAGCCCATTCCGAACCTCATTTCGCCATGATCGGACATGAAAACCACCAGCGAATCGAGCTTCGCCAGAAGCCAGCCAAGATTGTCATCGATCTCCTTCACAATCCCGTAGTAGATGGAAAGCCCGGCTTGAACGGTTGCCTGGAATCCGGCGCCGGAGAGCTGGCCGGATCGTAGATGACTGCCAGTGAGTTGTTGTACCGAAAGTCCGCGAGTGGTCCCCCCGACGCTCCAACAGCGACGGGACTGTCATGGGAAGCGTTGTGCCGTCGCGCCGCCGTCCGCCTTCATAGGAGCCGAAGAAGAAGCCTTGCTTTTCACGATGGGGCCGGAGATGGTTCCACCAAAAACGTTGTAGCGAATGGGAGCGCGGACTCTTGCCTCATCCCTCCATGGCGCGAAGAAGTTTGCGGCATCTATTTTTTCGTTGCGGAAACCCTCAAAAAAGGCTGCCGCGCAGACGGTTCGTTCCCGATTTCGTGTTCATCACAATCACGCCGCTGGCCGTGCCGCCGTATTCGGCGGAAAAGGCATTGGTGAGCACACGGACCTCCTGCAGGCTCTCCACCGGAGGATCGGTCTCGATCTGTGCTTGCCCCTATCGAATGGTTTGCCCGAACCCGCCATCCATGACGAAGTTCTGGCTCCGCCCTCGCCCGCCGCCGACGCTGAAGTTTGGCCGGTCTCCGGTGTTGTAGCTGACGAAAACGGATGTTCCTGTCATCTCCATGATGTTCATTGCGCGCCGGTCGCCGAGAGGCATGTCCTCGATGGTCTTTGCCTCGATAAGCTGGCTTGCTTCCGAGGATCTGCGATTGAACCCCGTTCATCTCCACGCGCAATGTGTAGCCGCCGATCGGCAGGGCTTGCAGCGAGTAGAAGCCGGACGCGTTGGTATTCACCGCCGTCCGCACTCCTGTCTCCGTGTGGACTGCGCTCACGTTGGCATCGAGGATGGCAGCGCCCGACGAGTCCTTTTCCCAACCCGCTGATGCTGGCCTGCGGAGATTGCGCCCAGCTCAGCGTGACGAAGCATTGCGCCTGGAAAAGCAAGGTCTTGCCCAACATGGTCCACTCCTTTTTGTGAGATCAGCGCTTGCCCCGCTCCGACTGGCGTTTTTTGCGCTCCGCCTTGGAGCGGCGGCCGCCTTCGTCGTCCTCCTCATCCGCGCCGCCGGCGGAGCGGATCCGCGGCGCGTTGCCCGTGCGCCACGTGTCCAGGGCGCCTTGCATGCGCTCCACCACATCGGGATGTTTCGCCGACAGGTCGGTTTTCTCGCCAAGGTCCGATTCAACGTCGAACAGTTCCGCCTTGCCGTTGTTGCTGACGAGTTTCCAGCGTCCGTTGCGGGCCGCCAGTTTCTTTTCGCCGCCGTCCCAGAACAGCCAATCGTGGACCGGGCCCGATGCGTTGCCGGTCAAGTGTGGCAGCAGGTTCCTGCCGTGATACTCACGGTCCTTCGGAAGGCTGGCTCCGGCAGCCGCCGCCACCGTGGGCAGCACGTCTAAACAGATGACCGGCTGTTGGAAGACCATGTTAGCGCGCAGTTTTGCCGGCCAACGGATGAGGAAGGGAACTCGGATGCCGCCTTCGTACACGCTATGTTTGAAGTCTCGCAAGGCGCCATTGTTCGCGGCATTGTTTTTCGCGCCGCCGTTGTCGGAGAAGAAGACAACGAGGGTGTTCTTCTCGAGCCCCTTCGCTTTCAACTCGTCCAGCACGCGTCCCACGGCGCGGTCTTCATGCTCCAGCATGGCAAGAAGCGTGTTGCGCTTGGGATTGCCCGTATCGTACTTCTTGACAGTGGCCTCAGGCGCCTGTAGCGGGAAGTGCACGGCGTTGAATGCCAGGTAGAGGAAGAACGGCTTCTTCTCGTGCTTCCGGATGAATGCCACCGCCTCGCGTCCCAGGTTGTCGGTGAGGTAGCCCGTGTCCTCAATGACCTGTTCGTTGCGCCAGATGGAGTCGTATTTCTGCTCAGTAGGCTTCAGATTGAAATAGTCATGTCCGCCATGCCCTAGAAAGCCGTAGAATTCGTCGAAGCCGCGCCGCAATGGGTGATGCGCCATGTCAAGCCCCAGGTGCCATTTGCCGAATGCGCCGGTGGCGTAGCCGTCTTTTTTGAGCAGATCGGCGATGGTGGTCTCGGTCAACGGCATGCCCGCGCGGGAGTCGGACGCCGTATAGAAGCCGAAGCGCTGGGAATAGCGCCCGGTCATCAGCGACGCCCGCGTCGGCGCGCAGACATAGGCGCTCGCGTAGCCTTGGGCGAAGCGCACGCCGTCTTGGGCGATGCGGTCGATGTTAGGCGTCTTCACCTCGGAGGGGTGGTCATAGGCGCTGACATCGGCATAGCCATGGTCGTCGGAAACGATGACCACGATATTGGGCTTGGCGGTCGTTGCGCCGAAAGCGGAATTAGCAC
This sequence comes from Bryobacterales bacterium, assembly GCA_016789755.1. Taxonomy (GTDB): domain Bacteria; phylum Acidobacteriota; class Terriglobia; order Bryobacterales; family Bryobacteraceae; genus CADEFT01. The sequence continues at coordinate 5,710 of JAEUQG010000541.1, forward strand.
GGAACGCAACCGCGCCGCTTCCCAGGGCTCGCAACATCGTCCGGCGTGTCGGATTCGTAGTCATTTTGTCCTCCCGGATGGGCGAGCCGCGGCCAGCATCCGCTTCAATTCGCCCTCTGCCTGTTGGTAATCTTTGTTGCCGGTGACGTTTCGGTACTCGTGCGGGTCGACTGAGTGGTCGTACAACTCGACGCCGGCGCGGCCTTCGTCCCACTCGATGTAGGCATAGCGCCCGGTGCGGATCGCGCGGCCCATCACTCCCTTGCCCCGGCTGACCACCGTATAGGCAGGGCGCGTCCATGGCGCATCGGGATTCGCCAGCAGCGGGGTCAGGCTGCGGCCTTCGAGTCCGGCGGGCGGCGTGATCCCGCAGAAATCGCACAGACTGGGGAACAGGCTCAGCAGTTCCACAGGTCTGTGGCAGACGCTGCCGGCATGCGCGGTTCCGGGTAGAATCACCAGGAACGGAACCGCCGCGGACCGCTCAAACAACGTCACCTTGTTCCACCAGCCATGTTCCCCCAGATGCAGCCCATGGTCACCCAGAAACACCACCAGCGTGTTTGCGGCCGCCGGAGAACCGTTCAGTGCCGCCATTACCTTCCCTACCTGCGCATCCATGAAACTGATGCAGGCGTAATAGGCGCGACGGAACTCGCGCCCCGATTGCTGGTCCAGGTCTTCGGTCAGGCGTGGAAAGGCGGCCGTCGGAATGTCCGCACGGTCGCCGGCCGGGCCGGGAACCGTCGCGATCTTGTCCATCGGGTAGGGCTCGAAGTACTTCTTGGGGGCAATATACGGGTCATGCGGCTTGCGAAAGCCGACGGCGAGGAAGAATGGCTGCTCGCGTTGTTGGCCGATCAGGCGCACCGCTTCGGCAGCGATCAACCCATCGGGCTGATCCTCGTCAGTTCCCTCCGCGGCGCGTGCCTCCAGATACGGGAGCTTGCCACCGGTGAGGTTGCGCCCTTCCCCGGTGCGCCCTATCTTTGTGGCGGGAGTTGGATTGAGCGCCACGTCCCAGTCGCCGGCGCCGTCCATGCCATCGTGGTATATCTTGCCGGCGCGCGCCGTGAAGTAGCCGTTCTTCCTGAGAAAGCCAGGAAGGAACGGAGCGCCGCCGAGATTCACCCTGGGATCTGTGCGGTTGTCCAGAACGCCGGTGGTTTCCGGATACCGCCCGCTCAGGAACGATGTGCGGCTTGGATTGCACACGGGGTACTGGGCGTAGGCCCGGGCAAAGCGAACACCACGCCGCGCCAGCGCATCGACATTCGGCGATTGCACGATCGGATGGCCGTAGCAGCCGAGATCGGTATTAAGGTCATCCACCGTGATCAACAGGATGTTCGGACGGCCTATTCGGGACTGGCTCCCCGCCAACCCCGCCGCCAGCAGCGGCAACCCGAGCCGGAACCGTCCACTGATCTGCGTCATCTGGAATCCCTCCGTATTATCTGCCTCCCGGTGTCCGGCAGCCCAGAGAGTCACCCGGTAAGCGACAGTAACTCACATGTAAAGTGCTTTTGTAACATTACGATAATAGACGGACTGGGCCTGCTCCGCCATTGCTCTTGGCGGCGAATGGAAAGCGCCCCGGAAACGTGCCTTACAGTAACTCTCTTCCAGTTTGCCCCCTGACCCGGATACAGTATGTCTGAGCCCATGCTCACCCGGCGAAGCTTCTGCACCTTCGGATCTCTGACGCTGTCCGCCGGCCAGGCTCGCCGTCTCCCGAACATCGTCTATATCCTTGCCGATGACTTCGGATGGGGAGACCTGACCTGCTATAACCCGGAGTCCCGCATTCGGACCCGGGCGCTCGATCAGCTAGCGGCCCAAGGCGTCTGCTTCACCGGCATGCATTCGCCTTCTGCGGTCTGCACCTCCACCCGCTAATGGCACAATGACAGGACCCTATTGTTGGCGCACATCGCTGAAGGAAGGCGTGCTGCAGGGCTACTCGCCGAACCTGATCGAGCCGGGACGGGAGACGCTTGCCTCTCTGCTCAAGCGTGCGGGCTACCGGACGGGTTGTGTCGGCAAGTGGCATCTCGGTTTGGGTACGGCGTCTGTGGCCGATT
>JAEUQG010000547.1 GCA_016789755.1 Bryobacterales bacterium
ACTGGCCGCATGGACGGCAGCGGCGCACACGGACGGGTTTGCGGCCGTGGAGAGCTGGGCGGAGCAGACCTTGACGGCGAAGGCCACGGAGCAAGCATCCGTGGCCATTGCTGGAGGAACGCGCCTGACGCGACTGGAGAACGGGATCCGGGTAGTAACGGACGAGATCCGCGGGGTCTCGCAGGTGGCGATCGGGGTGGTCGTGGAATGCGGCTCGCGGCACGAAGCGGCGGACGAACGCGGGTTGGCGCACTTGTGCGAGCACATGCTGTTTCAGGGCACGAGCCTGCGGGATTCAATGCAGATCGCGCGGCACATCGACTACGCGGGGGGCCGGGTGGGAGGATTCACGACGCGGGATTACACGTGTTTTCACGCGTCGGTTTTGGGCGATTACTGCTATCACGCGCTAGACCTGCTGGGCGACATGCTGTTGAACTTCACGCTGCCACAGGAAAGCGTGGAGCGGGAAAAGCAATCGATCTTAAGTGAGATTCGTGAGCAGCAGGATATACCGCCGCACTACCTGGATGCGCAGGTGAAGCGGGAGGCATGGGCAGGGCATAGTCTGGCTTGGCCGGTGACGGGGACCGAGGAATCAGTTCGTGGTTTTACACGGGAAGACATCATCTACTTCCTGCATCGCAACTACACGCCTGACCGGATCATTGTGGCGGCGGCGGGGGATTTGAATCACGACGACTTCGTGGCCCAGGTGCATGATGCTTTCTGGCGCTTTCTGGGGGAAGGCTGCAACCAGGAGGACGGCGCGGCGGGCTTTGAGCCAGGCTTCGCGATGGTGGAACTGCCGTGCGCGCAGAGTTACTTTCATGTTGGATTCCCGGCTCCGGCGTACGAAGCGGAGAACCGCTATGCGATGCACGTACTGAGCTGGATTCTGGGCGGGGGCCTGAGTTCGCGGCTGTTCCGGCGGCTGCGGGAGGAAAAGGGCTGGGTCTACCAGGTGGACACGGACTATCAGGCCTATCGCGGGGCGGGGATGCTTTCGCTTGAAGGGAGCACCACACCCGAGTTGCTGCTGGATGTGATTCCAGTGGCGCTGCAGTGCATTTCGGATGTCGCGGGATGGAAGGCGCCGGTTACGGCGGAGGAGTTGGATCGAGCGAAGACGGCGATCCGGGCGCAGTTTCTGATTGCGTCGGAAGATGTGCACACACGGATGTGCCGGGCCGCGACGCAGCAGTTGTATTTCGGGCGGACGATTCCAGTGGAGGAGATCGCGGCTGGGATCGGAGCGGTGAGTTTACCGGAGATGAAGTCGCTGGCGCGATGGATGGGGCATGAAGCCGTACCGCGGGCGAACGTGGCGGTCGGCGGGCCGTTGCCGGGGGAGAAGGATTTCGCGCTTCTGCGGGATACGGTAAACCGGCGTTTGAAGCGCAGCGGGCTGACCAGAACAGAGCGCGCCGCATGAGACGCGCCGCATTTCAAAACAGAAAGGAGGTGAACCAATGCCGATCGACCCGAGAATCAAGAAGAACTGGATTGAGATTCAGAAAAAACACGATGCACCTGTCAACGCCATCGGCCTGAAGATCGACCCGAAAGATGCCAACACGCTGAAAGTGTGGAAAGAAGAAGGCATCGATCAATTCGTGAAGAGGTAAAGACGGCGCAGTGAGGAGACCGCCCGCGACGGGCGGTTCTCCTGGCCAGACAGGAGTGGTTTTGGGGAAAGGAAGTCAGCTTATGTCGTATGGACAGAAAAAGATTCAGGAGGTTCCTACGGTACGCAGCGCACACGCAGTGGACAACAGCCCTCTGAAGGCGGCCATCATGGCGGCCCAGCAGGGGGACCGCAAGCGCGCTCACGTGTTGCTGCAAATGGCCTGCCGGCGGGATGAAAACAACGAGCAGGCTTGGCTGTGGCGGGCTTCGCTGACGAGCGATCTGGCGGAGGCCACCGAGTGCATGAAGGAAGTGCTGCGAATCAACCGGGAGAACCGGATCGCGCAGCAATGGCTGGCGCGGACGCATGAGCCGGCGGCGGAATCCGAGGAATATGAATGTCCCTTTTGCGGGCGGGAGGACACACAGGATTTTTACCGTTGCGACCGTTGCAAGGCGGTGGTGTCGCTGGATCTGGAGCTGATGAAAGAGCTGGCGGATGTGAACACGGCGATTCTGGAACATGCGGTAAACGGGTATAAACAGGCGATTCCGGACGACCCCTATAACTCGAACTACTGGCTGGCTGTGGCGTACTTGAACATGTTCCGCTCTGAGCTTGCGCTGACTCATTTGCTGGAGGCGCAGCGGTTGGAGCCGTACCAGAAAGACGTAGACATCGCGGTGGAGAAACTACGGCGGCGGAAGCTGATTTTGGTAGTGGATGACAGCGTCACGATCCGCAGCCTGGTGACGCGGGTGCTGGAGCGGAACGGGTGCCGCACGCTGGAGGCGTCGACAGGGATGGAGGCGCTGAGCTACGTGGATCAGAAGGAGATCGCGGCAGTGGTATTGGACATTGGGATGCCGATGATGGACGGGTATAAGGTATGCCGGCTGTTGCGGGAGCACGCGCGGACGGCGGCGATCCCGATCATCATGCTCTCCGGCAACGACGGATTTTTCGACAAAGTGCGGGGGAAGCTGGCGGGTTCGACGGATTACCTGACGAAGCCACTGAAGCCGAACATGCTGATGGCATCGATTCACAAGCATGTGGATTTGACGTAGGGAGCAGACATGGGACAGAGCGCGAAAACAATACTGCTGGTGGATGACAGCCCTTCGGAGCTGGCGCTGATGAACGCGACGCTGAAGAAGCGCGGCTACAAGCTGGTGGCGGCATCGAACGGCGAGGAAGCTCTGGAGAAGCTGACGAAGCTGAAGCCGGATCTGGTGCTGTTGGACGTGATTCTGCCGAAGAAGAACGGGTTTCAGGTGATCCGGCAGATCCGGACATCGCCGGAGACGCGGCATCTAAAGGTGGTGCTGGTGAGCGGGAAATCTCTGGATACGGACCGCTACTGGGGATTGAAGCAAGGGGCGGACGATTACCTGACAAAGCCGTTCACGGGGGAGCAGTTGATCGCAGCGGTAACGAAGCATCTGTAGGGGAAAGGAATCTCGATGGCTCGGAAGAAAGCAGGACCGAAGAAACCGGCTGAGCAGCCGATGCAAGAGGCGAGCGATAAGCTGCTGGAGAATCTGCTGGGTGAATTGAAACTGACGGGAGCGGAGGAGGCAGCAACGGAGGCGACGGCGCCGGAGTTGCTGGAGGCGCTGGCATCGACGCTGGAAGCAACGCCGGAGTTGGAACCGGTGGCGGAAGCGAGCGCGGCGGAAGATACCGTCGAGGCGCTGGCCGCGATGCAGTCGGCGATGGAGTTGGGGCCGCTTGAGATGCCCGCGCCGGAAATGGAATTCGAGGAAGAGATTGCGGAACCTGTTGCGTTCGCCACCCTGAGCGAAGCGCCGCTGGCCGCCGATGCGGTAGTGGAATCGGAACCGCCGGAGTGCCTCCCGGACGAGCCGGCACTGCCGCTTCCGGCGGAGGAACAGCACGCCGCCGGGCAAGCGCTAGCCGAGATGGCGACCCTGCACGCGCCGGAAGCGCTTGCCCCGGCTGCTGAGGAAGAGTTGCTGCCGCTTCTGGAGGAGACGGAAGCGGTAGTGGAGGCAGCGGCACCGGCAATCTCGAGGAGTTCGCTGGTTTCCGGGCGTGGCGAAGAGACGCAGGCAGAGGACCAGCCGGATATCCTGTCACGAGTTGTAGCGGGGATCGACTCGCAGGTGGCGAGAACGCCGGTTTGGCAAGGCGGCGAAGGGAACGAAGACGAGGCGGAAGAGGAAGCTAGCGATGCTTATGCGTCATTCCGTCTCTTGGGGTCGGCATACGCGGTAGCGGTGGGAGCAATCCGAGAGATCGACCGTGCGACGGAGATTACCCCGGTGCCGCACCTGCCGGATTTCATTCGCGGCGTGATCAATCTGCGCGGAGACGTAACGTGCGTCTTGGATCTGCGGAGTTTTATCGGGCTGGCGCCTTTGGAGGATCACGAATCGGGATGGCTGCTGGTGGTATCGGGGGCAGAAAGCCGCCGCACGCTGGCGCTGCTGGTGGATGAGATGTCGAGTCTGGTTCGAGTGCCGGCGAACAAGCTGAAGCCGCCGGCGGGGAAGGTGGAAGACCGAGTGGCGCCGCTGCTGGAGGGAGTGGTGGAGCAGCGGGACAGGGTATTGGGCGTTCTGTCTGTGGATTCACTGCTTGGATCGCCGGACGTTCGTCAGCTTTGGATGTAGGCTCCTGCGTCAGGCCGGGAGCAAGAACAGAGATCGAAAAAGAGATTCAAAAGGAAGATTGGAGATAGGACAATGATTCGGAAGTTTGCCAACTTAAAGCTGTTCCAAAAACTCACCTTGCTGGTACTGGTGATGGGTATCCCTATTGCCACACTGGCCGTGGCGTATCTGTCGGTGACGGGCGAAACCGTGCGAGTACTGACGGCGGAACGCGAAAACCTCGACTACATGGACCAGGCACAGGCGCTGCTGCAGGGTGTCGCCTTGCACCGCGGTCTGAACAGCCGTATCGTCACCGGTGAGACGGCAGCCAAGAGCGCGCAGGCCAACGTGCGGCAGCAGGTGGAGTCGACATTCGACAACTTGCAGCGGCTGGACGCGGGCAACAAGAACAAGTACGGATTGGCGGATGAAGTAACAGGGCTTCGCCGGGACTGGGCGGATCTGACGCAGAAAGCGTGGACGCTGACGGTGCCGGCGAGCCTGGAGCAACACACGGCGATCAACACGAAGGTGCTGAAGTATATGAGCAAACTTGGCGACCAGGCGCTGATTCTCGAGCCCGACCTGGCGTCTTACCACATTGCTTCTCCGCTGGTATTGTACATGCCGAACCTGATGGAACTGCTGGGTCTATGCCGCGGCCACGGGGTTGCCATTCTGAACACGAAGACGCTGTCGGCGGAAGACCGGATCACGTTCACCTACCGGGTGGGCAAGGCCTTGGGGGAGCTAGAGAGGACGCGCGCCAGTCTGGCGGTGACTTTCCAGCAAAATCCGGCGTTCAACACGGCGATCAGTCCTGAATTCACCCGCGCGGCGGGGACTATCGAGTCCTTCCTGCAGCGTGTGGAAACGTCGATTGTGTCCGCGCCCACCATCACGGACAATCCGAAAGAATTCTTCGCGGAAGGAACGGCCGCGGTAGACGCTCTGGTCAAGGCCACGCAAGTGTCTTCTGCTGCGCTGCGAAACGGCGTGGAAACGCGCATGCAGGCGGCGCAGACAGGCATCTACATCAACATCGCGCTGATCGCTATCGGCGTACTGATTGCTGCCTTTGTGGCGCGTTGGATCGCGCGCGCAGTGACAAACCAGGTTAACGGCATCACGGGACTGTTCTCGATGATCGGCATGGGCGATTTCGCGGCGCGCGCCCCTGTGCATGGAGAAGACGAACTGGGCAGTGTAGCCACGGCGCTGAACGCCATGCTCGATAACCTGCTGACGCTGATTCAATCGCAGGATGAGAAGGAGAAGCTGGAGAACAGTATTCAGCATCTGGCTTCGGACATCAGCGTGGTGGCGGAAGGCGACCTGACGGCGCATGCGCAGGTGGAGTCGGAAGTGACCGAGGCGATTGCCGTGTCGGTGAACAAGATGATCGACCAGTTGCGCGAAGTCATCAGCCGGGTTCACGACACGACGCTGGCGGTGAGTTCCTCGGCGAGCGAAGTGCAGGCGACGACGGAACACCTGGCGACTGGCAGCGAAAGCCAGGCGATGCAGATTTCCGACGCATCGGCGGCGATCGATGAAGTAGCAGTGTCGATTCAGCAGGTGGCGGCGAACGCAGCATCGGCGGCGGGCGTGGCGGACACGGCACAGCAGATCGCCAAGAAGGGCGCCTCGTCGGTGCACCGGACGATCGAAGGCATGGGCGGCATCCGCGAGCAAGTGCAACAAACGGCGAAACGCATCAAGCGGCTGGGCGAGAGTTCGCAGGAAGTGGGCGAGATCGTTCAGTTGATCAGCGGCATCGCCGACCGCACGAGCATCCTGGCGTTGAACGCGTCGGTGCAGGCGGCGGCGGCC
>JAEUQG010000154.1 GCA_016789755.1 Bryobacterales bacterium
AATCGAGGCGTTGCGCTGGACGACGTGCACGTGTTCAGCCCGGGATTTCTGATCAATTTCCGCTATGGATTCACGCAGCAGGAATTTCCTGAGCGCCGGGTGAGCCGGGGCTTCGATCTTTCCTCGCTGGGCTTTTCCTCGAATCTGACAAATCTGGCGGACAAGAGTCTGGCGACACTGCCGCGGACGGCGATCGGGTCGCTGACGACACTGAGCGGATGGGAGTCGGGCGACGGCACGACGGCATCGCTGACACACAGTTTCACGGGTAACTTTACGTGGCTGCGAGGGAATCACAACATCCGTTTCGGGCCGGAACTGCGGGTGTACCGCGAGTTTCGGAACCGGTTTCCGACGGACGTTGCTCCGGACTTGAGTTTCAGCAACGTGTGGGCTCGCGGACCGCTGGACAATTCTCCGGCTCCGCAGGTGGGCGCGGAAATGGTGTCGGCGCTGTTGGGCATTCCCGGCGGCAACATGACGATCACGGGAAGCTACGCCGAGCAGGATGTTTACTTCGGGCTATACGTGCAGGACGATTACAAGGTGACGCGGAAGCTGACTCTGAATCTCGGATTGAGGGCCGAGCACGAAACGCCCATCACGGAGCGCTACAACCGTTCGATCACGCAGTTCGACGCGGTGACGGCGAGTTCCATTGAGGCGGCGGCGATCGCCAATTATGCACGCAACCCGATTCCGGAACTGCCGGTCTCGCAATTCCGGGCGAAAGGCGGCGTGCTGTTCGCGGGCGTGAACGGACGTTCCCGCAGCTACTGGAACGGACAAGCGGTAACGTGGATGCCGCGCATCGGTGTGGCGTATCAGGCGTTGCCGAAGACCGTATTGCGGGCGGGCTATGGGCTGTTCTACGGCTCGATTGGAGTGAACCGGACCAACTCCAACCTGGGCGGATTCTCGCGCACGACCCCGATCAACGCATCGAACGACAACGGGCTGACGTATATCGCGACGCTGGCGAACCCGTTGCCGACGGGTTTGTTGCAGCCGCTTGGGGCGGCTGGGGGCTTGGATACGACGCTGGGACAGGGCACTTCGTTCTTCCCCGACAACCGGCGTCAGCCGTATGCGCAGCGGTGGAGCTTCGGTTTCCAACAGGAGACGAAGGGCGGCTTTGTCGTGGAGTCGTCATATGTAGGCAATCGCGGCGTCAGCATCCCAATCACGCGGAACATCAACAACACGCCGGCGCAATACTACAGCACCTCGCCGACGCGGGACCAGGCAACGATCGACTACCTGTCGCGGACATTCCCGAATCCGTTCTTCGGAACGAACGTGCAATTCACTGGATCGAACACGTCGCGCGAGTCGCTGTTGCGGCCGTTCCCGCACCTGGGCGGCGTTTCCTACACGGAGGATTCGGGATTCTCCTGGTATCATTCGCTGCAGTCGCGGCTGGAGAAGCGATTCTCGCAGGGTTACACGTTGCAGGTGTCGCATACATGGTCGAAGGCCATGGAAGCGACGACGTTTCTCAACGGCTTCGACCCGATGCCGTACGAGACGCTGGCGGACATCGACCGGGTGCATCGCTACACGGGCAGCGGAATCTGGGAGCTGCCGTTCGGCAAGGGGCGGAAGTACGGCGCGCAGATGCATCCAGTGATGGAGTTTCTGACCGGCAACTGGCAGTTGAACGGGGTCTACCAGCATCAGAGCGGCGCACCGCTCGGTTGGGGCCAGAACCTCTATATCGGAGACAGTTCGGCGATCGTGCTGTCGTCTCCGCAACGCGGCGCGGACCAGTGGTTCAATACTTCGGTATTCAACCGGAACAACCAGCAGCAACTGGCGAGCAATGTGCGGACGCATCCGTTGCGGTTTTCCAACATCCGTGCGGATTCGCAGCGGCGTTGGGATTTCGGCGTCACCAAGACGTTCAAGATCACGGAGCGGTACATCATGAAGTTCCGCGCGGACACGTTCAACGCGCTGAATGAAGTGGTGTTGCGCGGTCCGAACACGACACCGACGAATACGGCGTTCGGCACGGTAACGGCGCAGGAGCCGCCGCGAAGCTGGCAATTCAATCTGCGGCTGCTGTTCTAACGGCGCCCGTGCAACAAGAAAGAAGGGAGGCGGCTCAAGGCGAGCCACCTCCCCTTTTCGGTTTTCCGCAAGCCGCGATTAGTGATGGCCGCCGGCGGCGTGATCTTCCTGGATGACCGGAGGCTTTGCTCCGGCAGGCACGGGCACCAGCATGTCTTCCTTGCGTTGGACGAGGGTGGAAGTGCTGTAAGTGGCGAGTTCGAAGTCGTGGCCGTGGGTGATGGCGTCGGTGGGGCAGGCTTCGACGCAATAGCCGCAGAAGATGCAGCGGGAATAGTCGATGTTGTAGATTTCGGCGTAGCGTTCTCCGCCGGAGATGCGCACCTTCTCAGTGTTTTCCTTGCCTTCGATGTAGATGCAGGAAACGGGGCAGGCGGCGGCGCAGAGGAAGCAGGCGACGCACTTTTCCATGCCGTTTTCATCGCGCTGCAAGACGTGCTTGCCGCGGAACCGCTCCTGAAAAAGAGCGGGGCCATCCGGATAATCTTCGGTGATAGTGGGCTGCAGCATCTCGCGGAAGGTGATGCCCATTCCTTTGGCCAGTGCGGCCGCGCTTCCCAGAACCTCTTGTATCTTCGACGCCATAAATCCTCTAATCTAAGTTTTCATCCACCCGGGAGAGCTAGTTGCGGGCCCCTCAACCGGGACGAAACGCCGGCACCTGCTCGCCGGGCTGAATCACTGGCGCGCCGGTACGCCCGGCGAGCGATTGCATTTCGGACTTGGACCAGCCGGTCCAGGCATGGGACACGGACCCGTCGGGCTCGAGTTGAAACATCGAGGGCACGTGGGTGATGCCGAATGCATTGCTGGCGGCATAGCCGTCGCCACGGTTGTCGGTGAACATGGGCAGGCGCAGGCGAAAGGCCTGAGCGAACTCAGTGGTCTCGGAAGCGCTGTCCTGCGACACGCAGACAATGCGGATGTTGCCGTTGTCCGTGGCACGGTCGAGAAAGGGGAGCGTGTACTGGCAGACGGGGCAGCTTCCCTTAAAAAACGCCAATAAAACCGGGCCTTCCTGGCTGAGTTGCCGCAGGGACACAGCGTTGCCGGCAAGATCGCGCAGGGATACGGACGGAGCGGTGGCGCCCGCCGCGAGCATGGAATTGCCGGATTTTCCCGCCATTTCCATCAGTGTAGCAACTTGTCGAGTTGCTGCGCCGCGATGAGAAGAGGATCCCAAACGGTGGCGAATGGGGGCGCGTAGGCGAGATCGAGATTGGCGAAATCCTCAACGGAGATGCGCTGATGGAGGGCGGTGGCGATGACATTGGCGCGTCCGGCGACGTTGTCTTCTCCGACGACGGCGCCGCCGAGCAGGCGTCCGGTGCGCCGGTCGGCGACCAGTTGCACGTGTACGGGCTTGCCACGGAAATAGCGATTCTTGTCGAGGGCCTGGACGCTGGTAGCGATGGGGTCGAAGCCTTCGCGGCGGGCCTGGGCTTCAGAGAAGCCGGTGAGTCCGACGCCGAGTCCGCAGACGCGGACGATGCTGGTGCCGACGATGCCGGGGAAGCGCTCACGGGCGCCTGTGGCCGCGGCACCCGCGACGCGGCCCATCTTGTTAGCGGTGGTGCCGAGGGGCATCCAGACGGGGCGGCCACTGACGAGGTGAGTGGTTTCGGCGCAGTCGCCGGCGGCGTAGACGCCATGGAGGTTCGTCTCCATGCGCTCGGAAACGCGGATTGCGCCGGTGCGTCCGAGTTCGATGCCGGCATCGGCGGCGAGTTTCGTATTGGGCTTCATGCCGGCGGCAAGGATGACGAGATCGGCGCCGGGGGCCGCGGTGCTGTTCCAATGGATGGTCACACGGCAACGCTCGAGGTGCTTGGCAAGCAGGGCGGTGAGCCAGGGGTCCTGGCGCCTGAGGAGGTCGTTGCTGCGCTGGTGAATCTCGACGGCGAGGCCTTGGGCGCGCAGGGCCTCAGCGACTTCCAGGCCAATGTATCCGCCGCCGAGAATGGCAGCGCGTTTCGGCTTGCGTTGCTGCAGGAACGCCTGGAGCCGCTCGGCATCGTCCCAGGTATCGAGCTTGAAGAGATTGTCCTGGAGCGGCAGATCGCGGCGTGCGCCGGTGGAGATGACGAGCTTGTCGTAGGGGACGCGCTCGCCGCCATGGAGCGTGAGCTCGCGGCGCGCGTGGGAGATGGCGATGACCTCGGAGTTGGTACGGACCTGGATGTTGCGTTCGCGGGCGAAGTATTCGGGGGTGTAGACACGCAGTTGATCGAGAGAGCGCACCTGGCCCTCGATGAAATAGGGCAATCCGCAGGCGCCGTAGGAGATATGGGGAGATTTCTCAAAGACCGTGATGTGGAGCGAGGGATCGAGGCGGCGGGCGCGCGAGGCGGCGCTGAGGCCGGCAGCGACTCCGCCGATGACTACCAGGCGCATGGGTTAATCGGCCTGCTTCTGCTGTTCGAGGAACGAGAGGATGTCGAAGCGTTTGATTTCGCGATTGGGGAAGAAGCTGTTGATGGCGCTTTGTTCGTCGTCGAAGACTTCAAACACGGTGGTGAGTTTGGTGAGCACCAGTAGTTCGATGTTGCGGCGGCTAAGTTGGAGCAGCTTGAGCATGCCGCCGTTCTTCTTGGCGGTGGTGTAGCAGATGACCATGCTGCCGAGTCCGGTGCTATCGATGTAGTCGACGCCGGCGAGGTTGAGCACGATGTTCGATTTGCCAGAGGAGATGAGCTGAGTGAGTTCATCACGCAGGGAGGCGACAGCATCACCGACGGTGAGGCGGCCCTTCACATCGAGGATGATGACGGAGTCTTTCTCGCGCTGGTGGATTTCGAGGGACATGGAAGTAGATAGTGTAACGTATCCGGAAGCGACGGGACCTCGGGCTATCGGGTGATTCGCTTGCGCATTTGTTTGGCGAGCTTTTCGATCTCAGCGAGTTTTCGCGCAGCCTGCACATCCGCTGTCTTGTGGCCTCCGGCATCGAGGGTCTTGCCCACTTCAGCGGTAAGTTTGAGCAGGCGCGCCAAATCCTGCCGGGAGCGCTGCACTTCATCGGATGGAATGCGGGCGGACGGGCGCGCATCTTTGGTAGACCGGCGCTCCAAGGGGTCTTGCCGGAACGGATCCTGGTTCGGATTGACGAGTTCCGGCGGTCCGTTCTGGGCACAGAGCATCGCGGTAAAGAGGAAGATCCAGTGTTTCATGTCAAGACTCCTGTTGAGCGTGGTACCAGCGGTCCAAGGCCTCCAACTCCCTGTCTGAGCCGCCACTGGCGTAGAACGCAGCGTCGATGGCGTCCAACTCTTCGTCTTCCTCACACGACGCATCGCCGCCGGGGATTTCGTCGAGGATGCGATTGCGCCGCTCCATGTCGCGCGGCACGTGGTCTCCGAACAAAAGCGTACCCGCGCGTTCCAACAATGCCGCATGCTGCGGGAGGCCGATGAGCCGCAGCGCGTCCAGGGTTTCTGAATAGAGATCGGCGCTGGAGTTGTAGAAGAGCGAAATATGGCCGCCGTTGGCGACTTGCCCACCGTGCGCCCAGATGAGGAAGAACACACGGTCTCGGGCGTTCAGGCTATCGAAGCCTGCGGTGAAACGCTGGCCGACCACGCGATTGGCGATCTGCTGCATGTCATCCAGGTTCACGACGCACCGTTTAGAAAGTCATGCGGAATTCGAGGAACACAGTTCGAGGAGAATTATCCTGTTGCGGCCGGATCTGGCCGAAGTTGGCGTTCGTCACGTTGGGGGGATTGCCCACCATCGCCGTGAAGAAGGGGCTATTGAAGGAGTTGATGAAGTCGGCGCGGACCTGCGTCTTGACGCGCTCTTTGACGATGGGGATGTCCTTCACGATGGAGAAGTCGTAGTTCTTGAATCCCATGAAGCGGACGTCGGGGAAGCGCGTGGGAAAGTTGCGGAGAGTGAACGGAGCGGGTCCAGCCACGCGGGGGAAGAGCGAGGTATCGAACCAGCGGTTGAGCGTGCGCTGATCGGAGGGCAGTTTGGCGCTGCGAGCTTCGAGCGGTGCGGCATTGGGGAAGTCGATGGGGAAGCCGCGCTGGAAGGTCCAATTCCATCCGAGGCGCCATCCGCCGAGCAGCCGGCCAGTGCCGAGCGGCAGTTCGTAGGTACCGAGGAAGGACAACTTCTGGGGAACGTCGAAGATAGTGAGACGTTTTTCAAGTTGCGGAGAAAGCAGATCGGTGGATGAAATATCCTGGGCGTTGAGCAGTTGCAGCTCTTCGAGATTCTTGGCGGCCATGTAGTTGGCTTGCAGGTTGAGGCCCCGGGAAAAGCGCTTGCGAACGCTGATCTGCAGGGCGTCGTAGCGGGTGCGGCCGGCGGGGATGTTGGTGACGGTCACACCGCTGTATTGCGGGAAAGCGACCAGCAGCGATTGGCGGGGAATGGTGGCGCCGTTCAAGGCAGCGTTGTTCGGCAGTAAGCCGGCCATCGGATTGGCGATGCGTTCGCTGTAGTAGGTTGCGGCCTTGCCGAGTTCGGAGACGGGGATGGAATTGAGCTGCGCACTGACCGGGAGTTGATTGGTGAAGTTGCCGACGTAGGACACATCGGCCAACACGCCGAGGATGGTGCGCTGGAAGCCGAAGGAGACCTGTTTGGAGACGGGAAGAGGCCTGTTGGTATAGGCGAAGTTGAGTCCGAGGCCGAGGTCCGTGGCCGTGCCGAGGCTCGATCCGATGGGGCGAAGGACGCCGTTGGGGAACGGGTTCGAGAGGGAACCGGAGGGCGTGAGGCCGTCGAGCGTAGTGATCATGGGGGTGGCGCGGGAGAAGCCGGTGCTTGGCCCGAGCGCCCATTGCCCGAGCGAATATAATCCGAAGCCGCCGCGGAGCACGGTCTTGCTATCGAGGGAGTAGGCGACGCCGATGCGGGGTTGGAAGTTGTTGCGATCCGGAGCGAAAGCGTAGCGCGCGTCGCCGTCGGAGCCGGCATAGAGCAGGCCGCCGGTGAGGGCGCGGCAAGCGGCGCAGTTCTCCACGCCAGGGCGCGAGCGCACCTGATCGGCGATGGGGCTCGGCTGACCGAAAGCGAAGCCGCGGGTCTGGCGGTTGTAGCGCTCGGCGATGGGAGTTTCGTAATCCCAGCGCAGGCCGAGATTGAGCGTGAGCTTGCGAGTAAGCTTCCAATCGTCCTGGAAGAAGAGTGCGTAGTAGCGGCTCTTGTAGGCGGGAATGATGGGGATGTCGATGGTGCCGCTAGTGGGATAGCCGAGCAGGGCGCTGGCGATTTCGTTGCCGGAGAAGGCATCGGCGCGATTGGGATCGGCTTGTGTCCAGAGGCGGGTGAACTGGAAATTGCCTCCGGAGGAGCCATAGGATTGCACGTTGGTGCGGAACTCACGTGCCTCGACACCAAACTTCATGACATGGGTGCCGATGGTTTTGCCGCCGGTGGCGCCGAGCGTGTAGGTGTCATCGGCTTGCGTGTTGGGACCGGAGCCCTGCGACATATAGGTACCCATGCCGATGAAGGGATACTGCGGGCGCAGCATCGCGGAGACCATGGAATCGGGGAAGCCGAGATCGCGCGGATTGAAGGCGAGCGTGGCGGGATTGCCGGCAAGATTCTCCAGGCGGGCCATGCCGGCGCGAATATTGAGGGTTGTCGAAGGGCTGAGCACTTCGGTCCAGTCGATGGTGATGGTGCGTCCGCGGCGGACGCGGGGCAGGATGGTGCTGGATTCGGCGGGATTGCCGGAAGGGTAGCGCTGATCGCAGCAGCGAGTCATGTTGGTTTCGCCATAGCGGCCGAAGAAGGCGCGGCGATCGTTGGCGCGAATGTCCATGCGTCCGGTCCACTGCCAGAGTTCGCCATTGTTGTCGGTGCTTTGGAAGAAGTTGTTCACCTGCGCAGGTCCGGTGCCGGGTCCGGTGGGATTCGGATAGTAGCTGACGATCTTCGATCCCACGGGGTTGATGAGCGCGCCGGGGATAATATTGCCGGCGAAGGGAGTGCGCACGAAGGTATTGCCGCTTTGACGGGTAGAGCGCGGATCGTAGATGGTGACAGCGGCTCCGGTGGCGGCGCGGAGATTGGAGAAATCGCCGCGCTTCATTTCGGCGAGCGGAGTGGTGAACTGGCTGTTGTAGAGGCTGGAGGAGGGGTTGGAATCGAAACTCACCATGTAGAAGAGTTTGTTGCGGGCATCGAACACCTTGGGAATCCAAATGGGGCCGGTGCTGTGGAAGCCGTAGTTGTGGGCGGTGCGGTCGGGGCGGGCGACGTTCTGCGCGTTGTTCTGCCAGGTGTTGCCGGCAAGGCGATTGTCGAAGTAGCGGTCGAAGACGGCGCCGTGAAAATCATTTGTGCCGGATTTTGTTGTTGTGGTGATGATACCGCCGCCGGTGCGCCCGTACTGGGCGTCGAAGATGTTGGTAAGGACGCGGAATTCCTGGACGGAATCGAGGGCGGGGATCATGACGACCTGGCGGTCGCCCTTGGCGTCGCTGGTGCCGTCGATGAGGATGTCGGTGTTCGATTCGGTGCCGGCGAGGCCGGAAGCCGCGCCATTGATGGCGGTACGGGAGTTGGCCAGGCCGTCGAGGCTGAACTCCGTGCCCTGGTTGTCGGAAGGCTTGAACACGCCGGGCATGGCGAAGGCGAGTTGGTAGACGTTGCGGCCGGCGTTGGGCACGTTCAACAGGAGATTGCTGTCCACGATGCCGCCGCGGGAAGCGGTTTCGGTTTCGAGAAGCGACATCTGCGCGCTGACGGTAACTTTTTCGCTCTGTGCTCCGATTTCGAGCGCGACATCGAGAGCGGCGCGGACGCTGATCTGGAGTTCCACCTTTTCGCGGACGAACTTCTTGAATCCGTTGGCCTCCACTTCCACGGTGTAATCGCCGGGGATGAGGAACGGGATGGAATAGCGGCCGGTTTCATTGGATGTCGCCTCTGAGGCGGCGTTGGTACGGGTGTTGGTAGCCTTGATGCGCGCACCGGGAACCGATGCACCGGCCGGATCGGTGATAAGCCCGGTGAGACTGGCACGGAAGTCCTGGGCGCCGAGCAATGATGACAGGATGAGCGGGATCGCGGCCCGCAAGATGTGTTTCATGATGAAGACTACCTCGCTGGCGTTGAATGTATCACAACTATCCACGTGTGGGTCCTGTGTAGACTGAAGACATCATGCCATTCGTACTGTTCTTACTTGCGGTGTGCGCCGCGGCGCAACCGCTTCCTCCGCTGCGGCCGCCCGCGGTACCGCTGATTGCGCACGATCCCTATTTCAGCATCTGGTCCACGGCTGACCGGCTGCATACCGCCACGAAGCATTGGACGGGGACCGATCATCCACTGGCGGGGATTGCCCGCATCGACGGCGTGGCGCTGCGCTTTCTGGGGCAGTGGATTCGCAGCGGCCCCACGATGAAGCAGACCTCGCTGACGCTGACGCCGACGCGGACAGCTTATGAGTTCGAGGATCGCGGCGTACGGCTGAGAGTCACGTTCTTCACGCCGGCGCTGCCGCACGATTTAGATGTGTTGTCGCGGCCGGCCACCTATGTTCTGTTCGATGCAACGGCCACCGACGGGCGGGAACATGAAGTGTCGCTCTACTTCGATGCCGGGGCAGCGCTGGCATTGAATACGCCGGAGCAGCGCGTGAGCGTATCGCGAGTGCGCTTCGGGCAGTTGGAGGCGTTGCGCGCGGGATCGATGGAGCAGGCAGTGCTGCAGAAGGCGGGCGACAATCTGCGCATCGATTGGGGTTACTTGTACCTTACCGTTCCTCCGGGGCCGGGGGTGCGGACGTCTTTGGCTCACAGCACGCTGCGCAATGAGTTCACGGCGACCGGCGCGTGGCCGGAGAACGATGAGACGGAACCTCCGGGACAGACGTCGCGGCAGCAGATGGTGCTGGCGGCGCGCTTCGATCTGGGCAAGGTCTCCTCCACGCCTGTTTCGCGCTACGCCATTGTCGCCTACGACGATCAGTTCAGCATTCAGCACTTCCACCGCAATCTGCGTCCGTACTGGCGGCGGAATGGAGACACGGCGGCACAAATGCTGCAATCGGCGGTGCGGGAAATGCCATCGCTGCTCGACCGGGCGCGGAAATTCGACGACGAGTTGACAGCCGATTTGACGCGCGCGGGCGGCGGCAAGTACGCGCAGATCGCAATCCTGGCGTACCGTCAGGCGATTGCGGCGCACAAACTGGTGGCCGATCTGGACGGCACGCCGCTGTTCTTTTCGAAAGAGAATTTCTCCAATGGATGCATCGCCACGGTGGACGTAACGTATCCTTCGGCGCCTCTGTTTCTGCTCACCAATCCGGCGCTGCTGAAGGGAATGACCACGCCGATTCTCGACTACGCGGGAATGAAGCGCTGGAGGTGGCCGTACGCTCCGCATGACCTGGGCACGTATCCGCTGGCGAACGGACAGGTGTACGGAGGAGGAGAGAGGACAGAGGAGCGGCAGATGCCGGTGGAGGAAAGCGGCAACATGCTGATCCTGATGGCGGCGATCGCGAAGGCCGAAGGTAATGCCGAGTACGCGCGCCGCTACTGGCCGCTGCTCACCAAGTGGGCTGATTATCTGCGCGAAAAAGGGATGGATCCGGAGAACCAGTTGAGCACCGACGATTTCGCCGGGCACCTGGCGCGCAACACGAATCTGTCGATCAAGGCGATCGTCGCGTTGGGCGCCTTCGGGCAGTTGGCCAAGACGCTGGGGCAAGCCCAGCAGGCTGCGGAATATACGAAGTTGGCGCAGGAGTTCGCGCGCAAATGGATGACGATGGCCGATGACGGCGATCATTACTCGCTGGCGTTCGGGTCAAAAGGGACTTGGAGCCAGAAGTACAACCTGGTGTGGGACCGCATCCTGAGGCTTGGGTTGTTTCCGCCGGAGGTGGCGAAGAAGGAGATGAACTATTACCTCAAGATGCAGAAGAAGTACGGTTTACCTTTGGACAATCGCGAGTCGTACACGAAGCTCGACTGGATTCTGTGGACGGCGACGCTGACGGGGTCGAGGGACGATTTCGAGACGCTGACCGCTCCGGTGTTCGCCTTTCTGAACGAGTCGGAAAGCCGCGTTCCGATGACAGATTGGTATTGGACACAGGAGGGAACGATGCGCGGATTCCAGGCGCGCAGCGTGGTGGGAGGAGTGTATTTGCCGCTGCTCTACGACGCCACGGTTTGGAGGAAGTGGGCAGGGCGGGTGAAGTAAGCCGCCGTTTCTGACACACTGAATGTCTATGCTCGGAGGGGTCAAAGGACAGTTGATCGTTTCCTGCCAGGCGTCGGAGAAAGAGCCATTCTGCTCGCCCGACGCCATGGCGAGATTTGCCCGCTCGGCACGGGAGGGCGGCGCGGCGGCCATTCGCGCTAACTCACCGGAAGACATCAAGGCAATTCGGGCGGCGGTGAATCTGCCGGTGATCGGCATTCAGAAACGGATGATGGACGATGGGCGGATTCTGATCACGCCGTCGGTGGAAGATGCGGCGGCGCTGGTGCAAGCGGGCGCGGTGGCAATAGCGGTGGATTGCACGCGGCGGGGGCAGCGCTATGGGGCGCTGGAGCGGCTGGCGCGCATCAAGCGCA